>CP003083.1:307276-614553 GCA_000306725.1 Methanolobus psychrophilus R15 | reverse complement strand
TCAGTTCATCCAGTAATACCGTTGAGGATTCCATATCTTCTTCACGGGATTTGATGATATTGTCCAATCTTTCCCTCAATGATGTGTAATAAATGGGATTTGTGGGGAGCAGGTTGGCAATTGTGGTTCTTATTTTATGTTCAATAAGACTGGCTTTGGCCTTATTAGAGGTCTTTTGACTAACGATATCATAAAAATCAGTTGAATAGATAGAAATAGGTTCATGCATTACTCTGATGCCATTGCTTTCAAGATAATCATGAATTAATTTCTTCACCTTGGGAGCTGCATCAAGAACACTGACCTTTCCACCATCATAACTGGTTCTCATGGAATTGTATATCTTTCCATAGAAAAACAGGTCACGTTTAAACTGGTTTGCTTCAGGGTTTGGCATGATGTTATTGACATATGCTGCAAACTCCTTGAATGCTTTTTCAAACCTTATCCTAGTATCAAGTGCATTAAGAACTCCCATTACACAATTATCAACATATTCTTGTGAACTTGAAGTGACTGGAACATCTTTAAAGAATCTCTTTACTTTATTTAATGCCTGTTCTGCATGAGCTACATCATCCAGCAGGGATTCCATATATCCGGCAATATCGCCTTCATTGAATACCTTAAGAGCCTCATGCAGTTTCTTAGAAATTCCACAATAGTCTATGATAAGACCATGATTTTTATTTTCAGTAAATGGCCTATTAACTCTTGCAACAGCTTGCATCAGGTTATGTTCCTTTAACGGTTTATCCAGATACATTACCTGTTCAATGGGTGCATCGAATCCGGTCAACAGCATATCACATACAATAAGAAATGCAAGATTGTTATCTTCATCAAAAGGTCTTCTGAATTTCTTAATGATATTTCTTTGTTGAGATTTTGTTTTGTAATATTTCCTTAATTCACTCTTAGGGTCATCTTTATGGTTCGATGAAAAAATTACTTCCGATTCGGGTGCACCCATCTCATCAAGGACTTTTTTGTAAATCACAGCAGCATCTCTTGAATAAGTAACAATCTGTGCTTTAAATCCTTCTGGCCTTATAGCAGTATTGTAATGCTCAAGCAGGTCTTTACATATATCTCCTATGCGTTTTTGTTCCTCTGCTATCGCTTTATAATTGCCATACCTTTGTTTAATGACTTCCTTTTCTTCATCAGAGTAATCATCAAATTCATCATCGAATTTCACATCAAGTTCACTGCTAATAACATGAACATTCGGCAATCTGGCCTGATATTTGATTTGAACAGTTGCACCATCTGCAATTGATTGTTTAGGTAGGTATTTATCGATATAAGTGCCGAATACCTTTATAGTGGATTTATCTTCTTTATCGATAGGAGTACCTGTAAAACCAATGAAATGAGCATTAGGGATTGCAGTACGCATGTTTAAAGCAAGGTCTTTGTACTGGGTTCGATGTGCTTCATCTACAAAGACAATAATGTTTGATGATTTTGAAAGTTCAGGATATGTTTCACCTTTATTGGTCTGGAACTTTTGGATATTGGTAAATAAAGTCTTACCTATTGGAGATTGCAGTTCTTGCTTTAGATGTTCAACACCATCAACTTGTACAGGATTTGGGAAATTGCAATTCGTAAATGTTCCTGAAATCTGGTCATCAAGGTCTGTTCTATCAGTTACAATAAGGATGCAGGGATTTTCAATATTGGTCTGTGGTATCTTCTCCATCCTGCGAAGTTTCAACGCTGTATAGGTCATTGTCAGGGATTTACCACTTCCCTGAGTGTGCCATATGATGCCACCCTTGCCTTCAGTAATCCTTTGGATTATCTTCTTGCTGGCAATGTACTGGTTATATCTGCATAATTTCTTGTGGGTATCATTATCTTCTTTTTCAAAAACAATGTAACTTCTGATGATATCCAGAATGTTCTCTTTATTGAATAAGGAGTAAAGAAGTATATCTTGGTTTGTCAGGTTTTCCTTATTCAGTTTTGCTTTTAGTTCATGTTCTGTAAGAGGATATGGAATTTTCCAATCAAAGAAGTACTTAGCAGGTGAAAATGTAGATGAATATTTTGCTTGGTATCTCGCTAATGCAACAAGTATCTGATTGGGATAGAAGAATTGCTCATTCTTTTCCCTGTATCCGAATAACTGACTTATTGCTTCATCAATGGGAGATTCAATATTAGGGCTTTTACATTCAATAACTGCAATTGGAATTCCATTGATGAATACAACAATATCGGGTTTAATATTGAAATCGCTACCTTTGATGTAGAACTGATTAACTACAGTAAAATCATTAGTTTCAGGATTATCAAAATCAATTATTCTTACAGTCTGCCCTTTCTTCCCATGACCTAAATCCTGCCGTGTGCTGATGTAATTTACCAACTTATAGTAAATCATTTCATTAGCTTCAAGAGCAGATTTTGCTTGGACTATAGTAATATCCCTGATGACCTTATTGAGGTTGTTAGCGTCAATCCATGGATTTAATTCTTTAAGTTTTGATTCAAGTATATTGAAAAGGAAGAAATGATGTGGTTCTTTAACAACATTATGACCATCTATGTAATTATATCCCAAATCCTTGAATAGATTAATTGCAGGCTCTTCAACAAGAGTGTATTCATCTATTTGAATTTGGGATTCGTCGGTCATACTAGTTGACTTCTTTAATCTTTGAATGTAAGTTTAGTACAAGTTGAATATATTGTGCATACTTTTCTTTTAATTCTGCAACATCCATTTTTTGGACGTCTTCAAGAACTGAATGCACAATATCCTCTTTCAATTGTTCTAATTTCCAGTCACTTTTTATGGATTTTTTCTCTTTAACGGATTTGATGTAGTTCAGTATGCTTTCACCATTTGGAGAATCAAAACTAACTTCATAAAGTCCCTGTGCACAAGAAATTACCAGATTTTGAGGAAGAATATCTTCTAACGTTGCATCATCTTTTCCTATTTCAACAAGATTCTTTAATTCAAAAACACTGTTTGTAAATTCACTATCCTGTTGAAGAATAGATTTTAATGCAGATTTGCCTTCTCTATCAGAATCTACTAAAACAAATCCCTTTATGAGTTTGTTGTGGAAAAACTTCATATATTTCGGTATTTGGTCTGCACCTGTAGCGGATATAGTTTGAACTCTCGCAGGTTTAATTTCTTCTGCCAGCTTTTTTGTAAAAGCATCAAATATATCCTTATCACTTCTTCCTTCAAAAATGAGCATATTTGGTTCAATTAGTTCAAATATAGATGTTCCAAGAGCATTATAGATAACTTCATCTTGAATAGGATTATCAGAATTTACCTGTTCAACATGTGTTTTTGATTTGTCTTTTGTAACAGTGTAATGCCGATTCAAATTCTTTTTATCTACCATGTATATTGAGTGAGAAGATACCAAGACGATATTATTTTCAGCTATTCTTAATAACTCATCACGTAAGCATTTGATACTTCCGGGATGTAAACTTCGTTCAGGTTCATCAAGTAGAATGACTTTATTCTGTAATTGTTTAGTAGCATTTTCAACTGACAGCGACAGAAGAATAGATATGAATTGCTTGAAGCCATCACTTCTTTGATTCATATTAAATTTGAGTCTTTCAGTGTCTTTATCTTCTACTGAAATTTGACATAAATCGTGATTTTCCAGTCGGACTCTGATATTTATAGAATGTTCAGGCCAAATACGGTTAATATGGTCAGTTATGTTTTTTGATAGTTCATACTCAAACTCAGCTCTAACATCGGCATTTACTTGAATTCTTTTTACATTCTTAGCAGTGTTTTCTTTATCGTACCCTGCTAAATTGAAAATATGCTTAAGCGGTATTGAAACATCAGGATTTTGCTTGAATTGCTCTAAATTAACAGGATTCACTATAAGGTACTTCTCTGAAGGTTCCCAAAATATTACCTCAGGAACAATAGAATCAATCAGAGCTTTTGCATTAGCATTAATACATTTTTCTATGTTCTGCTTATTTACTATATCTGCAGCAGCTACGATAAAAGTGACAATATTTAATGCTGTATTTTTAGAGTTAAATCCATCTTTTGTAATGTTATTTACCAATTCAGATGGATTTATTCTGTAGTATTCTTCCCTTGTTGAATTTTCTTTATAGAAAATTGTTTTTTCTATTTTCAAAGGTTCAAAGGTATCTGCAATTTTAAATTGATTATCCATCGAGTTTATAATTTTTGGGAAATCATCTTCTTTTGTTACTTCGAAAATGAATCTTATTTCAATTGGTTTGCCCTGTTTAATAGCACTTTTATTGCAGTCAGATTCATATTGAATAGTAGCCTGAGGGTTCAACAAAGAAATGGCCTTAAGAATATTGCTTTTACCACTTTCATTAATGCCAAAAAATGTATGAAGCTTGCATCCAGCAATTTCCAAAATATCAATTTCCAGATATTCAATGCTTCGGAAATTATCAATAGTCACTTTTTTTAACAACATTTAACTAACCTTGACCCGAACTTTCCCTGTCAGTAAATCTTGCATAAGTCCTTGCTTAAGTTCCTTCAGATAGGATAAATAATTTTTGTTGTCAGTGATTTGTTCATCTACTTTTGAAATAATGGATGCAATCTGCTGTTGTTCTGATAAAGGGGGTATAGGAATTTTTACAGACTTTAAATCTCTTAAAACAATTCTTCTGATAGCTGTACCTGTTTTTCTGCCGATAATATGATTCAATATCAAATCAGACTTAAGAGATTGAGCACCATAATTCGAATCAAGTATTTCATTATTTGGAGATATTATTGCAATTGATGAGAGTAAAACTAAATTTGAATCTTGCTTATGAACAAAACATAAACCCACAGTGCCATCTTTTGAAAATAAAATATCACCTATTGCAGGTTTACATCCATTACTAAAGAGTTTGTCATACTCTTCTTTAGATATATTTTTACACGACTCTATATCAAACTTGTTTCCATCCATATTTGCAATTGTAGCAATTTTATATCCCGAATAATCAACATTCTTTGGAGACAAATGTGAACCATCAGTAATCCTAGTGCAGCACTCTTCAAGTTTTAGATAGTTCCATTCTTCCGGTATCTCACCAATCTCGGTCTTCTTGAACTTTGTATGCCCGATGCCCCTTGTTAACAACTGCTGCATCAGTCCTTTCTTTAGTTCCTCGGTCTTTTCAATGATAGATTCAGTGAAGGATATCTGTTCATCGACCTTAGAAAGAATGGATGCGATTTTTTGTTGTTCATTCTGATTCGGTACAATAAATAATAAATTCCTTAAATCAGTTATGTTTATAAAAGGTTGGTCTGAGCCAACAGCTTTTTTGGAAATAAAGGGTGGTAAATAGGTAGATAACCAGTAATAAACATAAATGGGATTAATCTTTTGAGTGAAAACTATTTTCCCTACTCTTTGATATAATATAGAAGGTACATCTTCCTTTTTAAGAATACCAATTTTAAGTCTATTTTGTGTAATTGGCCTATTAAGTGCTAAAAGAATATCTCCTTCTTTCAGTACTAAATCAGAATAATCAGTTAGATAATCTTCAGGCAAATAAGCAATTGTATCCCATTTTATCTTTCCATATGTTACGTTATCTATTCTGAGTAACCTTATACCTGTTTCAGAATATTCCGATAATTTGAATCCTTTTCCAGATTTTATGTCAAGATATTCTTTGAACTTACAAACATCCCACTCTTCCGGTATCACTCCAATCTCAGTTTTCTTGTAACCATCAGGCACTGATTCTTCACTCATCATACCCCAACTCCTTGAGGTAAGCCTGCATTTCCTGATATGATTCATCCCTTTTATTTATCAATTCCTTCAATTCAGCATTGATTTTAGCAACATCAATTTCCTCTTCATGTTCAGAAGTATCAACGTATAACGAAACATTGAGATTGTAATCGTTCTCAATTACCTTGTCCATATCAACAATAGCACAAAGTTTGTCAATATTTTCATATTTATCAAATGCTTCAACTATCCGGTCAATATGTGATTCACGTAAGAAGTTTTGCGCTTTCCCTTCTTCATATTCATTGGATGCATCAATGAATAGTATCTTGTTCTTTCGTCCAGATGCTTTGTTCTTATTGAATACTACAATTGTTCCGGGACTGCCAGTGTTATAGAATAAGTTGGATGGTAATGCAATTACAAGTTCAATAAGGTCATCATCAACATACCCCTTTCTGGATTCCCTTTCTTTACCACCTCTGAACAGGACTCCATTATCAAGGACAATCCCCAACATTCCAGTGGAGTTTAAGGTTGAGGTCATATGCTGTATCCACATCCAATCAGCTGAAGAGTTAGATGGAACTGCATACTTTACCCTTCCGTAAGGGTCGCCTTTTTCAAATAACTCCCTTGACCATTCCTTCTGATTCCACATAGGATTAGCAAGCACTCTGTCAAATACCATCAGTTCACCGGAATCAACAAGTTTAGGTTCTGACATGGTATCCCCTTTCTCAATTCTTACATCAAGGATGTTGTGAAGGAGCATATTCATTTTACAGATAGCCCACGTGTTGAGGTTCTTTTCCTGACCATACAGTGAAATCTGATTTGGATTTTTATCATGTTCTGCAAGATAGTGGATACATTCAATGAGCATTCCACCTGAACCACATGCAGGGTCACATATTCTCATACCTTCAGTGGGCTTTAATAATTTTACCAGTAGTCGCACCACACCTTCAGGAGTGTAGAATTCCCCACCTTTCTTACCTGCATCATCTGCAAAGTGCTTAATGAGATATTCATATGCCCTTCCCAACATGTCCTTATTTTCAAGATTATGATTTGCAAGGTTATGTTTGGAGAAATGAATAATTAATTTTTGAAGAACTGCATCACTTAACCTTTCCTTATCATTAAAATCAATTGCAACAAGGACACCTTCAAGAGATGAGTTTTCATTTTCAAGTGCTTCAAATGCAGTGTTAATTGCTTCACCAATATCTGATGACTTCTTTTGTAATTCACTCCATCTTGCCCTTTCAGGAACGAAGAAGCTTTCAGGATGTTCATCAGGGTCGGTGGTTGCAAGTAGCTCCGCCTGTTCTTCAGGCATTCCATCATTAATTAATTCCTGCTTGACCTGTTTTACATTTTCATCAAACTGGTCTGACAGGCGTTTCAAGAAAAGCATACCGAATATGTATTGTTTGTATTCGGAACTATCAATTGAGCCTCTGAGAATATCTGCTGCTTTGAATAAATGGGAGTTGAGTTCGTTAAAGGTTAGGACCATTTTTGACACCTAGTTATGAAATGAAGGATTACAGAAATATGTGTATATGCATAAGAAACCGCATTAAATAGTATTATGCTTTTTCTATGAAAAAGAGAGCATATTATATTTTATCTGTATTATAAGAAATATTCTTTGAGATAACGACATAGATACGTTAATCATAGAGTTTATTAAATTCCGTATTATAAACATCTTTATTTTTAATGTTTGTGATGTATAGGTTCAGTTTTAGAAATATTATAGACATGAATTTAGATACATCACTTCCATCTAACATAAGACTTCCAGCAGCTGCAACCAAGTTTAAGTTATGTTCCTGAATGATATTTTGAATAAAAGGTTGTCGATGCTCCAAGAAAATCTGATGAGTAAAATTACACCCAATTGCTTTAGTTGTTTTTTCATCGACTTTATCCTCAAATTTATAGTCTTTAAGCAATAAGTTGGCAAACTCAACCTCATCATAAACTTTCAACAAGCTTCGATTAGAGATATCAGAATAACAATCCGGACTTTTATTTAAATCAAAAAAGTAAACTTCACTCAAAATATCTCTATATTCATCAAGAGATTCAACTAAATGCACAATTTTATTTTTTTCTTTTAATATATCATATAAAAAAGTCTCATTTTCAATGTTTATATCAATATGAGAACAATTAAATATGCTATTTCTAACCTTCGTGGGATTAATTTCTGCTCTAACTGAACCGTATGACGTTTCAGCAGTAAACGTTATAAAATGGTCACTATCCAACCTATCTAATATATTATGCTCAAATAAATCATCTATTAGTGGAACTACCGTCGATTCCTCTACTTCAGAGAATGTGTAATCCGAGTAAAAAATCTTAGTCCTTTTTTTTACTTCGATAATATCAAAAACAGAGTTAATAATTTCAATCTTTGTTTTAACACTTACTTTCATTCTGTTTCTGAATTTTATTGCAAGCATAATATTACCCCTCTCTTTTTACAAAAAAAACGGGGGCATTTCCTATTTTAAAATGTTTATTTTTATTATGAGCATATACCAACCTATTGTCTTTATTTACTTTAAGTTCTCTTTTGATTTTTTCTGAGAATTTATCTGCTATTAATACACAATATCCTATACTGCATAGTTTATTATCTTGGTATTTATTTTCAAAGTAATGTTTAAATTGAGTAAACTTATTTTTTATATCAGTTGCAGCATAGTTACGTGACTTTTCTTCAATTAAGCCAATTCCTATTGAATAATGAATCTCATCTGGTCTTTTGCCTATATAATTTGAAAAGATTCCATTTTTCCCATTGTCTATTTCGTTTGCATCCACCAATATACACGTTAAACTATGTTCTTCACTAAAACTTTTTAATCTCTTCGGTGGATTTACATAAAATCGCTGAAGGTCAGCAGGGAAGTCCTTTTTTTCAGGAAATGGTTCTCGCATTAACATTTTTACCCATTAATTTAACTTTTATACAATTGATTCTTTTTCTATATAATATTTCGGTCGATGTCAGCAGAAAAATCAAATCGCAAGTCTTAATACAATTTCATGCAAATTCTAAAATATCTCAATATAAAACCAATGAAATGATTATAACAATCAATCCAAATACTCCAGTTAAAGCATTAAGAACTGTTATTTTCTTTCCATCATCTTTTTCAAGCATGCCTGCTACCCATTTCTGGAAGGCACTATAATTCACTAAGAAGTAGATTGCTTTTATAGCTGTCAATGAGAAAAGAATTGTGATTATGATTGAAAATGGAATGTCAGTTGTTAATTCTTTATACCAAGTAAACGCAACCAAAGATAAACCTATAATTGCTACAGGAACTATCCATTTAGGACGTTCTTTAGTATAGGCTTTAGAAATGAATTGATTTTGTCTTTTCAGCAATAAATGCATATAGAACGGTTTTAGTAATGCTGCAAGCCCAAAAATGATTCCTAATGTTTGAAAATAATTCATATTCAGACCTCTTTAATGGTTCCTTTGTTTAGAGTATGGTGATATAGGAATTGAATTATGCTGACTATTATAATCGAAACTACTACTACAAACATTATTGCCAAAGTTGCATTAGGTGCGTTATAACGATTCCAAAAAAGGAAAATAGATACTCCCCCAACTATAATAGCAACGATTTTGTGAATCAGTTGGGATGCATAGCATAGATTATGAATAACCGCTAGCCAAAGGGTAAAAACTGCTGCAACCAGTATGCCCGACATGATTCCAGCAATGACCTCACTTGGTGCATATGCTACATATGAAAATGCAAAAAAAGCAGCTAGTATTCCCCATACGTAAATCCAGTATTTAGGTGGCATTACTTTGTTATTCGGCAAATCTGTTCCTCCAATTAAACAATTATAAAATAAATCAAAATACTCACTTCTTAGAAAGACTACATATTCATAAGACTTACGATTTATCGTCTAACTAGATTATATATGGATAGATATACAGATTCAGAATGTCAAACTATTTCTTTATTAATCATTTTTTAATTAAGTTATAGCCCACATCACAATTTTAGTAGATAAAATGATTCATTTCTTAATCGGTAACAAATGCTCTCTACCTATTTCGATAATAAATCCGGAAATACTTATTATCTCAATTTTTTTCTTCCAAAATTTAAGTATCATTTAAACATTCAAAATTAATTATTTTTTTAATTGCCGAAAAGTACCTATAACTATAATATAGGTACTTTTGACGACATTTCGATAGAAAATATTTATACTGAATAGATATTCCGCAAATTTTTCATTAAAAAAATTGAGATGGGGATTGTTTTTTAAATTTTCCTAGCAAATTCCACAGTATCAATATGAGAAAACGAAGATTGAATCTCGTAAATATTTTAAGCAAGTTGCATTACTTATTGAGATATTGTAATCTTGATTTCACCCTAATATTGAGATTTATACAGAGCCCAAATTCACTGAATCCTAATTATTTGCCATAGATTCTTTTTCTTTGTGGACGCCTGACCAAGAAATAAATTAATGCCCCAATCAGATGTGTAAATATTATTACCACAATCCATATTAGTTTGTCATTTCCTTCAGATGGTTCATTTAGGGCACAGTCTACAAGCATCCAAATCCAGAACAATGTTCCAAGAATAAATACTACAAATATAGGTATTATAAATAGTGAAAAACGCAATCCTTCCATTACCATGCTGTTACATTTGTGCTATGTTACTTAAATATGGGCCTTTCTAGAATTTCTCCTATAATTCTTTTGCTTCAGTAATATTTAACAAACAAAATCCATGCTGGAAAGCATATTTGAAAAATCTGACATGTGCAATAGTGTTTGGCAGACGAAGTTTTCTATAAGAGGTGATAATTCCAATAACAAATTAACCCACGCTCAGTACTAAGTCAATAAGTTTATATATGCATAAATAATAAATAATTTCATTAAATAACTAAATTTATTGGAGAAAAAATGGGTTACAGAAAAACGAGTACTTATAGTGGCGTTAAAATTAAACTTACTGCGGAATTCCAAGGTTACTCAAAAAAAGATTTTGAAGGGAATCCAAGATGCGTTGACCTGCTGAATATTGCAAGAGAAAATGGAAAATTGGTAACAAAAAGAGTTTCTCTAAGGCATATTGATAGATTTTTTGAAGCAGGGGAATTGAAAAAGGGAGATAGGATTTCATTTCAGGCTTGGGTGCTCAATGGGGAAGTATCCAATCCAAGCAGAGTCACATTTGTGGAAAAGTTGGCAACAAATGAAATGCCTTCCAAATAATTGCAGACTTTAATCAGGATTCAAAATGGATGAAACTTCTCCTGTGAAACTTCAATTATATTTGATGAAGGATGCATTAGTTTGTCACTTTACAGTTGAATAGATTGATGGAATAGCAGCGGAAGAGATGATGGGTTCAAGTGGAAATAAACAATGAAGTGCAATTATTTTTTATATAATTGTTACTTAATTAGCAGTGGGAATAAGAGAGTGAGAAATAATGCCAATTATCAAAAAGCCGTTACTTGACGTGATATTCGCATCCGAGAAAAGGAAGAATATACTACTGTTTTTGAAGGGTGGTCCTAAGGAAATGGAGGTTATTCTTGAATATCATAATACTTCCAGACAATCACTGCTTCCACAAATGAAAATATTAGAAGAGCACTATCTTATTGAACACTATAAGGATAACTATGCATTAACAACTATCGGAAAACTCGTTGTTGATGAGATGACTACTCTTTTAAGCACTCTTGATGTTTTGGACGGAGATGTTGATTATTGGGGAACTCATAACTTTGATTTCATCCCTCCTTACCTTTTACAAAGGATAAATGAAATTGGGAAATGTAATGTGATAAGTCCTTCAATCATGGAAACTTATGAAGAGAGTAATCATTTTTATGAAGCTTCAAAAACTTCTCAATCTGTCTATGGAGTAACCACATTCTTTCATCCAAACTTTGCTGATTTCTTTTTTGAACTTATTTCACATAATGTGCATCTACATTTCATTATCACCGAAGATTTGCTTGCCAAAATTAAAAGTGATAATCCCACTATTTTTAAGAAGTTAATAGATAATAGCTTGGTACATTTTTATGTTTATAATAAAGAAATGAAATGTGCATCTTTTACCTGTAATGATTATTACACGAAGATACGGCCATTAAAAAACGGTGGAGACTTTGATACTAAATACATTTTATGTTTTAACCCAAGTGCTCTTAAGTGGGGAAAGGAACTATTTGAATACTACTTAAAAGATTCTGTGCCATTATTTGGTACATAAATCTTTTTTAAAAGTTTGTTTTTAAGAAAATGCATTACCATATTTGTTTTATTATATATAGGAATATAGCAAATGTAAACTGAAATTACAATACTATCAAATCTTCCAATCCAGAAAGAATATCTATTAACATGCATGATTTAAACCCTGATTGAAAAACAACTTCAACATGCAATTATTACTAGGTATATTATTAATAAAGAGTTATGTTAAATAACAATATGACTTAGTATGTGTTGCGGGTCGTGGGGAAAATGAACCGCAACACGGGAGTGGATTAGTTGAGAGATGTTGGGGAACATCTCGGATTCGTAAGGAGAGAGGCACCCTAAAGCGTGGTGGTTTCCGGGTGCCTCATCCTAGTACACAACCGTAAGTAAAAACTTAAGGGATATTGGGGAATATCTCGGATTTGTAAGGAGAGAGGTGCTTCAAAGCGTGGTGGTTTTCCAAGCACCTCATCCTAATTCTCAAGTAAGTCAAAATTGGTTTTTCTTGTATAAAACGTTCTCGTAAACCAATAATTTTTCATAGCAACAATGTTTTGATTAAAGTTCTGTGATTAGTGTTGAATCTTTCAGATAATATTCAAAGAAATCACGTCCCCATTTAAGAGCCTCCTTTTTATTAGAAATAATATATTTACGGTCGGTTGTCCCATCCTGTGACAGCGGGTTTACTATCAGGTAATAATCATTGCAACCCATAAAAAGAAAATCCAACTCTTTAGAATAAACATATATATGAATCAGATTACTCTCTAGAAGTTTGTTAACATGAACATACTTGTGCCCCTTCAGTTTGTCCATTAATTCAGGAGAAATGATAAAGTACACTTCTACATTGTTACTTATAAGTTCGAGAGTTAATTCACAGAAATTTGGGTAGATGAATGAAGTAACTATTAATACGGATTTAGATTTTTTTGAGGCCTCGTGAAACTCTTCATTAAGGTCATACATATTTGCTATCTCAGGGGTTATAACCTCACTGCTTCCAATTTCCTTTACCCTTTTCAAAAGGTGAGGAGGTATGAATTCGAGCTTTTGAGTTCCAAGATATTCAATATCAACACTAAAAAATTCAATTGTGCCTAGCAATGGAATAAATTCTTCAACTAAAAGCTTCCCGATAGATGTCAGCTCGTAGACATCTCTTTGATGGGAAATAAGATAATGATTCTCAAGTATTTTTACCTGAGGAAGTAATGCCTGTCTATTGGTACCAAGACACTTTACGAGATATTCCATCTCCTGAGAGCCCTCATTTAACAGCAATAAAACCTCTTTTCTCTTATCAGAGGCAAACATCACATCAAGTAGTAGTTGCTTCAATTGAACACCCCATACAAGTAGCTGTTTCTTCAAACGTTTAATCATAGATTATAACGTTATTGCTATTTATACTGAATTAAATGGGAATTTTATAATATATATGATATCCGAATGAAGTAAAAGGTTTAAATTTGTAACTAACAGGTCAAAAAATAGAGACAATCGGGATGGTTAAGACTTAAATGCTATTGGGAAATATTTTGGGCTTGTTAGGAAAGAGTCGCCTTAAAGCTTGGTGGTGTAGCAGACGCTTCACCTTACCTTGTAGCTAGTTCTAAAATGGGTTCATTGCATAAGAGTCATTCCCCTTAACAAGTGTGAATTATACATAATAGCATATCTCCGCCACTATATATTTAGTTGACTTAGGAATTTTCTGATGTATTTGGGTCGAGGATGTTGTTTTCTCATCGCTGCAACAAATTATATTTTAGTGATTGGTGTGGAATCCTTCAAGTAATAGTCAAACAACTCTTTTCCCCACTCAAGAGCGGCGGGATTGCTGCACATAACAAATTGCCCATCAATCTCTCCATTGTTTGTTAGCAACCGCATGTGAGTATAGTAGTCATTGACCAGAAATGCCAAAAAGTCTAACTTTTTATGGTGAATAAAAATATTAAATGACTTGCCCTTCGCCATTTCCTCTAAAAAAATATAGTGATTCTCTTGTAAAGTGTCAAGCACATCTTTGGAGAAGATGGCATTTACATTTACATTTTTGCGAGCCATTTCAGAAAAAACAGTGGGGTAACTCGGATGAAATGATGCAGCAATCATATTTACAGAATTAGAAGTACAAGAGGAATTAGTTATTTTAGCGTTAAGGTCATACATTTCACTTATAAGAGGCTTTACGATTTCACAATCCCCAAGCTCATTCATTCTGCTCAATAGGTGAGGCGGAATAAAATCAAGGTTATGAGTTCCCCAGTAATCAACATCATTGTCCAAAACATCGAGAGTATTTAAAAGAGGAACCATCTCATCAGTTACAAGTTTTCCAATTGTTGTCAATTCATAACTATCATGGTAGTGATTAACAAGATAATGTTCTTCAAGTATCCTTATCTGAGGAAGCAATGCCTGTCTGGTAGTATCAAGAGAATTTAGTAAATATTCCATCTCTTTAGCTCCATCTTTGAGCAAGAGAAGAACACCCTTTCTTTTCTCTGACATGAACACAACATCAAGCAATGGCTTTGTCATTTAGACTTATCCTAGAAAACAATTGTACTTTTACATAACTATAATCTTAACATATTAACAGAATGCATACTGCTTATAATAAATTAACTACTAACCTTTGAAACTACTTAGATTTATAACCAATAATTTATCTTTTACTCTAACATCGCCAACCTTTTCCTGAAATACTCACATCGTAATCATCTGAAAGTAATTATAGGCAAGTTGTGAAATTACAAAAGGATTTCATTCTGGTTTATTGAAAGGTACTGGACATCAATCAAAATGCAATTTGGAGTGATATCTCAAAAAGCAGCACTATTATTTACAGTAATTGAAAGATTTTCGGCTTGAAATAAACATACCAATACAAATTCAATTTATCTTATAACTGCACTTGATGTTAATGATTCATAAGAGATTATGTTAAGTAATGTTGGACATAAAGTATTAGTTCTTACTAGCGTCATCTACAGAAAAATCAAAGAATATATTGAATGCAACTGGTTCAGAGCGTGATAACATGAAACAAAAAGACTTAAATCAAATGCTATTTGAATCGGAACTTACAGTGAATTCGTTATTGTTCTTGAAGGATAGTCCAAGAACAGTCGAACATCTTATTACATACTTAAACATAACCGAAAAAGCGGTGCTCTCTCACCTAGTAGAATTACAGGATATTACCTTATCAACAAAAATGGTGATAATACTTATAATTTGAGTACAATCGGAAATTTAATTGTCGATAAAATGATTCCTCTGCTACATGTCATTGATGAAATTGAAGGAATCGGAAAATCATGATAATAAAAATGTGATGTTTCTAGGCATCTACCATTTTTTATTTTTAAGCAAGAATCTGATTAAATCTGTCCCAACATGCAGGTCCCTACTCATCTTGTCCACTATCTCTTCCTCAGAAAAACCATCTGCCCTGTATTGGTCTATACGGTCATAGACACTTTGGGAAACTTCAGAGTATTCGTTGATATCCTCCCTGTGACCCCATACATCGCCTTCCAGAAGAGCAATTCCTTGCATTTCGAGATACATTTGAGCAGAGTTCGAAATGGTTCTTTTGTAGGATGTGGGGATATGGAGTGCTTTGACATTTGGGCATTTCATAACAAGGGAAAATATGTCGGTGTTTGATGGCCTGAATGCAAGATGTACGATTTCTTCATTCTGTCCAAGAGAATCAATCTCATCTTTTGAACTTACTACTCGGATTTTCATTTTTTATCTCCACTGTATTTACAAATTTAATTTTACACCGTGACGTTTACAAATTATTTAAGCCTACTGTATATACAGCAATTTTTCAAACTAGTGATTGAAGAAGAAGAAAAAGTAGTGGAATTATGGCAGTTTCAACTGAAGTGAAATCTGATATTAATACTCAATAGAACCTAACATTCTAAATAAAATGTTAGATTTATTTTGGTTGAATCCTCATGCTAAAAATAATCTTACATCATGAGCAGTTTGATTAGAGTTCACTGATTGGTGTTGCTTCTTTCAGATAATGCTCAAATAATTCTTTTCCCCACTTAAATGACTCTGGGTTGGAACATAAAGCAAGTTTATGAGAAAATTCGTTACCATTCTTTAAAAGACGTATCTTCGTGTAGTAATCGTTATATGAAATGGATAGAAAGCCCATTTCTGTGGGATAAACATAAAGATGTAACTTTTTATCTTTTATCAGCTCTGCAAAAATAGCAGATTTATTAGTTCGCATTTTTTCGAGTAAATTTGGGGTGATTATAAGATTTATATTTACATTACGTGCAACAAGTTCAGAGAATGCTATCTCATCTTTTGGATAAAAAAAGGTGGTCATTTTAAAGAGAGATTTGGATTTTTTTGAAGCCTCATAGAAATCATTGTAGTCGTGAAAATATTCTATAAGTGGAGGGTTTATTATCTTGCATCTTCCAAGTTCGTTTATCCTTGCAAGAAGATGAGGAGGGATAGAATCAAGATGATGAGTCCCCCAATAATCAATGTCAGTATCAAGGGCTTCTAATGTGCCCATAAGAGGACTCATCTGATTAACTATCAGATTTCCAATAGTTGTTAGTTCATACATATCCCTATGATGAGAAACAAGATGATGTTCCTCAAGTATCCTTATCTGTGGAAGAAGTGCTTGTCTGGTTGTATTAAGAGTTTTGAGAACGATTTCCATTTCCTTTGCTCCATCATGCAATAACAAAAGAGTATTTTTTCTTTTCTCCGACATGAATAGGACTTCAATCAATGGCTTAATCATTCGTATTACCCCACTTACAATCAATTGCACTTTCAGAAGCACTACATTTAATAATGTAGCCTTAATATTTATAGCAAATTAAATTCATTTTTCATAAATAATATCCTTTTCATTTAATCCACTAATCTATTTTTTGATTTTTGGGGTTTGCAATTCAATATGATATGGTCATGTAATCCTTGTTGAAAATAGCCTCGTCCTGAAAGGCAAAAACTCCCTCATTATCACATACTGTATAAAATGTTAAGCCATACAAAAATAACAATATACAATAAAAACAACAATATTCTATATGCATAAGTTTCGGACTTTTTATCAGGGATGATAAGTATGCCTACGCCCCTTTCAATGTAACCTGTGCAATAACCTAAAGCATATTTTATAACATACAAAATATATATATACATCCAGTAAGATATTATAACTGTATGATGACAAAAAACGTAGCAATTTACATCCGTACATCAACGGATAAACAGGAAGAATCAATACTCATGCAAAGGCAAGAGTTACAGAAATATTGTTCCCTCAAAGATTATGAAATTGTAAAAGAATATGTTGATTCCGGTTGGAGTGGTAAAGACGATAGAAGACCAGAATTCCAAAGGATGCTTAGTGATGCAAAATTAGGCATATTTGATATTTTAATTGTTACAAAAATTGATAGATTCGCAAGGTCTACAATGGATTTATTAATAAGCATAGAAAAATTAAAAGAATTAAATGTTTATTTTATCGCAAGCACTCAACCAATTGATACAACATCAAGCATGGGTAGACTTACATTGCAAATAATGGCAGCATTTGCCGAATTTGAAAGGAATATTATTGTTGAGAGAATGCAGGCGGGCAGGATTAATGCAGAGAAAAATGGTAAAATGTGCCATCGGAAACCAAAAGAATTTCCAAAGAAACAGGTGGTTGAGTATATACAAAAAGGATTATCCTGTAATGCGATATCCAAACTCTACAATACAACTCCAACAACTATTAAAAAGAATTTGAATAATTGGGGATATAAATATGAATTTGGAGAATGGGTGTTAAAATGAAATATGAAATATGGGTATGTAAGTATGCCTAATCCCTCACAAACTCAACCAGTGCAATTTAAAACATTCCTAGAGGGGTGTTAAACATCCCCTTCAATATCCACATCTGGATTGTCTTGCATTGCCTTTTTCAGTTCTTTCCTTTCGGCTTCTGACATCGAAGTGTGATACGTTATTTCCCCTTCATCATCTGGAAATGGTTCACCATCATCAATGCCGCCATATTTTAGATATTCCTGTGCAGATACATCAGATTGATATTCAGCAAGTCTTTTCTTCCTTGGTTTGACTGCTTTGGCAGACATTAATTCGAGACGTGCAATACGTTTCTCGTTTTCAAGATTCCTTGCCTTTTCTTCATCCAATTCCATCTTCATTTTCTTCATAGATGGTGCAGTAGATGAAGATATAATGACCTTATCAAGCATAGTCAAATCATCAATATATTTCATGTATTCGGCAAGTGCTTCATCTTCTTCAAAATTTTCATAAGTTGTTATTGAGTCCTTGCCCTTATGTCCCATGAAATGTTCCTTAACATATGAACTTTTCATAATATTACTGAAATACCTTCGCATATTATGACTTCTAATAGGATAGAAACCATTTGCATTTTTTTCCATGCCCATTGATTCATTCATTCTTATATACAGGTGTGAAATAGTATGCCCTGAAATTGCCCTTATGGAATCATCATATGTAATCACATTGCCCTGTGTATCATACTTTACCGATTTTACATATTTTGGTTTTAAGGCATCATGTATAAAAAGTGCATCATCATCTGAATATATTTTTATAAGTTGATGACGTGTAATATTTGGATTGTTGCGCCATTGTATGTATTGGTCTATCAACCCGCAAGTTTCAGGCGAAATGAATGTATGGTGCTGTACTTCGGATTTGTGCCTTTGACGATTTAAAACACAATATTGTATTTCGTTTCCTTCATCATCAATGTATGTTTTACATCCTCTCTTAAATTCTCCCACTGTTAATGTAACAATATCTGCCCTTGCAAGTCCTGAACTTAACCCTATACCCATTATGCACTTGTTCCTTAAATTCAAGTTTTTAAAGAAATTGATTAACATTTCCAGTTCAGGCGGTTTGCGGTTTGGAATAGAGGTTTCAACATTCTTAATAGACATTTTGACTTCGAGAATAACCTTATGCTTTTTGTAGAACGAAGCCACATTAAACAGTCTACCGTTTATGGTTCGCTTAGTATATCCCATAGAATCAAGATGCCTTTTGTATTCATTCATTAATTGCGTTGTTTTTCCAATTTCATTTTTTTTCAATAATGCCGCTTTAATGGCAGATGGAGATGATTTATCCATTTCCTGAGATGCTAAACCTTGTTCATATATTGCATCTACAATCATATCAGTAGGTGTTTTCTCTTTCATGCTACCATTATCATATTGATGCACAAATCTCATGAATCGGGTTAAACCTTCTAAATAATTTTGTATGGTCTTTGGTTTACTATAATCGTTTAACCACTCTTGTACAAGTACATCTTCAATTACCATTGTGCGTATTGAATCGGGCAATTTCTCCATAATTAGTAATAGAGTTTCTGATATTTGAAATTAACCATGTTTAGCATATACAATAAAATTAACTTCTTCAGTTTCGTAGTTTTCTCAGTTATGATCATGGCAGGTTTTGTCGCTATCGCGCTGATGTAAAACCGCCTTCCTGAGTAAGGTCCTTTCGGAACAGAAACGATTCTCATGTATCCTGCAAATCCTGGCCGAAAACCCGGAGCATCGGAAAAGAAGATAATGTTCCGGATGTACAGAACAGTAAGAGGACTGAGTGGTAATTGAATTTACCACCCGGTATTTTCCGCTGATCGGAAGAATTGACTATAATCACAATGGTTGACAATAACCCCGGTACATCCCGGCATTGCCGGAATGTATCTAACCCATGCTCATACTCTGATATTCATTGTATCCACTCTTTACTCCCCCACTCCTTCCTGACCACTCCCAATCCACCATTCCCCACTCAACCACCACAGTCCAGAATTCTCCACTGAACCGCTCATACTCCACTTATTGTGTTCCTGCAAAGGGATAAGGGCAAAGATTAACGTTTTTAGGGGGCTGAGGGGATGGACCTTTGACCTTATGCCGTTTTGCAGTTACATTTCGTTTTTCCGTTTTTGTCTGATCCCCTTCCGGAGATCCCGTTTGAGTTACATATCGTACCTATATGTATTGGTCATTGCAGTTTGCTGCGTCGCAGGTATTGCACCTGCAAATCCTAGTAATTGATTATACTATATAAATATATCTATATTATAATATATAATGAGTACCATCATTATGAGATTTCAGACTTGCAAAGTATCCGGGCTCTTGAAGGAGAGGAGTGCTCATTCCAGAAAAACATCATTTTAACCCACTGCATATGAAAACCTCGTTGTGAACCTCCTGTCCTCTGTGGACTTCCTGTCTTCTGTAATTATCTTGTCTGAACTGTAATTGAGAGGATTTATCACGTTGGAGTAAGAAGACCACCCATTTCAATGGGTGGATGAATTACGTCCATTTTCATTTGAAAAACATCTAAAATCGCATACATGACCAAACATTAAATATATATGCTATTATAGCATAAAATAATTTGATTATGTTAAGAGCCTATAAATATCGATTATATCCAAATAAATCCCAGATAGATTCCTTTGAGAAACAGTTCGGTACTTGTAGATTCGTATACAACTGGGCATTGGATCTTAAGAGTACAGTTTACAAGGATGAGAACCGATCCATAAGTAAGAATGAGCTCAAGAAAATGCTTCCAGGTCTCAAGGTCCAATACAATTGGCTAAAGGATGTCAATTCCCAATCCTTACAAGGTTCCATTGACAATCTGGACAACGCTTTCCAGAAGTTCTTCAGGAAAGAGGCAGACTATCCTAATTTCAAGTCAAAATACAACCCTGTACAGTCTTTTCAGGTTCCACAGCATTATGTAGTGGACCTTGACAACGGCACGGTTAAATTGCCTAAATTAAAGGAGCCAATCAAAGCCAAATTCCATCGTCGATTCGACGGGGAAACCAGGACTGCTACTGTATCCAGAACACCGACTGGTAAGTATTTCATAAGCATACTGGTTGATGATGGACAGGAAATACCTGAGAAGATTGAGACAGGCACAACCATTGGCGTTGATGTTGGCATTAGCCATTTTGCCATTCTTTCAACGGGTGAAAAGATCGAGAATCCTCGGCATTTGAAAACATCCCTGAAGAAATTGCAACATGAACAGCGGGCATTATCTCGTAAGAAAAAGGGATCGAGTAACAGAAAGAAACAAAAGTTGGTTGTGGCTAAACTACACGAAAAGATAGCCAACCAGAGAAACGATTTCCATCACAAGATATCTAAAAGACTGATTGACAAGAACCAAGCAATTTGTCTGGAAGATCTGAACATTTCAGGAATGGTCAAGAATCACTGTCTGGCACAGGCGATATCCGATGTTGCCTGGAATAGTTTCATCGAGAAACTAAGATACAAAGCAGATTGGTATGGTAAGACCATTATGCAGATCGGTAGGTTTGTGCCAAGTTCCAAGCTGTGTAGCATATGCGGATACAAGAATGCCGGCCTGAAATTGAACGATAGAAGCTGGGAATGTCCTTCGTGTCATACAAAACATGATCGGGATGTTAACGCAGCCATCAACATCCTGAATATTGCATTAAACAATATTGCCGCAGGGACTGCGGTCTGAGCTTGTGGACAGACCTTTCACTCGAGAAAGCTGGATGAAGCAAGAAGCCACCCATTTTAATGGGTGGTAGTTCACGCAGAGCTTAAATGACTTTGGTTTTAATAACGAATGACTGTCTATACCCACTCTTAGTATCTACCAGCCACCCTTTTGATTCATGGATCCCTGTTGGCGTCTTTGCGTCGATTGAAACCTCTATCGCACAACTGGCGCTTTCCCCGGGTTTTAAATATATACTGTTTCTTTTCCCAGGCATATCTCCATCAAAATGTCTAATAACCTCTCTTGTTCTATAGTGTGGTCTATGCATATGTTTCTCATTTAAGTACTGGGGAAATTCCAGAATGCCGCCATGCAGATCAATATCTCCGGTATTTGTGATGATGATCCATTGTAAATTGTCTTGAGTCCGGCCAGCGTCTTTTGATACTACAAATCCTAGCGGGTCAGGTGTTATCTCATAGCTTATTTCCCTTGCTGGTAATTGGATCGTCTTTCTGACAACGCCATTAGACTCTTCATTAAATGAATACCTTTTAAAAAAATGTGCATCCTGGTTGTAAACTGCATCATATCGTGCGATGACCCATACCTCTATTTGTTTTGGAGATCTGTATGATCTCAGTATGACAGGAATATTTTCTTCTGCATTGTTTACGTAATATACCTCTTTACCCTCTACATCCCCCAACAATTCACCTGTATCCCCATCATAACTTTTCCAAATCAAGTCATCTCTTTGGGAAGTTACGGAGATGTTGATAAAGGATATGTATGATCCTGCTGACTCATCATAATGAAGTCCGCCTTCATTCTCCCAACCATCTGACCAGGATACATCTACATTGATGTCATCGACACATGCGCTTGGTTTTGCAATACAACAGCTTATCGAAATAAAAATAGATAAGAAAATAAAATAGGATAATCCACATATTAATTTCATATTGTACTCCATATAAAATCTATGTGTCCTCTGAAAGTACACAGGTTGTAGCATTTTCTGTGACTTCGCTATAGGGAATTGTTCCTGACAGGAGCAGTACTATATTAGCCGTTTATGATACTTATGATTAAGGAACGGTTGTTTGGAACCTATAGTACTGATGTAGCTGGCCGTGAAAATCTGCCCGGGGAACTACCATTGGATTTCTCCAGTGGTAGTCCAAACTTCAGAAATGAGCCCATGAATCTAATTCACGGGCATACATATATCAAGAATATGATGTTTTTGTGGATGTTCTTCGGGACTGTTTAAATAAATCTCATAACTTGCTCTGGACATATCAATTCCAAGGTTATTTTGTATCAGCCACTCAACGACCTTCTCCCACGCAGGGCCATATTCTTCTGCACCTGTCAGTTCTGTACGCATTACTACATACTTTCCTCCGGGAAGCTTTTTCTTTTTTATCTCTCCTTCAGTTTCAATGCCATCTTCAATGGTTATGCATACATCCAGCTTGAGTTCTTCCGGAGGTGTAACTCCCGGATCGTCATAATAGGCAGACATCAGAATAGTATCTGGTCCCATCAATTGTTTAGCACCTGCCCAGCCACAAAGTTTACCGAATAGTTCTCCAAAGACGCTAGCATTTCCCAGGTAGTTGCCGATAAATGAAACACATGCTACATTTCGTTCTTCTATTTCTTTTATTTGTGGTTCGTTTACAATTTCCAAACTTATCACCTACATTTATCTGTACATCCTTTTCTGTACTATCTGGTATAAAAACCTACAACAAGTTGGGTGAAAGTGTTTAACTGTTTCGTGCCGCCAAAAATGACTCCCTTTTCTTCCATTATCTATTGTACGTGCAGGATGTCAGATAGATATAAGGATTATAGCGGTCAGGGCGGCCATCACTCCTGCCCACTGGCGCGGAGCAAGTTGTTCTTTTAATAATGTACATGCCAGCAATACTGTAACCGCAGTACTTAGCGATGACAGGACTGTGGCAACATCCAGTCTTCCGGCTTCTGAGGCCAGAGCAAACAAGGTAGCACCTCCTGTGTTGAATAATCCGGCAAGGATAACTACCGGAATTATATCGGATGTGGGTTTACTGAGAGTCTTTGTTAACATCATGAATCCAGTGAGCATGATCAGTGCTGTAATTCTTGAAGCTGTCAATGGCCAGTAAATTGCAGTGGCGCTGAAATTATCAATGGATATAAAGAACAATCCAAATAACACACCTGCAAGGAGTGGATATTCCAGGTCTTTTGCTTTTAAACCGGGTCCGGCACTCATACTGACAATAAACCATATTCCAATGAACGCAAAAGTAAAACCCGTGATCTTGATAATGGAAGGGATACCTTCGTTCAGACCTGAATATATTACAGGTGTGACCACCGATATTACTGCAGCCAGAGGAGCAACTATGCTCATTTTTCCTTTGGCCAGACCTATGTATAGTGCTATCAACCCGGCAGCTCCAAAAAATCCTGCAAAAGCACCCCACATAAGATTGTTCGATGGAGGCAGGCTTTCTGAAAATGCAAATGCGAGGATTGGGAATGTAATGATGCCCATGATCTGCGTGACCAGGACCACAGAATAAGCACTTGTCCGCCTGGTAGCACACCCTCCTACAAAATCACCTGCACCCCATGATAATGCAGCTGTAAGTCCAAAGATAATAGCAAGGGTTTCGGCAGGTATCATTGTATTTTTCCGGCAATTTTTCCGATCCAGGCACTTTCAAAGCATGCCTGCTTTGTATCATCTGTTAGGCGCTGGCCTGAAGCAGTGCTCATGTAATTGTATCTTGTAATTGTTCAGCCTGTATTCCACATGACCTTATAGTTATAGTTCTTTTTGGAGCTGTAGGGATTCCCGGTATCCAGGCACAAATTGTAAAAGAATAATCTTAAAAGTACTGCTCTTCTAAAAATTAAATATGTTCATGTAAAATACAAAACAGAGAGTCTAAAATCCCAATGACAAAGTATTTGGCCGCCTCCATGGCAGTGTATATGTCCTGTAAATATCCCTTATGTCACGAATGCTTAGAGCAACATACAGCGTACTCTGTCTTTAAAAATGAGAGTAGAGAGCTTAGAGCCCTCCATCTTTCTTTTTCTGTCTAACAACTGCAACAGCCAGGATTAGGACGATAGTCAGACCAACTATCCAGTAAAGGTAGGTGGAACTGCTTTCGTTTTCGGCAGGTATTTCTTCTTCCTGTACAGCAGGAGCAGTGATATCTGCTCCCTGAGTTTCAGCTACTATCACTGTTGTTTCCCCGGCCTCTGTTCCAAAGAGTGCATACAATGAGAAATGACTGATATAAGCTGTTGCTCTGCCATTTTCCCAGTCTACGGTTGTTTCCAGGGCGATCCAGCCATCTTCAGATGTGTATGTGTAGATCACAGGAGTCCTGCCTTCAAAGTCTGCAGGGTCGAAGTCCATTGTGATCATCACATCCTGGCTGAACGTGGTTCCTGACGGACCGAACCTGAAATAGAGACCAGATTCGATCACCTCTCTTGGAGTGTCTGAAGGCAGGGAGGATGGAGTAGTTACTATGATACTGTTCACAGGGTTGCCTAATGGATCAAGGGCCTTTGTTCCCGTGAATAGTGTCAGGGTGGTGGTTGAATCTGAGGATTTAACAACAGTATCTTTGGTCAGTCCTCTATCATCTCCCTGGGGCAGATCGGTTATAGTTCCCTGACTTCTTTCCCTTGCGATAACGGAACTGCCGGAACTACCGGTTCTTTCTGAGTCCTTGAAAAGTGCTAATGTTATCTCAGCAGTAGGGTAAGAGATCATGATTGAATCAAGATCAACAACTCCATATCCAGTAACGGTTGCTGAAACACAGTTATTACTAGTGCTGAGTGTAACATTTGGTACCCTTACCCATGTGCTGCCATTAAGGTTGAACAGGGCTATTGAGGACTCTTCTGCGCTGCTCATTCCGGGATCATCGTAGGATAATGTGATGTTCATGCTACCGGGACCACTATATCCACTTATGCCCAGTGATTCATATCCTGAATAAGATAAATTCACATAACCATTGACATTCGTTTTTCCTGATGGGGGTGCAGGAGCTGAAAATCTTTCGCTTAGACTTATATCATAAAAGTTTCCAGCAAAAGAAATGCCTGCAGATTCGTCAGTTATTATTATATTGCCAACTATGAGATTTTCAGATCTATATGCACGCAGTTGACAATCATTGCCGGTTGCGTGGGTATTTGATAACGTTATGTTGTCTGAATGATCAATTCCTAATCCATATGAGGTGCTATCGCTACCCATAACAGACATCGAATCATCTGAGAGGACTTCATTGATAGTACTTTTTGAGTGCCTTTTAATATCGTAATTACTCAACCGGTCCATATTTTGAGGTTCAATGTCCTGCCTTTGGATTGCAGCAATACTATAAGCACCTGTGCTATCATCTGCAGTGTTATCCATTAATGTAATGTTAAAAGTTTGATGCAAATAAATACCAGCCCAGGCATTTTCGTTTGCCGTATTGTTGGTGAGAGTGCTGTCATTTGTATTATACATAGTAATTCCAATTTCGGAATTGCAATTTACAATATTGTCAATTAGAAGAATATCATATGATTCTTCAATGTCAATTCCATCCTCAGAATTGTAATTTACAGTGTTGCCAACAAATAAAACATTGTTCGATTCTTCAATATCAATTCCATCGTCTGCATTGAAATTAACAGTATTATCCAGCAGCATAACATAATTAGATTGCCAGACACTTACACCATTATCTCCATTACCACTTACTCCATTACCAAGCAGAGCGATATAATCGGATTCACAAACGAAAATTCCGCCATCAGAATTATCGTTAACAATGTTATCCAGCAGCATGTTATTACTGGAATTGTGGTTGTGAATACCACCGTCGTTATCGACAGCAGTCACATTTCGTACCAGATTATATTCTGAATTGAACAGGAGAATGCCTTCATAGCATCCGGATACAGTGACATTTTCTATAGTGGAATTGCTTGTATTGATCAAAGCCACACCATCCAGCCCATTGCCTACCACAAGGTCTCTGATTGTGATATTCTGGGAATTGACAGCATACACCTGTCCTGCATCTGTGGGTACTTCTATATTTGCTTCATTGACCAGATAATATAATGCTTTTCCATTAACTTGGTTGCTGGAATCAATATTATGTAAATAATACTCTAGATTGTCCGATTCCGAGGTCAAAACACCAAAATTATAGCTGGTGGATGACATTGTATTATTACGGAGTGTACAATTTATGGAATCTATCAGTAAAATAGAAATGAGATTCGAACTAAGTGAGTTGTTCATCAAAGTAATGTTATTTGAATTCCAGGCGATAATGCCATCCCAGTGTTGAGATATTTCATTGTTTATTATAGTGCAGTTAGAAACATAATCTGCAAGAATGCCAACTGTTGAACCTGTGCCATTTGTAATATTGAATCCGTCAATAGTTACATTATTGGCACTTATATTAAATATCGATATGCCGGACTCCGGCTGAATTATTGTGCTGGCAGAACCATTCTCAGAGCGAATAACAACTTCTTTATCAACAATTATGCTTTCGTTATATATTCCATCACTTACAAGAATAATACTACCACTAGTTGCATTGGAAAGGGCTTCACTGATGTTTAAATAATCCTTCCCTTCCCCAACGGTTAAAGTAAGAGTGTCTGCGGAAGCTGTTGCGATACATGCTGATACTATTAGGAAAAAGATCAAGCATTTAGAAAAATATGGTTTCTTTAAATTCATTTTAGCCACTTTCATCACCTATAATATATTAGTTTACATATAAGTAATATATTATAAAAATTATGTTCTTCTACATTTTAGGATCAGTTTATGTAAATCCAGGTTCCCTGGAAAGCTTTCTGTTAAATCCAGAAAACTTAAGGCCGTGTGCTATTTCCATATGGAGGAAATTAAGAGCAATGCGAGTGTGCACACGGCAATCATGGAAAAATAGGTAGTGAACGCAGCATACAGGTAACCGTTTTCATGATTGCTTTGCGGAGTTCCTTTCATGTGCATCAGCCAAGACTCGTATGCAACAAAGATACTCACTATTATCAATAATATAGAAGTGGGAAGATAGAACAAAGACATTGTTACCTCATTTGTATAGTCAACTGAATATACAAGTCTATTAATATATAGTTGTACCCTTGATTCTGCATATCTTACTTAGACCCGAGTTTGACAGCTTTATTTTTAATCAGCTGAATATCCATCTCCTTTGTTTTCATTACATTGAAGTTTCTATATTTCTGACATTTTTTCTGACATTTGGCCTTGCATTAAAAAATTTAGATGCAATTGCATAATTTTATGCAGCTGATGAGATTATGAAAAGTATACCATATCCCTCCCTGATGACCTGAAAAAGGAGATAGATGCTTTTGCGGATATCAACTGGGCACAGGTGGCCAGAGAAAGCATTGAGAAGAAGGTACATCTGCTTGAGGAACTCGAAGAGTATCAGAGAGCCGTGATAATTGCTGTCCACACTTACAACACCAATCGATGATGAGCTCTACGATAAGGTCCGGAGCATGTCATGGGTCAGATGATCAAAGGTTGCACAGGACGGGATACGCAAACGGAAGATACTTGAAACGTACATAAGAGATAAGAGAATATCAGAAGAAGATGCTGCTTTTTGTGAGATAATAGACTGGCATCCCGTTGATGAACTGCCTTTGAAAGAGTAGTTTGTTGATAAGATCAAAAATGCTGACAAAAAAATCATCGACTCCGGTCACGGACATATTCGATATATTCAGGTGATGGTAGTGGTTTATTGGATTTAAGCAAGAAGACCACCCATTTTAATAGGGAGTAGTTCGCACAACGCCAACCAAAGCAATAATATAAAAAGACCCTCCAAAATATGTGTCAAAGGTCTCATAAGGGACTTAATATGATCAAAAGGGATAGTGTTCTGGGAAGACTGGATGAGCTGCTTGCGGAGTTGAAAAGGAACTATAAGGTAAAAGAAATAGGCCTTTTTGGGTCGGTGGTGAGGAATGAATGCAAAACCGACAGCGATATAGACTTCCTTGTTGAGTTTGAGAAAGGTGCGGATCTTTTTGATCTCGTGGCCCTTGGAATTTTTCTTGAAGAAGAGTTCGGGTCAAAGGTAGATATAGTATCTAAACGTGCCGTAAGGGATGAATTGAAGGGCAGGATCTTGTCAGAAGTGGTTTATGCGAACGCATAAGGCGGTTTTCATGCGTGAGTATAGGATGTTTTTAACTGACATTGTTGAAGCGATTGACGTGAAGAGTTCACTTCAGGAATGGACTTCGCTGAATTTCTGAACGATAGGAAAACCCGCAAGGCAGTTGTGAAGAATATCGAGATCATTGGTGAAGCCGCTAAGAATGTGCCAGATGAGATAAAAGCAAATTATCCTGACATTCAGTGGAGGGTGATTGCCGGTATGCAGGATCGCTTAGCTCATGGTTATTTCGGAATTGATTATGAGATTGTGTGGGATGTTGTTGGCAATCGTCTGATTGGTTTAAGGGATTCTATCCGGGCAATTCTGATTGAGAGAGATTGAGCAGGAAAAAACTTTAGTTCCCTTCAACATCGTGTGGGTAACGTCTGTTTCCCTGCCACCAAATAAATAATTATATTCCTATTTTTGAAGAAGCTAAGATACAGTAAATCTGGGGATTTTAAGATGAAGGATTGAAGTTCCTTGATAAACTAAAGTTTATGATCAGGGACAAACATTTCTACTATATAAGAAGTAAAATTGAGTGATCATAATGATTATCTCCATCGATATCCCTCCGGCAATCGAGAACATACTGGACAAGCGTTCCCAGGAACAGCATTTGAACAGGGAATCCGTAATCAAACAGATGTTATGGGAAGGAGCTGAAAACTACCTGATCGAAGAGTACGCAAATGGCAGGATCAGCAAAGGAAAACTTGCCGAGATGCTGGACCTCAATATATATGAGGTCAATGAACTCCTTGAAAAACACCACGTTAAAGGCAGCATAAGCTACGAGAATTTTGTCACAGGCGTGGAAATGGCTGAAAAGCACAGCAAGTATAGTTCTGAGAAAGAACAGACTAAAAAGGAATGAAAATAGTAACCACCCCATGCACCCGCCCCGGGATCATCAAGATGAGCCCAAAATCTGTGAATGTGAGAAATCTAATAAAAAAGTTCATATTATCAGATTTGCGCGTTGATCGAGTGAGATCTTGATCCTGCACTATACGACAGTTTCAGGATGAATCATACAGGCTCTGTCTATTCTTTTATCGGTGGCATTGGAATGTGCCGCCTGCGGCGGGGTGGTTGTTTTGTTCTTCGATCTGAATGCTTTTTTCTTAGGATAAGCCAACTTTCAGGATACCCTGCAAGAAACTTAATAAGAATTGTCGCCAATAGGAATATGAGATGAAATATGATACTATGGCTGAGACGCAGATCGATGAGTACAAAGGGAGAATAGTTCCAATACTGCTGAAAAACGGTGTGGATAAAGCCGGCATCTTTGGCTCGTTTGCAAGGAACGAGGCAGGCTTGGAAAGTGACATCGATATTCTTGTTCGCTTTAAGGGCAGGAAAAGTCTCTTTGATTTTGCCAGGCTTAAACTTGAGCTTGAGAAGGAAGCCCGAAGAAAGGTTGAGGTCATCACTTATGATTCCATTGTCCACTTATCAGAGAACGGGTCCTTAAAGACGAAGTGAGGATATTATGAAGGATCCTGGAGTCTTTATATGGATCATTATCTGGCCATAGGTGTTAAATACTAAAGAGGATTCAGATTAACCTCTCTTTTTTAAGTATCGGATAAATCTAAGTTGTTACTCGTCCCACTTCATCCAAGATTTTTATGTTTTTGTTCCTTTTCACCTTAATTTTAGGATAGCTTACGCTATCTTAGATAGTTCCCTTCCTTTTCAGTGTTCTCAATTGATGAAGATTAAAAGAAAAAGCTGTAATCAGCATTTTTACATTCACCCTTTCCACATTTGTGACAAGCACTTTTCCTGCTTTGAACACTTCCTTTGCTACTGCATAGACTCTTTCACATGGAACTCGCTGTACACTTATCCTTTCATTTCTGAGAACATCGTTTATTCCTAATGGATGTCCTCTTACCGCTCTTTGCATTGTTGCTGCAAAACCCTTTGCAACTGCTCCAAAGTATCCTTTGTCACGGTAGACTACTTCACCCACTTCAGATAGATCTACCTGTGAATCATGTACTGATGCAGTTGTTGTTTCAAATCTTCTGATCAGTTCATATTCCTTATCAATAATTGTATGAAGCTTGTAGCCAAAATGAGATTTGCCACCTTTTTTTGCCCAGGTTCCATCTTTGCTTCTAGCTGTTTTAGCATCCTTTCCACGAGGTTCATCAGCTTTAGCATGTCCAGGGTTGGAGTGGATGAATGTGGCATCCTGGATCATCCCTTTTTTGATCTTCAATCCAAGAGCATTAAGCTGTTTTTGCATCTCGTCCCATATTTCTTTCTCTTTTCCATTATCGCTAATTCTCTTTCTAAATGACCAGACAGTTTTACTGTCTGGAACATATTCAGGAAACCCCAGAAATTTCCTAAAGGATATTCTGTCAATACACTGTCTTTCAAGTTCAGCATCAGAAAGACCATGCCATTGTTGTAGAACAAGCATTTTAAACATCACAATAACATCAGCTTCAGGCCTGCCGCCTGAAGCTGTTCTGTTCTTGTACATTGATTCCAGAATTGGACGAAACGGTTTCCAATCAATAAGTGATTCTATTTCTGCAAGCTTGTCTCCAACGGATTGAAGGCGTTTATATTCTTCATTAAGAGCAAAATCAGTCAAATCATCCATAATACTTAATTTGTTTATCTAATATTTATATTTTAGTCTAATGTGGGTCTAGTTTATCGAAATCCTCAGTAATCTTTTCAGTGTAAATTCATACTATAAGGCGGTGAAGGAGAATACACAGGTTAGCAAGGAAACTCTTGCTGAATATGTCTCACACCTGGAGGACATTGGGCTGATCTGGCAGGTTCCTTTCTTCAGCCCTTCCCTTAAGAGTCAGCAGGTAAATCCACGCAAGATATACTGTATAGATCAGGGACTTCGGGGAGCTGTGGCATTCCAGTTCTCAAAGGATACAGGAAGGCTGGCCGAGAACATAACTTTCATTGAGCTTAAGAGAAGGAACTATGATGTCTATTACTGGAAAGAAAAAAAAGAGGTTGATTTTGTTGCCAGAAGCGAGGATGGTAAACTCCAGGCCATAAATGTCTCATATACTAATGATATCAACCCAAGGGAAGTTGAGGGTCTGCACGAGTTTAGCAAAGTTAACGATGCTGAACTTATTCTCCTTACAGAAGATGTTGAGAAGGAAGAAGATGGTATCAGTTTCGTACCTCTGTGGAAGTGGTTGCTGAAATGAGCATTACTATAGACATCCCTGCTTCAATCGAGACCATCCTTGAGAAACGTGCCCGGGAACAGCATCTTGAAAAAGAGTCTATTCTCAGGCAGATGCTATGGGATGGAGCTGAGCGCTATCTCGTTGAGGAATATTCAAAGGGCAATGTCAGCAAGGGTAAACTGGCAGAGATGCTTGAGATGGATATCTATGAAGTGAACGAACTGCTGGAAAAATACCATATCAAAAGCAATCTGGATCTCAAGACTTTTGTAAAGGGTGTGGAAATAGCTGAAAAATATGGCAGGTATGACTCCGGGAAAGATGACAGCAAAAAATAACAGAATGAAAGCTACAGCATTTTCTTAAAATCCTCAACACTCAGGTCAATGTCTTTTAGTATGGAACTTACAACCTCGGATGCAGGCTCTTTCCTGTATGATAAGGTATAACTATCCTTTTTGCTTCATGGTTACGAAATATCATGTGACTTCCTGACTGGCGTACAAGCTCAAATCCAACAGTCTGAACTACTTTTATTAATTGCTTTGCGGTGACCCTTGGAAGTTTGTCACGATGAATTAAGGAAGGATGCCTGCAACTTCAGTTGCAGGAGGAATTCCGTTAACTATAACGATCTAAGCTTCCTTTTAAATCAGAAACTGAATACTTTCAGTCGGCTTACCAGGCACTAAAATACAAATAATGATTAATTGCCTGTGATAGCATGCTCCTTACTATAAAATGTAAATTGATGACCACTCAGGAACAGCATGAACTGTTGTTAAGAACAATGGAATCCTTCAATGAAGCATGCAATTACATTTCAGATTTCGCATACTATAACCAAGTTTTCAATAAATTCAAATTACAGAACCACCTCTACTATGAGATCAGAGAAAGATTCATGCTATCCTCTCAGTTAGCTGTCAGGGCACTTGCAAAAGTAGCCGAAAGCTACAAAGTTGACAAAAAAGTACTCCATCAATTCCAACCACATGGAGCTGTTATCTATGACCAGAGGATACTATCCGTCAACAATGATATGGTTTCAATCCTTACATTGGACGGCAGGATCAAAACCGGAATAAAGTACAGGAAAGGTCAAAATATCGACAGTTGAAAAGGACAGACAGACCTTATCTATCAAAACAAGGAGTTCTACCTGCAGATCGTGGTCGATCAACCGGAAGCAGAACCAATTGATTCAGAAGAGTTCCTTGGAGTTGATCTGGGAATTGTCAATATTGCAACAACTTCTGACGGAAAGATGTATTCCGGAGATAAAAGCCAGGAAGTAAGGGAAAAATATACACGGATAAAAACAAAGTTGCAATCAGCTGGAACCTATTCAGCAAAAAAACATCTGAGAAAGGTAAGTGGCAGAGAAAGGAGATTCAAGAAAGATACAAATCATTGTATCGCCAAAGATATTGTCAAAGCTGCTAAAGACACAAACAGATCGATAGCCCTGGAAGAACTTACAGGGATTCGGGAAAGGACAACGGTTAGGAAAACAGATCGAGACAAGAAAAGTAAATGGGCATTCAATGAGCTGAGAAACTTCATAGAATATAAGGCAAGGATACATGGAGTTATTGTCAGGTTCGTGAATCCTGCATATACATCAAAGCAATGTTCAGTATGTGGTCATATTTCAGATAAGAACAGGAAGAAACAGGATACCTTCTCATGTCAGAAGTGTGGTCATACAGAAAATGCAGATTTCAATGCAAGCAAAAACATTGCATCAAGGGCTGCCATCAACCAGCCTATTGTACTCTGCTCAGATTCAGAAGAGTTCCTTGGAGTTGATCTGGGAATTGTCAATATTGCAACAACTTCTGACGGAAAGATGTATTCCGGAGATAAAAGCCAGGAAGTAAGGGAAAAATATACACGGATAAAAACAAAGTTGCAATCAGCTGGAACCTATTCAGCAAAAAAACATCTGAGAAAGGTAAGTGGCAGAGAAAGGAGATTCAAGAAAGATACAAATCATTGTATCGCCAAAGATATTGTCAAAGCTGCTAAAGACACAAACAGATCGATAGCCCTGGAAGAACTTACAGGGATTCGGGAAAGGACAACGGTTAGGAAAACAGATCGAGACAAGAAAAGTAAATGGGCATTCAATGAGCTGAGAAACTTCATAGAATATAAGGCAAGGATACATGGAGTTATTGTCAGGTTCGTGAATCCTGCATATACATCAAAGCAATGTTCAGTATGTGGTCATATTTCAGATAAGAACAGGAAGAAACAGGATACCTTCTCATGTCAGAAGTGTGGTCATACAGAAAATGCAGATTTCAATGCAAGCAAAAACATTGCATCAAGGGCTGCCATCAACCAGCCTATTGTACTCTGCTCAGTAAACTGAGAATTTGAAGTGCAAGCTCCCTACTTCAGTGGGGAGTCGTTGACTCATGCAGTGACCTCGACTGCGACCAGGCTGAAGGAGTTAATATCCGGAGCCAGTTCATCAGACATTTCCATATCTTCCAGAATCAGGCGAATTGCATCCTTGATGTTCTCAAGAGCTTCTTCATAAGTGTCACCCTGAGAACAGCAGCCTTCAAGGGCCGGACACATGGCAAAATACCCGTCCTGGTCCTTTTCAATAACTACAGGGAATGTGTATTTCTTCATTTCTGCACCTTATCTTTAATAACATGCATTTGCATTAAAAACTTTCCCGGGTTTGATTATGTTCAACAGACTGGAATGCTAGTAAGAACATTGCTTCAAGGGCTGCTATCAACCAGTCTGTTGCACTCTGCTCAGTTAACTGAGAACTTGAAGTGCAAGCTTCCGACTTCATTCAGGAGTCGTTGACAAAACTTAAATATGTTCCCTGAGTTTAACCTACCCAACGAAGCATGATTATAAAGGCATACGATGTGCCTTCTTTATCAGGTGATTGATAAATGGTGGTAGTGAGCAGTCTTTCAGGCTTTCGTATTCCGGTTACAGGCGGCGCCGGCTTCATCGGCAGCCATGCTGCTGACAGGCCTGTGAGGATCGGTATTGTTTTTGATCATCCGGGCTTTGGCCGTGCGGATCCCATATCCCGGCACCCTGACAACGGAGTGGGAATATGAAGCTGGCCATCATACTGGGCACCCGCCCCGAGATAATCAAGACGAGCCCCGTGAATTCGGGAAACCTGATAAAAAAGTTCATATTATCAGATTTGCGCGTTGATCGAGTGAGATCTTGATACTGCACTATGCGACAGTTTCAAGATGAATCATACAGGCTCTGTCTATTCTTTTATCGGTGGCATTGGAATGCGCCGCCTGCGGCGGGGCGCTTGTTCAGATGCGGGAGTAAATCTGCCTTTTGAATGGAAAACTTATGATCTTTAGTATTATGATAGTTGCCTGACAGATGGATTCCAGAACATGCATGCTCAATCCTTTACCAGATGACAGGAAAAAGAGTCCTCACTCAATTCAAAGTACTCAAGACATGCATGATAGCTTTGGTTTATCTTTTTTACGAATTCAGAATCACCCGTGTAAAAGTTAATAGGGACGATATCAGGAAGATTTGTCATTAGTTCGTAAAAGATCCTTTCATCATTGGGGTCTTTGAAATATGTTCCAATTGTTGCTGTCTTTATAGGTTTCAGGTTAGCTTGATCTAATAGTACTATTCTGCTCTCATTAGGATGTATCTGGTCTAATTTCCGATATAACGATTGTGAATATTTTACAGCAAGCTGCGATAAGAAAGGTGGGAGCCCATAACTGTCATTGTCTTTTAGGAATACAAGGATCTCATTGTAGACCAGATCCAAAAAATTGGCTATACCCGGATTTTTTGATCTTATCTTTCGGAAGGATGCTATAAGTTGTTCCTGATATTCCATCTGGGTCATTTTCTTATTTTGGAAGTTTGGAAGGAAACGGATTATCTCCACAACGATTTGGTTTATTCGATTTCTAAAAAGGTTCCCGGATTCTGACAGGACCGTTGAGCACAAAATAAGATGATCAGAAGACTCTTTCATAAGCATTATAGATCTTTCATGAAGCCTGTCATGTGGATTTACTATGGCAATCAAGATATTTGAATCAATGGAGAAATTCATGTCAGATCACTAAAGCTTCAAAAACAGCATCGTTATCTTTTATGTTCCTGGTCTTTTTGTAGTTATATAAACTCAAGCCGGATAAAAAGTTCTGGAAGTCCAGATCAGACACTTTCTTTCTATGAAATGCTTCTATATAAAGTAATGAAAAGATCAATTCATTCCAGATATTTGATTTATCGAGTTTGTTCAACGGAAGATCAAGAGCCTCTTTGATCATTTCCTGGATGAGGTAAAATACCTGATCAAGCAACAATAACTGACCGATGTCTTCACCATCCTCCCACATCCCGGAGTTGATCTCATCCCTTATAGATACTATTCTGCCGTTGAGTTTTCTTAAGGATAATTTCAAGATGTGATGCATCTGCTTTTGTTCGATGTTCAATCTTTTGTGCTCTAATTCTTTAAAAACATCTTTGATCTCATCCAGTTCGGATACTTTTCTTTCGAGCTCATCGATGAAACTTTCGTCAAATAATTTGCCGGCAACAATATCTGTAAAAAGATCAAGTATCTTTTCACGTGTCTCAAAATCAAGATTTGAGATATTATTTATCTCTTTTTTAAACAAATAAGATTGATGCATCGATCTCAGATAATCAATACCGCCAACTACGGGCCGCATGATAAATGTAATTCCATCAAACATATCCGTAGAAAAACTGTTCAGTATGGAATTTACAGGTCCGGATCCATCAATGCGATAATTCTCCATAATAAACATTTATTACAATTTAATAGATTAATAAGTTTCCTGTGATCAATTCTTAGCAAGGTTATATGATAATCATTCCTTACCCTGAAAAAGATAGATATATTGAATACAGAATGAACTGCGGGTCTTCTGGTTGGTTCTTTTTTTTTGGAGGCGGACCGTACCGCATGCTGTGGATTATTGCAGGGGCGATAACATTGACTCCCATGCGTCTATTTTCTTGTTGTAAGTGTTTGATAATTCCCTTCTCAGCAGATAGAGGTCACCGTATGAGCAGGCTACCGCTGGTAGATGCCAAAACAATGGAAAAGATACTTTCTGAATGCTTGCATAAAACAAATAGAACGATCAGAATGTGATAAGGCTATTTACCAGGCTGATCCACTCATCCCTTGAGATTTTCACGTCGCTTATGATCTTTCTTAGCATACCTTTTCCAATATCCTGACCTGCATGGATGGGGATAATAGTTGTCCTACCATCGGGATGCTGCATAAATAGATGGCTCCCTTTCTGGCGTATCTGCACAAAACCCCGGTTTTCTAATGCTTTTATGACCTTTTTGGCAGGAATGGGGAGTATCTTTTCGGTCATGCATCAACCCGGACTTTCTGTATACCTACAAGATCAAGATGGCCTGATCGATCACTCTCAGATGTGACTTCAAGATATAATTCAATAGCCTCTTTGATACGCTGGTTCAGTTCGTCCAGTGTCTTTGCCTGGGTATGGCACCCGTCCAGCTCAGGTACCGAAGCCACATAAATGCCGTCCTCATCCTGTTCAATGACAACTGTGAATTCTCTCATGATATTGTCCTTTTTGTTCTCTAAATGAGAATATGCCTGTGAATAGAAATAATTACCTGTATGCAGGAGCTTTTATCGTACATTTGCAAGAATGGAGAATTACCTAATGATCTCATTTTTCAGGACTGGTGAAAAAATAAGCATTTCATATTGTGGTAGCAGAGTGTGTTGACCATGTAAGGATAGTAACTATCTACTTCCCGGCAAAAGATAAATGGATTGAAGACAGAATAAGGATTGGTAAACAATGATCCCGGATAAATGTAGTTTTTGCAAAGGTAAACTTGTTGAGGGAAAACACGAATTTGTTGTGAAGACAGGTGAAACCGTGCTTGCAATCAGGGATGTTGATGCTTTTATCTGCCAGGAATGCGGAGAAGCATACTATACCTCGCAACCTTCCAGACGTATAGATAAGGTTATGCGGAAATTAATGATCCTTCCCTGCGTGTTCATCCAATTGCAGCGGGAGAAGTCAGCCTTAGTGAGATAGAAGCTTAAAAACTGCTGATAATCAGAGCGATCTTTTTTCGGACCGCGCCGCATGCGGCGGGATGGTTGCGTTTGTAATTGGATCATTAGCTGGAGACCCTACCATACAGAGGGTCTGCCTTGTAGAGATTAACATTTTGGAGAACATCTCAAGCAAAAACATATATTTCTAACACTAAAAAAAAGCCTCAAGACAGTTAGAACCACCAGAGTTTGTGGATATTACCGCGAACATTGTGAATTTTTTATGATTTCCACCTTCAGGCAATTACCGGCGAAAATATGCGTACCATAAAGATGTAGGAAATAGGCTCTTGTAGAAATGCTCATGAAAGTCAATGGTAACAAAAGCAACCACATAGAACACGGAGTTCACAGAGGACTGCACATATGCTCTTCTGAGTACATATTCTCTGTGAACTCTTGTGGTAATAGTTAAGATTCAGGGCACAGGCATTATACAAAACCCAAATTGTAATAACTTTTAAATGGTACTGATATCCTCGAAGAGACAAAACGAGATCTACCAGAATCCATAGATGGGACCGAAAAAGAAGAACCACAGCAAACCGATAGTGTTAATTGTTCCGTGAGCAATGATCGGGGCCCATAGGCTGTTATCATGATACAGTTTTATCATACTGAAAAAGATCGCATCCAGAAAAGTGATAATGACTCCTGTTGTTCCCTGTTCTGTATGCGCAAGTCCGAATAACACGGAAGAAAGCCCGACTGCAAAGATGACTCCGACCCTTGTATCTTCAAACAGACCCTGTATTATTTTTTGCAGATAACCTCTGTATACGATCTCTTCTCCAAATGCAGCCAGAGTCCATGTCAGGACTAGGAAGAACAATAAAGCATTGAAATTTCCTTTAAGGTTTTCGAATGAGCTCAGATCCTGTGTTGTTCCTGTCAAGTGATTCAATAACGGCATGAATATGCTCAATTGAAAAAGAGTCCAGATGATCACTAATAACAAAATAGTGATTATCATCTTAAGCAAGTCATTACTTTTTTTGAAACCTAAAGTTTGTAGTTTTTCTTTGCGGATCAAAAGCGAGATTACCATAATCCCTAAAATTACAATAGTTGAGAGGAACATATCTAAAACTATGACTGTAAAGGCGATCAATAATTCAACGATCGATATCAATTTCCAAACTTTTCCTTGATCCAATTTCACCGTCAACCGCTTGATAACAATAATTTACATACTGGTAATTGAAGAAAAATGTATCCCTGCACTTTTTTCGGGGATATAGAAAACATCAAATCAAATTTAGGATTAAAAAAGTCTGCTTTCTTTCCATTCCAAATGATGCTTTTTCGCAATCATCTTTGAGACACGAATTTACGCGGACGAACACGGATCCTGGAAATATGGGTTTTAGAGATCCTTTGCAGGTGAAATCCGTGTAAAATCGGTGTTGATCCGTATCTGAAAAATAAATCCGCAAATGCAAACCATTTGGCTATGTCCTTGAATGATTGACTTCTTATATTCAATCAGGCTGATGATTGCAAGATCAACAAGAAACCTAAAAGGCTCTTGCAGGTCATACGCTAAACTATTTTTAAGCATCTATAGTAGTTCTCGTGTCAAAGACCAATACCCTATCATGTCTTGGATAAATTATTTTTACCTTACCTGAAAACGACTTGTTGAAAATTTGAATAAATGGATGAATAAGAAAGTTCTATATTAAAAGCAATCTGTAATGGGAAGTTATGTTCTATTATTGGGATTATAAGGTGCTGGAAGAAGCGATATCTAGTTAAATCTCAAAAGGAGAAAAACAGAATGACTGGTTTTCGTAAGTTTAAAACGCTTTCAAAGGAAGATTGGCTTATTGTTGTTTCTGCATTGGTCTTGTTCATTGTGAACAACATCTTCTTGAGTGTCTTCCTCTCAAAAATGCCAGGTGGATCTGCGGCAGGCATTACCACGATCTATGTTATTTCATTGGTGAGCTTAATCATCAGGAAATTTAAAGTCGTCACTCTCATTTTTATAATATATGGGAGTATTGGACTTCTAAGCCATATAATGGTTGGAGACTGGATATACATTCCAAAGGTTGCAATAGTAATAATGATTGCAGCGCTATTTGACATTCTCCTGCATAAAGGTAGTTACAGAGCGCCTTCATTCATTTTTGGGTTTGCACTATTTATTGTTTTATTAAACGCAGCCGATTATGGTCTTTCATATCTGCTTGAGAATTTTGCAAAGCCTGTGAACATAAAGGATATAATCCTTTCTCTTGCCTATGGATATGCAGGGATAATATTTGCATTCACCACATATGAGTTGATAAGAAATAAGAGAATAATCATGGATATAAATCAGAAATAGTGCGGCTTTGTAGAAAACCTATTTCCTACTAAAGTGAAGATTTCCACAGAGCCAAGAATTGATATGGGAGATCGGTTTTCTCCCATTTTGCGCAAAAATGGGCTTCTCAGATGCCAGTGCCTCTTTTGAATGATCTTCTGACATTCTAATAAATTCCTATTTTCAAGTTCAATCTGATTTTTCAGAAAAATATAAGTATACAGAAACATACTTGATCATGAGGAATCAGAATGACTAAAAAGAAGAACGTCCATGAAGCTTGTGATCCTGATGGATCGGTATGCGATTGCAACCAGGTTTCTGCATGCAAGGTGGAGGCAATCCTCAATGTTGATGAAAGGGGACAGATGGTACTACCAAAAGACGTGCGGGAAAAAGCGAGCATTAATAGTGGAAATAAACTCGCTTTGATCAGCTGGGAAAAGGACGGCAGCATCTGTTGTCTTGCTCTTATCAAAGCCGAAAACCTTAGTGGAATGGTAAAGGAAGTGCTTGACCCATTGATGCACATGCATGATTAGAATGGAGGGAAACCACATGGATGATGACAAAAAATCCAGCTTATCGTGCTCATGTGCATCGGGATATGATACAACCTCATTCATTGATCTGACTCACAACAAACTGGTGTCTGAGCTTCGTACCGTTACAGGTAAGCTCACACTCAACGACCGGTTTGATCATTTTCTTGCCCGCTGGGGAATGAACCGGATGGGACATATTGTAAAACCCGGCCTTTACAAAATGGGACGCCCCAATGCAGATTCTCCGGTTTTGGTTTCGGCAAATTACACACTGAGCTTTGATGCGGTCCGCAGCGCTCTTGCCGGCACCGACTGCTACATTCTTGTTCTGGATACAAAGGGAGTTAATGTGTGGTGTGCCGCAGGCAAGGGCACATTTGGGACAGAGGAACTCGTGCATCGCATCGCATGGTCAGGGCTTTCCAGCATTGTCAGCCACCGAAATCTCATACTGCCACAGCTTGGAGCTCCGGGGATATCGGCGCATGAAGTACAGCGCCGTTCCGGTTTCAGGGTAGAATATGGCCCGGTCCGTGCCAGTGACCTTCCCGAATACATTAAAACACGTAAGGCAACGCCTGAAATGCGCAGGGTTCAGTTCTCATTCAAAGACCGGCTGGTCCTCACTCCGGTCGAATTGGTCCATGTAGCACTACCGACGCTTGTTGCTGCCATTATTCTTTATCTTCTTACAGGCCCTCTTGCAGCCCTTGCTGCGATCACCGCCGTGCTGGCGGGAACTGTATTCTTTCCTGCCCTGCTTCCTATCATTCCCACGCATGATCTCAGTACAAAAGGGCTCATCCTAGGAGTGATCTTTGCAATTCCCTTTGCCATTTCCTTTGCGGCAAATCCTATAATGCCGCTCTGGACAGATCTGCTTAAATCACTGGTTCCACTCCTGATCATGCCTGCATTGACGGCATACCTGGCCCTTAACTTTACAGGTTGTACAACATTCACTTCAAGGACCGGCGTCAAAAAAGAGATATATAGATACGTGCCTGTCATGGTACTTATGGCAGGGTCTGGGATCTTGATTTTGGTCCTACTGGGAGCAATTTGGCTTATGGAGGTAATCTGATGTTTGATTCTTATCTTGAAAATACCCTCCTCTATTATCCTCAAAAGTGTATCAATTGCCTGCGGTGTACGCAGGTCTGTCCCCATGGAGTCTTTGCTGAAGGAAAAGAGCATGCTGAGCTCATGCAGCCAGCCGCATGTATGGAGTGTGGGGCATGTGTCCGGAATTGCCCGGTTCAGGCAATAGAAGTACAGAGCGGTGTCGGCTGTGCATGGGCAATGATCAGTGCAGCACTGAGAGGCAAGGGTATGGATAGTGGAGAGTGTGGCTGCGGTGGAGAACAGATGTCCTGCTGTGGTGGGGGTGCAAAGGAATCATTCTCAAATAGAGAAGAAATGTCCACCCCAGAGGATTAAGGGATTGCAAAACCGTTGTGTACATTAGCTCGCCTGTCTTCAATGTTCTGAGGCTGCCCACTTCCTGCTCATCTTATCGTCAACGACCCCCGACTGAACAGGCTGTCCGACAATTCAACTTGATCGCAAAAACGGAGAGAAAGAAGGCTTATAAAGCTTTTAAATCGGAAAAGAAGGAATTTTCCTATTACTGGCAGTAATTGTCAGACAGCCTGTAAAGTCGCGGGTTTCTACGGCCCTCTGCGCTCCCATTTTTCATGAACAGGTTTTACAGCCTGCTTTCTCTCCCTATGTCAAAGATCATCTCATCACCACTACTTCCTAGGCTGAGAACAAGCCGGCCGTTCTCCATTGAGAAGGCTGTTACATTACTTAGCATGGAGAGATACAGCATGTCCATGGAATCCGGACCACAGTATGCCCTTGTAAGGGCAGGTGTTGAAACTGTAAGGTTGTTACCTTTAATTGCATATTCCCCACTCCCGACATTGCAGTCCGCTTTGATAGAGTATCGTTCATCGGCCTGGAATATGATATTATAGTTTTCCGGTCCAGGAACGGCAGTCTGACTGATAGCATCTTCGGTGGCTTCAACAATTCCTGTCCACTGCCATTCAATATCCTGGATGTCCTCTGCAGAGGCAGGACTTTCTTTAACGAATATCATCTGCTTGCCCTCTTTTTCAAAGCTCAGGACCAGTTTCTCATCTACCATTGAAAAACCTGTCACATCATGCAGAAGGGAAAGATACTGGGTATCAAGTGATTCCGGGCCGCAGTATGCAAGAGTCGTAAATCCGGGCTCTATTGTGAGTTTATCTCCTACAAGGGCGTATTCACCGCCTCCTACATTACAGTCTGCCCTGATACCGTATGTCCCATCTTTTGAGAACTGTATTGTGTATCTCTGCGGATCAGGGATAGTTGACAGATTGCCGGCATCATCTCCGGTCAATGCTGACCAATGCCATTTAATGTCAGTGATATCATCAATGGGTACAGCTTCAGGATCTGTGTGTGTCTCGGATTGTCCGTTGCTTGTCTCTTCGGTAATATCTGCAGTGTCAAAGCACCCGGATACTAGAAGAGCGACACTTACCAGAGCACATATGAAAAGTAATGTCAGTATTTTTTGCACGTTCACCATATTTCTTCCTTCGTGTATCTGAGTAGTAACTATTACTATTTAGCCACTTCTTTGACTTCGAATCAATTTGAAGTTACTGCAAGCTGTTTTTACAATATTGGATCATACTTATGATGCCAACATTTGTTGGTATACTCAGTACGTTTGACTTACTGTCAACGACCACAATCGCTCCTAACAACACAATTTCGCGGTTCATAGAAGTTACTTGGACGAACGCAAAAAACCTACCTAAGGGCTTTCTGAGGATACCTGCATTACATGAAGAAAAATGCCAAAGCGGATAAACCGGTTACTTTAAGCGCTCATGTTAGGAAGGTCTACTTATATTCCAGTCAATTACCCACTACTGAAGTAGCGGACTTGTCCTTCAACTTCCTTTAAACAGGCAGAGGACGTTGGGACAATTGACAGATGCCCCTGGATGCGATATTTTTCGAAGCGTTTACATCGGCATTTTCAGTATGGTTACATTTTGTACATTTGAACTCAGACTGATTTTTTCTGTTCTTTTTATCGATATTTCCGCATACTGAACACATCCTTGATGTATTCCTGGGATCAACATCATATACTGGTATGCCTTTGAGAGCTGCCTTGTATTTAATGAACATTCCAAGCTCACTGAATGCCCATTTTCCAATAGATTCCCGTATTGCTTTTGAAACCGTGCTTCTCGACCTTATACCAGTCAGATCTTCGATGGCAATTGCTCGATCAGTGTCTTTTGCAGTCTGTACGATATCTTTAGCTGTCTGATGGTTTATGTCACGCTTAAACCGTCTTTCCCTTCCGCTGATCCTCTTCAGGTGTTTCTTTGCCGACCAGGTACCAGCCTGTTGGAGCTTGGACTTGATAGCGGAATATCTTTGTCTAATCTCAGTACACTTTTTTCCAGAATACATCTTTCCATCCGATGTTGTTGCAATGTTAACGATACCCATATCGACACCGACCACTCCATTTGGATCGATCTTCTCTTCCTCTGGGACATCGACAACCACCATCAGATAGAATGTATTATTATGGTATACAAGATCTGCCTGGCCACGGACCCTACGGGATGTTAACTGACAATATTCTCCGTATTTTATGCCCATTCGTTCCCTGCCATCTAATGTCAGGATAGAGATCTCATCGGCTGTTTTGAACGTTAGGATACGCTGATCGTATACTATGGCTCCATGACTATCAAATTCGTGTTTTTTGCTCTTATCTATCTTGTATGATTGTATCTGAGTAGTAACTATTACTATTTAGCCACTTCTTTGACTTCGAATCAATTTGAAGTTACTGCAAGCTGTTTTTTCTGTTCTTTTTATCGATATTTCCGCATACTGAACACATCCTTGATGTATTCCTGGGATCAACATCATATACTGGTATGCCTTTGAGAGCTGCCTTGTATTTAATGAACATTCCAAGCTCACTGAATGCCCATTTTCCAATAGATTCCCGTATTGCTTTTGAAACCGTGCTTCTCGACCTTATACCAGTCAGATCTTCGATGGCAATTGCTCGATCAGTGTCTTTTGCAGTCTGTACGATATCTTTAGCTGTCTGATGGTTTATGTCACGCTTAAACCGTCTTTCTCTTCCGCTGATCCTCTTCAGATGTTTCTTTGCCGACCAGGTACCAGCCTGTTGGAGTTTGGACTTGATAGCGGAATATCTTTGTCTAATCTCAGTACACTTTTCTCCAGAATACATCTTTCCATCCGATGTTGTTGCAATGTTAACGATACCCATATCGACACCGACCACTCCATTTGGATCGATCTTCTCTTCCTCTGGGACATCGACAACCACCATCAGATAGAATGTATTATTATGGTATACAAGATCTGCCTGGCCACGGACCCTACGGGATGTTAACTGACAATATTCTCCGTATTTTATGCCCATTCGTTCCCTGCCATCTAATGTCAGGATAGAGATCTCATCGGCTGTTTTGAACGTTAGGATACGCTGATCGTATACTATGGCTCCATGACTATCAAATTCGTGTTTTTTGCTCTTATCTATCTTGTATGATTCAGAAACCTTTCCAATAGCCCTGACGACCATTTGTGCAGACAATCCGAATGTGTTCCTGACATCCCGATAGACAAGTTTCTGTATCCTGATCTTACCGAAAACTCGGTTTGACCATGCAACTTCCGATATGTAATTACATGCTTTATTGAACTGTTCCATCGTGTTCAATAGCCTGACATGTTGTTCTTCGGAAGGATACAGTTTGAGTTTGACAGTTAATAACATCTATTGAGTATATGTTTCAATAATATTTATAATTTATTTATTGCTAGACGCATTCCTCTCGCGACTAAAGTCGCAAGCACCCTGCTCCATCCGTCGTGAACGGAAAAGCCCTTTAGATGGCTTGTAAACCCTATCAGGGAACTTTTCGACAAGTTTCCAGATGCATTCGTTGGCCGTTTTTGGTTCCGGGTGGTATGTAGAATTTCAGAGGGGAGATGACCGATTCTCCAGAAGAGAGGGTATTTGTTGAAGTGGAATATTTGGGTTTCCATCTTATTTTGTGAGAAGAAACAACTCTCTAATTTAACAAATGTTTCCTTGCTAACTCTGTTTAAGACACTTGGTTCAAAATTCCTAATACCTGTAAATTTCATAATGATCATGGGTTCAGCGAAGCTAAAACTGAAAGGGTAGGGGATAGTAAATGAAGATCAAGCAGACTAATATAATTCTTATTATGATCATTCTATTTGCAATATCTGTCAGCAATGCTAGTGCAATAGAAACAGCTAAAGGCTCTGTAGCGCCAATAAGTCATACTGAACACTTCAGTCCAGCAATCTACGAGGATAAAACGGTCTGGGTGGAAAATCACCCTTATTCTGGTAGCAATATATACTTGTACAATTTATCTTCAAACACAGGAAAACAAATATCAACAAGTGGTAGTGCCGCAAGTCCTGCAATTTATAATGACATGATAATTTGGCTAGATGGATCAAACTTTACTAGGAAACTGATTTCAGTTGATGATAAGCATGTCTATAGTGGCAATTCAAATATCCATATATACGATATTTCTTCAGGGGAAGAAACTCAAATAACTACCAGTGAGTCTATAAAAGGCTCCCCTGAAATCTACGAAGATAAGATCGTATGGTCGGATTATAGGAACGGTAACCTGGGCATTTACATGTACGATCTATCGGCTGGAGAGGAGAGCGAGATAACATCGCATCCATACCAAGGAGACTACGTGGGGCTTGGGGAGGAAATCATAGATGGTGAATCTCAGATAATTTACGCTCCAGCGGAGTCGATAGATCTTGCCATATATGGTAATACGATAGCCTGGGAGAACAACAGCACTATCTACATGTATGATATCTTGACTGGAGAGGAAAAGCGAGTTACAAATGATGAAGCAATGATCTTTGCAGGTCCTGCAGTTTATGAGGATAAAATAGTGTGGTCTGACCTTCGTGATTATCCTAATAGTCCTGCCTACTATCCCATATCTCTCTCAGATATCTATATGTACAATATATCCTCAGGAGAGGAGATCCAAGTCACTACAAATGAAACCCTTGGATACGAGTCCCTTAAGTTCAGTCCTGTAATATATGAAGATGTGATCGTATGGGCCGATAGCACTTCGATAGCAGGTCCATCACACATCCATATGTACAAGATCTCTTCTGGAGAAGCATCTCAATTGCCAACTGCTGGTTGGTACTTCAACATGAATGATCAATCTCTTGCAATTTACGGAAATAGGATTGTATGGGAAGGATGGACCTACGACACTTCCCACATCGGCCTGTTCACATTGAATGAACAGATACTGCCCGACCCAGAAGATCCGATCCAGGAACCTATAGGAGACACTCCAGATGAAGTACCGGTAGACGATGAAGTACCGATAGATGAAGTTCCGGTAGAAGAAGCTCCGATAGGTGAAGATCCAGTGGAAGAAGTACCAGTAGAAAAAGCACCAGTAGAAAAAGCACCAGTAGAAGAAGCACCAGTGGAAGAAACTCCGGTTGAAAAAGAACCAGCTGATGAAGTACTGGTAGACGAAGAAGTACCAGTAGAAGAAGATCCAGTAGAAGAAGCACCAGTAGAAGAAGCACCAGTAGAAAAAGAACCAACTGATGAAGATCCAGTAGAGAAAGGACATGTTGATGAACTGCCAGTGGTGGACAAAACAACAGAAAGGGCCAAGGGGATAGAAACACGTATCACGACATCAATTAGTTCATTTAATCCAGTAATTTATGGAGACTGGATAGCATGGGAAAATTATTTCCATCAATCTGTTTCTTTATTCAATATACCCACAAAAGAAGAAATCATATTAACATCAGAATTTGGTTCAAGTCCTGCAATATATGAAAACGAAGTAGTATGGTTTGACATCCCCCGCCATAACGCTACTGATGATCATCATTTCGCTGGATTTTATTTGTATGATATTTCTTCAGGAGAGAGCTCGCCGGTTATTGAATTGGATAGCTTTGGCAATATCGTATTTTCCGATGACATCCTGGTATGGCAGGATTACAGGAATAGAAACTGGGATATTTACATGTATTGCCTATCTTTGGAAGAAGAAAGGCAAATAACAAGCCAACCATCCGACCAGATAAATCCGGCTGCCCATGGAAATATAATAGTTTGGCAGGATAATCGTAGTGGAAATTGGGACGTTTACATGTACGACATTTCAACCGGAGAGGAGCAGCAGATAACCACAGACACATCTGATCAGACTGATCCGGCCATACATAAAGATAAGATAGTGTGGCAAGATTATCGGAATGGGAACTGGGACATATATATGTACGATATCTTTTCAGGTGAGGAGACACAAATAACAACAAATCAATCTCATCAAAGAGAACCTGCGATATATGGAGACAGGATAGTTTGGGTTGATGAGCGTAATGTGGCTTACATTGAAGATTATATATTTTTCATGCCTGAAATTTACATGTACGATATATCTACTGGTAAGGAATTTAGGATTACTGAATGGGCATACTCGGACTACATCTTCACAGAGACTCACTGGAGAGAAGGTCTTGCAATATATGAGAACAGAATTGTGTGGTCTGATAGCCGTGGTGGGATGGATCACTTCGACATATTTATGTTCACTCTTGACGAGCAAGCACCACCAGTTCAAGAAGATCCTATAAAAGCGCTTGAAGAACTCCAAGACTATATTAGTGGTATGGAAGGAGTGAACACCGGTACTAAAAACTCTTTGAATGCAAACCTAAAGAACGCAATTCACATGCTTGAGATGGGAGATGCTGAAAAAAGTATTGATAGGCTAAGCAAGATCATCGCTTCTATTGAAGGGCAACTACTTCCAAAGGACAGATTATCCACTGAGCAGGCAGAATATCTGACCAGTGAGCTGCAGAGGATCATCGAGCTTATAGAGAGCTCAGATGTTGTAATAATCCAAGATTCTGCATCAGAAGAGACACTTGAGGATGTAACAGTTGAAGAGGAACCTATTGAAGAATCAACAGAAGAACCGGGTGAAGAAACCCCCGCAGATGAAGAAACAGTAGATGACGCTCCGGCCGAAGAAGCACCTGTGAATGAGTCTTTTGAAGAACCAGTAGATGATAAAGAGCAGGTGGATGATACTCCGATAGAAGAAGAAACTGTTGAGGAAGTGACAGTTGAAGAACCAGTAGAAGAAGACATTGCAGAAGAAACACCAGTTGAAGAAAAAGCACCTGAAAACAGTGCAACGGAGGAAATGGTAGTAGAAGAGACATTAGCAGAGTAAATTTCAGATGGGGTCGTCCTCAGGACCCTGAACTTTCCTTTATACAATTTGTAAATGAGAAAAAGAAACTGGGCATTTGAAAGATATGAAATAATGCGTTCTCCCCACCTGTACTAAAAAACGATTTTGTACCAATTTGTCCAAACTGGAATGATCTTTCTAATATATAATAACCTTATACAATTCCAGCCGAAGTACTTGAATATCTTAATAAAGTATTTCTTTTTAAGGGTGAAGACAGTGGTCCTTTTTAAAAAGTGGTTGCGGGCACGCACAAATGGACACCAGGTTTAAGCTTCATGTTCAGCTTGATGATAATTATCTGTGCTGTTCTATTTATGAGGAAGAGGAGCTAAGGCTTCACTTCTTTTTTTTAAAGAGCAGAGTTTCTTGTCTGGTAATTTACTTAGCATAGTTCTACAGCAACAGCGAAATGTGCCGCCTGCGGCGGGTGGTGTGCTGGTTTTTAATAGAACCTAGGCAGTTGCATTTTCATCATATAGACCTTTTTGCTAGTAAAGTATGAGTCGAGGTCGATGAGATCTACTCAGCAAAAAAACGAGACAGGTATTCTTCCAGTGTGATCAGCAGAACGCCTTCCTCCCTAGCGATCTCATGCATCTTTTTTGTGAAACCGGACTTGCTTATAAGGGCAAAGTGCTCTTTTCTTTCCGGCAGCCATTTTACATGTTTTGCCTTCTCCTTCAGTTCAAAATAGACATCTTCATCAGTTCTTTGGTTCTGCCATTTGCATTCGCAGAAAAGGATATCCTTTGAATCCTGATTAAGAGCCACTATGTCTATCTCATAATCGTTCTTCCCTGCTGGCAGTTTTAAGATCTTTCCCCATTGCCTGCCAATGGACCTTATCAGGAAAGGGAGCTCATCCTGCGAACTGAGGTACATGAGTATTTCTCTGCCTACCTGCTCGAATGTTTCCCTAAGGTGTCGGTCGTAGCTCTTCTCAAGGTCCTTGATTGCATGCGAGACATCACCCGTTTCAATAGAACTCCTGTGAACCAGTACGTAACGGAACCAAAAACGAAGGAATGGATCATCGATGGAGTAAATGGTCTTGCGCGTTGATGACTTTTCGGCTACAGGGTGTTCCTTTCTCACAAAGCCAAGCTTCATGAGTGTATCCAGGTAATAGGACAGGTCCTTGGTCTCAAGGAAGGCATTGGTGGCGATCTCCCCTGCTCTGGTCGCTCCCCGGGATATGGAATAAAGTATATTCATGTAAGTGGCAGGTTCCCGCAGTTCCTCCAGAAGCAGGAACTCGCCTTCAGCATAAAGCACGCTTTCTTTGGAAAATACTGAGTGCTCCAGATTGGTATAAAGATCCTTTTTCGGATCAAAGAAGCCTATGTAAAATGGAATACCTCCGGTCACACCATAGATCCGCATCATTTCCTGTGCTGTTAAACCCTGAAAGAATTCAGCGGTATGCCGCAGAAGCAGTGGTTCTATCTTCATCTGTCCCGTCCTTCTGCCATAAAGCGGGCTGGAGTGGGCAAGGGTTGTTTTTTCCATCATGGAGACAGAGGAACCACAGAGGATCAGATGAAATGCTCCTCCCCTGAGGATCTCATCAACAATGAGCTGGAACACAGATGGTATGGATTCGTCCTGCTGTGCCAGATAGGAAAACTCGTCGATGGCAATGATAAGCTTTTGCTCGCTTTTCCATTGCTTTCTTATGTACTCGAATATCTCATCAAAACCTCCAGCTGCCGGCTCAATACCGTTGAACAGGTCTGCAGCCCTTTTCCTGAATCTTAGAACATTGGACTGCGTACCTCTCATATCTGCCAGAAAGTAGATATGAGGTTTATCCTGCATGAACTGCTGGATAAGCTCCGTCTTGCCAACCCGCCGGCGCCCATAGATAACTGTGAACGAGAAATTGCCGGAGCCATATTCACTGTTTAGATATCCCAGCTCATGAGCACGGTTAACAAAATTACGGGGCATAGTTATTATGATTGTGTTCCGTATATTTATATGTAATGAATTAGTTTCTGCGTTCCGTAGAAACATATCATCTCTCAAATATAGAGTCAACAACTTCTGACCGAAGTCGGGGGTCGCTGACAACTCCACAGTGGGCGATTACCTTATGTTCGTGGAGGCGATGCTCTACGAGGAGCTGGAGGGTGCTCAGGGATGAGATGTGCAGGGTGCCGGTGCCCCAACGCAATCCTCAGTAGGTCTGGAGCAAGCCCACAGAACTACTTCTGTTTCCAGTAGGTCCTTATGCCATTGCTTGTCATGTGTGACCCGGCGGGTGCTTGAGTTGCTACAAGGATGAAGCTCAACGCATCCACTGAAGATGCCATAGAGTTGAGCAGTATCAAAGCCACTGCCGTGCTTGTCAGCAGGTCCGCACTTCCCAGCACCAAGGGCAACAGTACTGAGATAATGACAAAAGGCAGTATTGTTATCAGCAGATATCTTGATCTTGGAATCTCCTCTTCGGTGTAAACAAATCCCCCTGCATAGGTGATGCCCGTGTATGTCCTGTCAGAGGAAAGGAAGTCTGGGACCATCAGCAGGTGCAGCATTTCATGAGTTATCAAAAGCAATAACAGGCCTGCGATTACCGGCAGGCTGATGCTTATGCTGAATCCGTCCGAGCTGAAGCCAAAGTCTGCCATCGTTAATGGCTGGAACAGCCAGAATATCCCCATCGTCAGCACAAGATTGAGAACAGCCAGCGGAACTGAAGCCGCCATTGCAGTCATCAGGCTTTGAGGCTCTTTCAGTGCCGTCCATCCAGACCCTACTAGTTTCTCATGTCTCTGAGGGTTTGTTGCCGGGATCTTACTAACGATCTTCATGATTGTACCTTGTCCATTTTCTATCAAATTCCACGGATGTCCCCGCCCCAAAGACCGAACAGCTGTAAATCGCCACTTATACAAAATAGGCCTCCTCTCCGTTCAATGCTACGCAGATTTGCCAACGGCGATTTAATTTGCCTCAGTTTCGAATGTATAAAGATCCCTAGCTGTGATATAAAATTAACTTGTACCCTAGCATACATATCAATATAGGGCTTATTTTACGTTGTATTTTGTGTTCTATAAGTAACCTTGGAGATGGTAGACAATGGTATAAACTCATGTCTGACGGTTGGTTCCTCAATATACACTAAAATAATTCCAACATCTACATAAACAATTTTATACACCTTATCCTTATAAGAATTCTTTTTATCATATTTCTTATCCAAACTGTTAAATTCAATTTCTAAGTCATAGATCGGATAAACTTCATAGGCCATTAACAGCAACCTCCGACTAATCAAAGTAACTTTAAAAATACTATTAATTATAGGTTTTGGGCTCTGTAGGAAATCTCCCAGATTCAAGCAACCATATATGCCAATATGATTTTTAAATACATTTCTGGGCAAGGGTTGCTTTTGATGGATTTCGGTTAACGATCATGATTTTAACGGGATCTCTAAAGAAACCAGGTAAAACACTAATCATCACCTTTGTGTTTTGGTCCCAACTAACACTTTGGGGTTTTATCCTTTTTAAATGACTACCTAATTTTTAGTAGGAAATAGGTTTTCTACAGAGCCGAAACTACCATAAGAATTAAAACTAACGTGACTCATCATAGTATAAATATTTTAAATTAGGTGTGTGTAATTGGGGGGAGTGGGGGGAGTGGGGGGTTGGTGGTAGAAAAGGCACACACACCTCTATATTACCCTGTTAACGGCGTTACGTTATATATTAGTTGTCGCTATAAATATTTTGCACATATTCTTACTATTCAAGTGAATAGTACTTCCAAGTTTTTCATCTCATGTTTTTCAAATACGTCAGAATGAACTATATACATATTTCAACAGTTGAATGGAATCTTTATAAATAGTAGTTAAGATAAATACCAATATGGGAGTGGAATTAAATGAAATTACAGATACATGGAGGATGTACTCCATATGAAAAAGCCATTGCTTGATGTGATATTTGCATCTGAAAAGAGGAAGGAAGTTCTTTTGGTACTACAGAATGGAGCAAAGGAAATGCCAACACTCCTGCAGTTGCTGGATACCACCAGAAAGGCACTCCTCCCTCAGATAAGGGTGCTTGAAGAGCATTATCTTGTTGATCACTATGGGGACACTTATGAGTTGACAACTATCGGGAAACTGATAGTTGATGATACGCCTCCTCTTTTAAGTACTCTTAGCGTTTTGGACTTTGATATTGATTATTGGGGAACACATAAACTTGATTTCATACCCTCACATTTATTTAAAAGAATAGATGAACTTGGGCCATGTAACTTGATTAAGATTGGTTTGCATGAGATATTCGAGGAAGACAAACAGTTTACTAAAGAGGCTAGGATTTCGAAATCTGTGTTTACGATGAGTTCATTCGTATTTCCCAATTTTGAACAAACATTTTCAGAGTTAATAGCAAATAATGTGGATATATTTATTATTATCTCAAAAGAGCTTTATGAAAAACTCATAATTGACAATCCCGAAAAATCTCAGGCATTGATCGAAAATCCAAATATCAATTTGAGCGTATATCCAACTCGTTTTGATTTCTTATCTGTTTCCATCAATGACTACAGCCTTATGTTAAAATTGCTGACAGAGCAAGGTGTTTCCGATAATAAAAGAGTTATTTGTTCCAGTGACAGTGCAATTCGGTGGGGAAGGGAGCTTTTTGAATATTACTTGAAGAATTCAATACCTATAACTGAACTTTAATCAAAATTAATCAAAATATTCCCAACAGGAAAACATTTTCGGTTACGAGACTATTTTATACTAGATTATGAATGATGAGGTGCCAGGTTTCGAGTGGAGGTTGCCATGGAACGGATGAAGTTCAGCAATGACGGTATTCTTGGAACCAGGGATACCCTACGCGGTCCGAGCGTAAAGCTGCAGGTAGGGCCTTGCGTGAGAAGTTACCTTTTAAAAGCCACGGAACCTGGGAGCCTGATCCCGACAGGCCTGATCCTCTTGCTATCCTGCAAGCACAGGATCAGGGACGTTTGCAGCATCTTCTACCTATAAAATACGGTCGCATGCTGGCCTCGCCTTTTGCCTTCCTGCGCGGTTCGGCAGCTGTTATGGCGGCAGATCTGGCATCGTCGCCGGTGTCGGGCATCACAACGATGCTGTGTGGTGATGCTCATCTGGCCAACTTCGGCCTCTTCGCCACACCTGAACGCAAACTGGTCTTCGATATAAATGATTTTGACGAGGCGTTTCCCGGTCCATGGGAATGGGATCTGAAACGTCTGGCTGTCAGCGCCGTAGTCGCAGGCCGGGAGATAGGCCTTGACAGGAACGAGTGCAGGAAAATGGCTGCCACTGTTCCCAAGGCCTACTGCAAGGTCATGGATCGCTTCTCCGGGATGGACACCATGGACGTCTGGTACTACTACCAGGTAGATGCCGATACTCTACTGAAAGTCTTCGAGCGGGCCTCTTCCGGAAAAGGTAAGAAAGATGCAGAGAAGGCTGTTGCCAAGGCACGTTCCAGGAACCAGGAGCAAACCCTTGAAAAGCTGACTGTGATGGAGAACGGTCATCGGCGCATTAAAACCGAACCGCCGCTATTGGTGCCTCTGCGTGAAACAAACCTCTCTCAGTATCTCTCTCGTGAAGAAATGCCGCAGGTGTCCGCAGACTATGCCGAGAAGATCTGGGTCCAATACCTAGACAGCTTGCCTGACGAGAGGCGTTTCCTGCTGCGGCGCTTTCATATAGTTGATGCAGCCCTGCGGGTAGGCGGGGTGGGCAGTGTTGGAACACGCTGCTTGATCCTGCTGGTGAAAGGTGGAGCTGAGGACGATTTCCTGATCCTGCAGCTAAAGGAAGCCGGTCGTTCAGTGCTTGAGGACTATGTTCCGAAACGGCCCGGTGTATCGCACGGCCAGCGTGTTGTGATCGCTCAGCACCTCATGGAGGCTGCAAGTGACATGTTCCTTGGATGGATCACCAGTCCGTTGACGCAACGGGACCAGTACTGGCGCCAGCTCAAGGACATGAAAGGTTCCTTCGACGTTACCGACATGGACAAATCTTCCTTCAGGGTTTATGTGGCTATATGCAGCTGGTGCCTTGCCAGGGCTCACGCCCGTACAGGTGATGCCTCTTCCATCTCCGGTTACCTTGGTAGCGGTAAGGATTTTGCCAAGGCAATTGCTGAATTCTCGATGGCTTATGCCGACCAGAATGAGAAGGACTATCAGAAGCTGGTGAAAGCTGTGAACACGGGGCGCATCACAGCCAAGACTGGCATATGAATGCATTAATATCAGGCTCTGTAGAAATCCTCGATATTCAGGCAAAATGGGAATAAAGGCTTTGTTCCTTTCTTTATCAGTAGCATTGAAATGTGCCGCCTGCGGCGGGTCGGTTGCGTTTGTAATTCGATAATTAGCTTGGGACCACACCATACAGAAGAGTAGTTTGCTGCAGTTATTGTACTATTATGATGTAGAAATAGTACCAACTCTAATCTTCATCTGTTCTTGTTTGTATTTTCTCCACACAACCGCCATTCATCTGAGCAAATAATGGCCATCTGGCTATGAGAGTTTCACTATTTCTGCGTTATCTGGATCAAGTCCGCTCCATCTCACCTTATATCCGAGAATATCAAATACCTGCTGACCTTTAATCCCATATTTCTCGATAATAATAAGAGCTTCGTTGTACTTTTTTACACCATTCAACTCGTCCTCAACAGCTTTTAGGGTTTGATCGTCCACAAGCTGATGTCCGATCCGCAGATAATCATTGGCATTGGCATTGGCATTGTTATCGTTTTTAATAGCATTCAGCAAAGCATCGAGGGTGACCCCGTATTTTCTGGCAGTCTCCTCGAGATCGATAATATTTCCTTCAAAAACAATTTCGACATTTTTAAGTCTTTCAATGTCCTCTGTGACCTGTTTCTCTTCATATCCTCGCAGGATCTTGAGAACCTCCAGATACGGTACCTTCCTGTCGTAGAAAATGATGTTGTCCATATTGAATTCCGAACCAGAGCAGGCAAGCTTCTTATTCACAAGAAGTATCATATCTTCTTTTTCCTTCTTATCCAGCAGGTTTATCTTCTGGATCTTCTTCTTGAGATATTCAGGTGTCCAGAAGCCGATTATTTCAACGTATATTTTCTTGCCGTCCTTCTCGAGGGAAAAATCGGGAATAAAGGCATATTGACCTGCTTTCAATACTGCCGATTCTCTCTTGACATGCCAGTCATTGAAACTAAGCAAAGAGAACTCCTTTTCAATAGCACTGTCAAAGGTCTCCAAACCGGAGTTGGGATCGGGTTCAATATCGAATATTGGACGGGTGTCATCGAGAGTGAAATCATATATCCGTTTTCCTGTCATTGTTTTTTTCAAGATGCTTGCTTTTAAGCTCCATTTCTTGCACTTCATGATGGTTGGCAGCAGTTTTGCCAGGGAAGTGCCGTATCTTTCAGTCAGTTTGAACAAGGAAACAGCTCCATCCAGGTATATCCTGCCATCCTTTATGGAGTACATCAATCCAAACCGTTTGATCTTCCAGAATACCTCCTGGAAATGATCCTCTATTTGGATCTCCATGCCCGTTGCTTTAAAAAGAAGGGTTTGTGTCAGTGACAGATTATATTGTCTGAGCAGATCTTCAGGGGCAATTGATTGGAATTCCTTGATTATCGAGTTCTCCTCCATATCTGCCCACAGGACCTTTTCCAGTTCATCAGGTTTAACTGATAGCTTTCTAGCAACCCTGTTTATGACCTCATCTCTTTCTATTAGATCGGAAACTGCACCATTGCAATCCTCAAAAACCATTTTTCTGGCAGTAGATGGCTCTATGTTCGCATCCATTTCGATGACGCATTTTCTCTTAAGTATTTGAGACAGGCCTCTTATCAAACGAAAATCGAGCTCTTCGATACCTTCAAGCTCTTCAGAGAGTTCTCCATATGTTTTACCGACATGTTTCTGGAATATATCTATAAGAGAACCTGCGATCTCAAGGTTTGCCCGGTCAAGTTTAGCATAGACTGGTTCGATCTTTCCTTTGTAGCTTTTTGTAACAAGAAGGTCACTGGTAAGCATTCTTAGTCCTATTTTAAAGCTTTGTTTCTTCTTTTTGCAGTGTTGATCTCGCTTGTCTCTGCCGATACGACCTCATATAGGATAGCTTCCTTTCCTTCCTTCTTTCGGAGTATCCTTCCTAACCTCTGAATAAAAGCCCTTCCACTGCCTGTCCCGCTCAGGATCACACCCACATCTGCTTCAGGGACATCTATGCCTTCATCCAGGACTTTCGATGTAACAACTGCCCTATACGCTCCTGACTTGAACCGATCAAGGATCTCACTCCTCTCCTTGCCTGGTGTTTTATAGGTTATGGCAGGTATCAGGAATTCCTTTGATATCCTATAGACAAGTTTGTTGTGCTCGGTGAAAATAAATAACCTGCTATCATTATGCTCTTTCAGGATCTCTCTGAACTTTTCTATTTTAGATGCGCTGTTCAGGGCGATATCCCTCGCTTTGTTTCTTGCAAGGAGAGCTCCCCTTGCATTTGGATCCCTTCCACTTCGAATAACGATCTTCTGAAAATCAGACGGGCTTCTGATTATGATATTATTTTTCCTTAGATAGTCTACAAAAATTCCCTGATCATGCTCGTATTCCATCTGCTCGTTCTCGGTCAGCTCAACCACTATCTTTTGAAGCTTGAAAGGAGATAGATGCTTTCCTGCAAGATCTTTCACCTTTTTCTCGAATACCTTTCCACCAACAAGCCTGTTGATCTCACTATGGGCTCCGTCTTCTCTCTCATATGTAGCTGTTAGGCCCATCCTGAAAGGTGAAGCAAACATCTCAGCTATTTGCCTGTAGCCTTCTGCAGGAAGATGATGAACTTCATCAAAGATCATGAGACCAAATTTGTTCCCCAGTCTGGCAGCATGGATATATGCAGAGTCGTATGTGGATACAGTTAAGGCTTTTATTTCCTGCTTGCCTCCACCAAGCATTCCCACATCAACTTTGAATTCCTCTTGCAGCTTAGATCGCCACTGATCAAGCAGGTCAAGAGTTGGAACTATCACTATTGTTGGTGTGTTCAACAAGGAAATTGCGTTGATCCCCACAACAGTTTTACCACTCCCAGTTGGTAGCACGATGACCCCACGGTTGCTATTCTGGATCCATGCATCAATAGATTTTTGTTGATATCCTCTCAATTCTATTGTGCTCTTAAGTTCAGGACACGGCAGTAGATCAAGGACATTATCTGTGTAGCTAATACCTGAGTTTTTGAGGTAATCGATAATATCTCTGTAGTACAGAGCCATTGCCCTGAAAGTTTTTGAACGCTCATCCCATGTAGAATTTGGTATCCTGGCATTCCCATAAATGACAATTGTACCTTGGTTAAATGAAAGTTCCATCATGATTTAAAAAGAGTCGGTTATTAATAAGCATTGAGTATGCAGATGACATTGGAATTATCGGACAGCCTCTTAAGTTGCGAGTAACCATTTCCACACAGGCCTTACGAAAATCTTCTTTCCATCTATTTCGATCAGATCTTCAGTATCCTTTGTGAGCAGGAGGCCTTCCTGCAATTCATGAGCTTTCATTGCCTCCATTAATCCTTCAAGTTCACGTTTTTTGTTATCGAGATTCAATTCCTTTGTCACCTGGATGGCGCTCTTTATCCTGTTCTCTGCCTTTATCAGAAAATCACATTCATATGTTCCTTTGTGATAGTAAACTTCACTCTGTCTTCTGATAAGCTCTATGAACACCAGATTCTCAAGCAGCCTGCCATAATTCTCTGAGAACTTGAAAGATACAGCATTTATCAGACCGGTATCAAGGCAATAGATCTTCTTTGGATTTGCAATTTGTTTCCTTAGAGAATAATCGAATTTGTTGATGGAATATAGAAGGTATGAGTCCTCTGCATAGCTGAGGTACTCTTTAACAGTGTCTGCTGATATTTCCAGGGTATTTGCTATGCTGTTGTAGGAAAAAGGCTTACCGACGTTTGAGATGATGAAATACAGCAGGTTTATTACATCCCTGTTGTTCCTCAGATTATGGGGAAAGATTATGTCCTTCAGGTATATTGTCTCATAATAATTCTTCAACAGCTCTTCCTTTATACCGGTGTCCTCTTCCAGAGATATCCTGGGGAAAGAACCATGCTTGAGATATTCCTCGAACTCAAGTCTTTTCTCTGCAGATGTCGGCCTTTTGAGCCCTTTGAAATCCAGGTGCTCTTTGAAGGTCAATGGATAGACAGTTAATGCAAGGTACCTTCCAGAGAGGCGTGTAATGGTCTTCTTTTTGAGCAGGGATGATGTGGAACCTGTCAGGACGAATTTCAGGCGCTTGTCAGTATCGTACAATGTTTTCAGTGTCTGAGTCCAGTACTTGAAGTTCTGGATCTCATCAAGGAATATATAGTATCTCTCTTTTTTACTTGCTGCAATGTAATCTTCAATGATACTAGAAAGAAGATTTGCACTCTCTGCCTGGCTCTGGAACATAGGCTCATCGAGGTTCATGTACAGGACCGATTCAGCTTCATCTTCAGACAGTTCGAGACTGCTGATGATCTGGTATATGAGGGTCGATTTGCCAGTCCTTCTTGCACCAAGTATGAGCAACATCTCTTCTGTATCCAGATACCTGGATAAGCGTGGATAATACTGAAGGCGGGGTATGCCTGTACTGTAACTTTTTCCAAACCACCAGGGATTCTGTTTTTCCAGCACATCTTTTATCAGTTGTTCCATGACAGCTAGTTTGTTTTTTAAGCTAGATAAAAGTGCCGATTATAATCTACGATTTAACGTAATTTTGCAGATCATAATCTATAGTTTAGTGCATTATTGCTGCTCACAGTCGACGCTAAAGACCAAGGTGTTTTACACTCCTTTTATAAATATATAGAGAATAACATTTAATTTACTATAAATACTACGATTTCTATTATAGTTGCATTTAAGTGGGGGTATCTGAAATTACAATCGCCTTAGAGGATGTGCCGCAGCTGAAAAAACCATTGCTTGATGTTATATTTGCATCAGAGAAGAGAAAAGGAGTTCTCCTATTACTAAAAGATGGTTCAAGGGAAATGAAAGATATCCTCCGATCCCTTAGTACTACAAGGCAGGCATTGCTTCCTCAGATAAAGGTACTTGAAGAGCATTATCTTGTTGCCCACTATGATGATACCTATGAACTAACGACTATTGGAAAACTGATAGTTGATGAGATGGCTCCTTTACTAAATACTGTTGAGACTCTTGATAGTGATATTGATTACTGGGGAACTCATGACTTGAATTTTATCCCGCCTCAATTTGTACAGAGGATAGATGAACTGAGAGAATGCAGAGTGATAAAACCATCAATCACAGACCTATACGAGATAGATAAGGAATTTCATGAAGCAAGCAAGGGGTCTGAGTTTCACTATGTGATCACTACATTCATCCATCCAGACTTCTATAGATTAGTCCATGAAATGATGAATAATAATGTTCAGATGTATTTTGTTTTTCCTCCAGATTTGCTTGATAAATTACAAACTGCTCATTATGCAGAATTGATAGAAATTTCAAAGAGCGAGCTTGTCAATATTTTTGTATATCCAAAAGAATTAGGCTTCCTATTCTTTGCATTCAATGACACTCACAGTATGTTATCTCTTACAACAAATAATGGTGAGTTTGATGGCAGATATGTATTATGCCGTTATAAAAAATCACTTGAATGGGAAAAAGAGCTTTTCGAGTATTATCTGAAGGACTCTACACCAATAACTCAAATATGAGAACTTCTACCTTAATATTTAACATTTTGGTTCTTTGGCTTTACCTATAACCCCTAGTTACTATGCGGAGATATAGTTATCTTGAATTTTTTGTACGCTAGGATTTTTTGGATAGGTAACTTATTATAAAACATAGACGTGTTATGTGCAATAGAAACCGATACTTTTAAAATTATCTGATGTTCAGTTCATTTTTTATTGATTGATAACAGTTCTCAAATATCTCCTGACTACCACTGATCTCAAACATACTGTAGCCGAACAGCTTTGCATATTCTTCTACCCTTTCATCGAAATCTTTTACATAAGTGAGACCGGTGTTGACCTTTGCCACTCTTGAATATCCAGCAAGGCCCAAGATCATTTTTGTCAGTCTCAAGGCTTCTTCAGGATTTGAATCAAAATCATAACCTGTCAGAGGGAACTCTTTCCATGAAGCAGCAAACATGGGTGTCAAAAAGAAAGCAGGCTCTTTAGTGTTTTCTGTTATTAATTTAAAATAGTTTGCACAACCGCCCACACTTGCCGCAATGCAGTCATCGACGATTCTGCCACTATTATCCTTGAGTATCCGTACTACACAGCCATCACTTTCCATAGAGAAGTCTTTTTCTACGTCACCCAAAACATTACCACAAAGACCGTATAAAACGAGGATTCCACTGGAAAATGTTATCATTTCTCTCATGTTTTGATAGACTTCAGATTTAAGTTTATTTAACAGCATATGGAGTGCAACTTCCAGGAAGTTAACAACAATTGTCACTTTATTTTCATCAGTCTCTTCAAGTTTATTTGATATTTTATCAAGTGGTAAAATCTCATAAGGAATATACTGCTCATCAAGTTTTCTTGTAAATTCAAAAATATTTTTATTTTCTACTATTAAAATGTTGTCAATATTAGGATCATTGCTTAAAAGCCAAACAAGTTCATCCTGAAGTATTTTACAACCTAGTATGCTTAATACAGTCATTTTCTCCCTCTACTTAAAGTATATAGATTTAGAATATAAAAGTATAGGTCAAGGAAATCAATAAGAAGTAAATGCTTAATGAAATTATAATTACATAGAGTGAACTACCACCCTATAAATAGGGTGGCTTCTTGCTTCATTCTTCTGACCACTTCCAGTAAGTCCACAAGCCCTTCCCGCAGTTCCTACGGTGCTAAATACCTATCAGATTTTGCTTATCCAAAGCAAACTTTTTGATATTAATAGCGGCATTAATATCCCTATCGTTATTGGTTTCACATTCAGGACATTTCCATTCTCTATCTACTAATGTTAACTTTCCATTGTGGTAGCCACAGACATTACAGATTTTCGTAGAAGGCTCAAATTGTCCGATGCGAAGTATTGTCTTTCCGTACCATTCTGCCTTATATTCCAACTTAGACACAAAAGAACTCCATGATGCATCGGCTATGCTTTGTGCAAGACAATGATTTTTTAACATACCGCTAACATTCAATGTTTCCAATGCTACCGCTTGATTCTCGCTTATGAGCTTAGAGGATACCTTGTGTTGAAAATCATGCATTTGGTTGCTTATTTTCTCATGTATTTTTGAAACTGCAAGTCTGGCTTTTGCTTTGTTCTTTGAACCCTTCTGCTTCCTTGATAACCTTCTTTGAATAACTGCAAGACGCTTCATTGAATTTTTGAGATACTTTGGATTCTCAATTTTCTCACCACTGGAAAGAACAGCAAAATCTTTGATACCCACATCAATACCAACAGTCACTTTTTCGTTAAAGATGGATTTTATAGGTGGTTCGTGTTCATCGTCTACAAGGATACTGATATAGAATTTTCCCGTTGGTGTTCTGGATACAGTAGCCGTTTTTCCAACACCAATGTAACCACGATGTAATTTTACCTTGACCCATCCTATTTTAGGAAGTTTTACTTTATTAGCATCAAAATCCACTTTGTAGAATTGTGGAACTGAAAATGATTGCACTGGATTCTTTCTGGACTTGAAATGAGGAAATCCTTTTTTCTCCCTGAAAAACTTAGTAAATGCGTTTTCAAGGTTAAGAGTGGCACCCTGCAATGACTGAGAATTGATATCCTTGAGCCATTCGTGTTCTTCCTTCAATTCAATTATCCTAGTGTTCAATGTGAATCTGGATACGGATTTACTGTCCTGTTCATATGACTTTATTTTCTGTTCTAACGCCCAATTATAGACGAACCTACACGCACCGAAATGCTGAAGGAACTGCTCTTGCTGTTCTTTTGTAGGATACATTCTATACTTGTAGGCTTTTAACATGCAAAGTTATATATGTACTTACCACACTATATAGTTTGTGTTAAGTTATACAACACAACATGTTTTGGAGAATGGACGTAATTCATCCACCGTTTGAAAACGGTGGTCTTCTTACTCCAACGTGATAAAATCCAGGCACTCTCATGGGTAAAGTGGTCTAAGGTCGCACAGGATGGAATAAGGAAACGAAAGATACTTGAAGTCTATATCCGGGATAAGAGCATTTCAGAGGAGGATGCTGAGTTTTGTGAGATGATCGATTGGCATCCTGTTGATGAACTGCCAATAAAGGAAGAAATACTCGAGAGAATCCTGATATCAGATAAGAACACGGCTGTATCTGTCAAAGACATATCTGACATATTCAAATAACTTTTTTAGTGATTGATGTGAGTTATTCCCTTTACATATTGCCAGAGTGTCAGAAGGATATCAAGAGGCTTACGAAAAAAATTCTCATTTGCAGAATGTACTTGAAAAGAAGATTAGCGAAATTCTCGAAAATCCAATTCGATTCAAGCCTCTACGTAACGAGCTTGTTGGCTACTATAGAGTACATATTATGACTAGCTTTGTTCTTATTTTTACCACGATGACGCTTATAATTGGTAAAGCTGTGTAGATATCTTGATACAAAGTATCAAAATATTTTTTATTTTTTAAAAACATTTAATTTTACCAGCGTACAAAAAATTGGAGATAACTATATCCCGAGTTGCCTATGCAGAGGTTTAAATTCGAACCTCTACACCAGCTTTTTTATTTTAAGCTTCTCAATAACCAGCTCTGCAGTCTCATCCATCTGCTTCTTCTTGAGATCGTTCTGCGTCTTCGAATAATGATCCGCAATAAAGTCCACAGCTCGACTCTTGTTGCAGTCCTGCTCCTTCATTACCCTGTGGAGCACTACGGTCGTATTCTTGCTCACGGTTGCATATAGTTTTGGTCTCATAGATCACCTGGGTCTTGTTCTGATAAGTGCTGACATGTTCAGTTTCTGTGCTCCGAATCTCGATCTGCTAAGCTCTGACAGGGCCCACACAAGAGCATCCACACGATCCGGGCTACTACCTTCTCCCGGGACCCAGTCACACATCTGGTCCTCAAGAGCTGGAAAGGATCCCACGTGATGCACCTTGCCTTGCTCATATAGAGCACTGATAGGCTCGGCCCTGGTCTGCTTTCCCCGGCTGGCCCTAACCGAACGATAGGATACATTAGGATCGATCGTTCGGAGAGTATACTCCACGAGCTCCCCTCCGTTGTTCACTTCCCCGATGACCCTGTCAGCAGAGTGCTTGTAATAGGCTGCAATGATCTCCTGGGCCCACTTCTTCGGTGTTGAGTGGATGGTATAATCCCCCAGGACATAGTACTCCCCACGCTCATCGACAGCTGCAACAACTATGCCAGTATCAGCTGAAGCCTCGTTGGATGTGACTGCCGGATCCACGCCAACCACTATGCGCAGAAGATCGGGAACTTTTGACACCCTGGCATCCTCAATCATCTCCCGGGTCCAGAGTGCATCCGGATTATCATCAAGGATCTCTGCGTTGAGCTCCTGCCTCCCCAGCCGGGTCCCTTCGTATCTGCTGATGATCACGTCGATGAAGGCCGGTGCCAGGTTTGACAGGTTCTCATAAGTAGATCCTCTTGTTACGTGGGTATTTGGATCATTCAATAGGGCCTTGACCAGCGGGATGGGACGAGGTGTTGTGGTGATGGCAGCCCTGGGATCATCTCCAAGCCTTAGGCCAAACTGCAGCATGTCCCAGGTCCTGTCGGGGTACTTCCATGCGGCTATCTCGTCACACCATGCAGTGTCATGCTGGGGACCTCTAAGCCTATCCGGCTCCTCGGCGCTGAAGAGCAAAGCCTTCGCACCGCTGGGCCAGGTGAGCCTGCGTTTGGAAGGCTCGTAGACCGGCCGGTTCCAAGGTGGGCAAACTGACAATATGCCGGATTCTCCCTCCACCATGGTATCCCTGGCGTCTGCTGCTGTTGGGGCCACCAGGGCTATCCTGCGGGCCTTGCCGGACTCTATCCTGTCACGGACCCATTCGGCTCCAACTCGTGATTTTCCCCAGCCTCGCCCTGAGAGCACCAGCCAATACTGCCAGTTGCCTTCAGGTGGTAGTTGGTTGGGCCGGGCCCAGAACTTCCAGTCGTATTCCATTTTCGGGAGCTCCTCGTCGCTGATATCACTCAGGATCTTCTGGCGCTCTGAGCCTGGCAGCGATGCTATTGATTCTGCTAGTGATCCTCTCTCTTGTTTCATCTGTATTGATCTCGACATTGTTCTGGGTCATATTGATCTCAACTTCACGCCTGCCAAACTCGGCAGGACATGTACGCTCAAGCCACCATGCTGCAGCCTGCCAGGTATGAGATGCTGCTTTCTGGATGATGGCAACATTCCTGGCAATGGCCTCTGCCCTGGCCTTTTTTATCTGAAGGTAGAGATCACGATACTGGCCCGTCGTTTCCAGCTCGCCACGTTTCATCCAGTCGTAGTAGGTGACAGACGTTATTCCTACAGCATCACATGCATGGATAACAGGGACACCGGACTTGAGGAGTTTGATGAGCGGCTCGGATACTTCGGCCATTATTGTGCTTCCCTTTGGCTTTCCCATGTGAATATCTCTCCATTTCGTTTTAGTTCACAGTTGCCGGTCAGATTGACATATCTCTGGAGGATGGCATCGCAGTAGCGTGGATCAAGTTGATGTAACTCGATCTGTATCGTGCCAAAACCGCCAAACAGGCCCAGCTCAAGGAAAGCCTGAAGCCTTGCGTGGCCTGCTTCGACCATCTTATCGGATGTGATGAGGATATGATTGGTCCAGCCGAAGTCTTGTAATGACTGCTTTAATATGCTCATCTGGTTTCCGGAATGATTCTTCGAGCCTTTGACGAAAGGTCTCAGTTCCTTAATGTTGATCTGTTGTATTTCCATAATATCCTCTTGTTAAAACTGCCCAAATTCGAGCCAAGAACGCCTCCAAAAATGCTTACCCATACTCAGGTACCACCCTTGACGCGTTCGTTGATCCTAGAGAGATTTTCTTACGCACAGGCGTTGAATTATTGGAAAATTGATCTGTGTTGTTGCCAGCCATAATCTTTGATCTGCTGAGGTTTGGTTTTGGGTCCTTCCCGAACCTGTAAGGATGCAGCGCACAATTCTCAGATGTACACAGCTCAACTTCCATCGGCGAACCGCACACACATTCAAGGCAGTGTTTTCTGATCGTTTGCAGAAGTGTTGTTTTTGTGGTCATCCCAGTGTCACAACCCCTAGATCTCCCTTTTTTCTTTCCACCACAGGCAAATTTGAGGCCTTCTCGCCTAAAATGACCGGTATCCTGGATAGCCTGAGCTTCTTCCCCGTGACCAATCCCGCCACCTCTGCGCATCTGGAGCAGGTGACCTCATCAAGCGGTTCTGTGATGAAGGTCCTCTCCTTGCAATACAGGCACATGCAGGATACTTGAGCAAAGTTCATGCTACCACCCTTTGAATAGCTGAACCTTGGTACCCTGCCCGACATGTCCTACTTTTCTCTAACTCCTTATATATGGAAAAATAAGATATGTATAGTATTATAGGGAATACCCGCAAGAGAACAATTCTCAAAATAACCCGGACAAGCTGGGCACAGTGCACGACAGTCATAGTTTCACCTGCTCGGTCTTGAGCCTTATCACGGGTGCTGCAAAAGCAAAACCGTGTTTCCATGCTCCTGGCAGCTCGTATGTATGTATCCTTATGCCATTCTCATCGATCGGCCTTCTTGCATACACTTCGTACTTGTCCACCCGATTGTGTCAGCCCGGTCGTTGTCGAGGGTATCTTCCCGGTGTCCACATCATTGGCCAGGGCCCAGCGGAAGATCGAATCAAGCAGGTCTTCCTTTGCGACGTTCACGCCCTTTCTTTCATGATCGAGACCTTCCTGAAGGAACTGGTATATAGGGTCCGAATTGTAGCTCCACATCTCGCGAACCTCGCCTGCAGAACTTTTGACCACCAGGCCGTTGCGTTTGATCTCTATCATTTTCTTTATCACCCGGTATAAAAAGCCAGATAGGTTTTCAGGAGCGAACATCTTCACGGTGAAATCGGGATCCTTATCAAACCAGTAAGGAAAGAACACGTATTCCCATCTGTCCCAGAAAGCAGTGTCGTTCTTGACCTTCTTATCAAAAGACGGCGGTGCATTGCATGTGAAAACATGCAGTGCACCAAGAGGAGCCATATATGCCTGTTTGCCCTTCTTCTTGATAGAGTGCCACCGCTTACCAGTAAGTGTTTTGAACGTCCCGGTCTCTGACATTGGGATGTCACTCATATCATCAAAGATATTGAATGTCTTACTTTCCAGATTTGCCTTGGCGAACCGGTTCTCGCTGAGTGACTGCAGCGACTCTGCGCTTATGTTCTCCATCCCAAAGACCCGTTCAAGTAACTGAAGGTAAGTGGATTTGCCGGCGTTGGGGTCGCCCTGGATAAGATACGCTTTCTTGTACGGTTCACTTGCCATCTGAAGGAGTGCCTGTGCCGGGATCTGATACAATATGTCAATATGTTCGGGTGCCACGTACTTTGTTATCATCTTTTCGTGGATCTCGTCCGACATGGTGCTCTGGTCAAAGTCGGCATGGAGCTTATAGTTGAACATATACTTTGGGTCATGTGGCACCAGCTCCACATCGCCTGTATCAAAATCGAACTTGACCACACCGTTGTTGACAGGGATCATATTGTCTATCTGGTTGAAAGGATGCTCATTGTGTGGCGTCTCATACGTCAGATAATGGATGATCTCACTGGTGACCCTTGACAGGGGCCCGGTGTACCCCACGGTCTTTGCTATGTTCTGTATCTCAGACTTGATGGCAACAAGTCCTTCCACATAGCATCCTTCCTGATAGATGTAAAGCTGCTCTGCATAGCTTATCACAAGCAATTTCTTTGTGACACCTGCTGCAATACCTGCCAGGTTCAATTTTATAGCGGCCTTGCCATTTGCTCCTATATCGACCGAATAGTAGTTCCTGTACTCATCCTCGACGGTGTCCGATCTGCCGGGGCTATGAAACTGGGAAAGCACGGGGTCGGCTTTTATCGAGGCTGTCTTTGCAGTTGCGCTGGAATCGATCTTTTTAAGTTGATACGCACTTTTCTCCCGATCGAACTCATTGCCAAACGCCATCATGCAGAACAGCATCATCTGCTTCTGGTCAGCGCCGTTTGCCATAAGCTCTGCACAGATATGCAACATCCTCTGCCTTCCCTCTATGTCCCTGAACACGCTCAGGTCATGATACATCGGGTTGGGTATCTTGTTACCATCCACATCCTTACCGAGGTCATCTTTTACAAATACGGACTCAAAGAACTCTTTAAAGGCCGGCCTGCTCCTGTTGAGTGTCATACGGAGCTCCTGGTAGGTGTTCAGCCATTTCATTAAGCTGGATATCACCTTGTTGGGGATCTGCGGCCTTTTTGTGATATCACCGTCCATCTTGTAAACACTGCCAGCCTCATGTATCGACGGGCTCATGACGACGTTGCCAGCCTCTCCAAGCAGATCTATGCCCAGTGGTTTGGCGTGCTTTAGCTCCAATGCCGGGTTGAACCTGAACAGCCAGTGCCATCTGCCAGCTGTCCGGTGCTGTTTCACCCAGTCAGATGTATCAACGCCTTTTAAGATGTCGTCCCACATGCCCTTGATATACCAATCAACATCTATCACCATAAGATCAGATGCTTTTCCACACACTGCACCGATGTTATAGTCCTTCTTGACAAAATAGTTGTCAAGCTCCTCGTCCGTGGGGTTTGTGGCCAGTTTCTGCCACTTGGAAAGCAGTGGACGCTTTCCTGGAGATGGCTTGTGGTCCTTTGGTGAGGAAAGTGGGTGAACTATTATCCCCGCTGCCCTGTATCTCTTGGCAGCATCTATGATCTCTTCCATCAAACCCCTCCGCAGTTCTCTTTTCTCATCTGTTTGACATCGACTATCATGCCTGCACCTCCACGCCATTGCTGCTGATCTTCATATCCGCTATCTTTGTCCGATGGCCAACGGACCTGCTGCGAAACGCAGTGATGCGGATATTGGTGTATGCAGGCTTGCGGTCCACAATCTCCGTCTTCCAGATCTCTTTTGCGCAAAACTGGCTCTTGTCACCGAATGGCCTAAAGACATGGCCAGGTTCCTTGTTGAACTCTGACTCTGGCTGGTTTGTGACGATCACAGTACCTTTGTTCCTGTAAGCCCAGGTCTTGAGATCTCCGAAAATAGCGATAAGCTTTAGCAGAGCGTCACCTTTCTGCTTGACACTGAGCCGGGCGTATGATGTCAGGATGGGATAACCTATTGAATCAATGATTATGATATCTACCACCGGAAGGTTCTGCACAATCCTGTCTATCTCCTCAATAACAGGTGTGTACTTGTACTCGCATCCTTTCAGGTCCCTGACATCAGCTTCTGTAAGATTTCTCTCTGTATCAAGATAGAATACTCTTCTTTTTGACGCGATCGCTTCTCTGGCAACGGCCATGGCGAACTTTGACTTGCCAGATCCTGTATCCCCAAAGATCTCCAGGACATCGTTGCCGAGATATCCGTGGATAAGGTCCAGCAAGCTAGTAGAGGTGTCGCCATTTTGATATGACAGGGATGCATTTTCTTTATTGGTGGGCTCTTGCGGACAATCCTCTTTGCTTTGGTCGGCTAAGGTTTCGTCTTTTAGGGCTTCACCACTTTGTTCACATGAACTTTCGACAAGCATCTTGAGCTCAGTGAGTATTTTGTCTCCAGGAACATCGTACTCACGGTGATCCTCGACCCATTTGAACACCTCGTTCTTCTTGAAGTCCACAGCCCAGAACACGAACTCTTCCGGCTTATCACTGGCCTTTTTCCACACATCTGTACCATTTAAAGTGTCATATCCCATCATTTTCAGTATGGGGACAAGTCTGTCTTTGTCAAGTTTTGCTTCCATGCTCACACCTCTCCTGCACACCGTGTCTCATCACTTAGCACCTCTTTTGAGGATCTCATCAATTGCATCCATCACTTCCTCCACTCCTCTGGAAACATCTGCATGTATCAGTTCCCTGATCTCATCGCCGCTCTCCAGTTTTCTGGATATCGTGACCTGTGCATTTGGCTTGATATTGCCCTTGGAATCGATCTCTGCACCGATCTTCGTTGATATCTCATATCCCTGGGTATAGATGATGCGGGTTTCATCACGCATCTTTGATGTTGGATCTGGCAAGGTATCGCTCATCAAGCGTTCCCCCTGAGATCCTTTACAACAATAGGCACCATTCCGGCCTGGGACCATCCTATCCGGGTCACGTTCTTGCATGATGCAAGCTCTGCTGTTGCGACCATGTTAACAAATCTTGAGGCTCTGCCGGTTATGACGGCAAACACTTCATTCTCCCCTGAGACCTTGCTGCGGATCCACTGCTGGATCCGGGTCACGTCCGCAGCACCGATGTGCTTGAGGGGGTCGTCCTTTGTGTAACCTATGCCAGCTGGCAATCGGTCAAAATCTATGTACACTTCAATTTCGTCAGACATTCAATTCACATCCTTTGTTTTGATAGAAAGCATGCAGGCCATCTGCAGGCCAATGCTCCGGTCGGGGCTCGAACCCGATATGACCCTGGTGTCCCGGAGTGGATGGGGGAGGTGGCTCTAGGGTCGTACCTCCTTACTACATTCCGGGCAGTAGATCGGCCGATTCCTGCACTGCCAGTCGATCTCAAAAATATGGCCGCAGTGGTCGCATATGCACTCGGCCACGATCCTTGTGCGTGCAAGCGGCATGTTATTGATGGTCATTTGGTAGCCTCCCGATCACCTGATCCTATCATTCGCTTCACATCCTCAGAGTAATACTCGGCCATTTTCTCAGGGGAGATCGAGCGGGTGAACTGATGCCCACAAACGCATTCCCAGCGCGATCGTGCACCCAGGGTCTTTGTGACACCTGCCTCGATACATTTTGCAGCCAGGCGTTCGCAGACCGGACACATTGCTGTTTGGCCAACGGTCATCTCGCAGAGGTCCATGGCATGATTGAACCTGCGCTCCTGATGGCATTCACCCAGCCAGTATCGGTCCTTTGTGGATCCTATTGGCCGGCCTGCATAGCCTCCGCTCTTAGACCAGCCCATGCTCAAGCCCCCGCAAGGAATTTAACCGTGGGGGTCATTTTTGTCATTGGGTACCTCATGGGAAGAGCTCCATGATTTTCCCGGTGTGCCTTGTTGTGGACGGCCAATGCCTTCTCTCCTGCAAAGTCAGATGGCATTGGTCATCACTTCCATACCCGCTATTATTCTGGCTGCCATGGCAAACATCTGCTGGCTTGGTGGTGTGCCGTTCTCCCATTGTTTGATGGGCTGTACGCGCTGCTCTTCAATACTTAGCTCGTTCATACTTCCACCGCCGGGTCGGCCAGTTGAGAGCCATCTGATACGATTGCTTTTTCTTTCCTATCTTGCATTCCGATTCCTCTTTCATCCTTTATTGTCAGGACTCCCCTGCGCATGGCACATCTCCCCGCATCACTTACGTTTGTGAAGATACCATGTTTCACAAGCTCAGCGAGATCTTCTTTGTCAGCACGTGCCAGGCGAATACTCGTGGGATAGTTTTCAGTCATGTTTTCGCTCCGTACTTAAGTCGTACTATTGCACCCTTAACAATGACGCAATCATATTTATATTTACTTATTATGGGCGTATCATTGCCTTAAGAAAAGTTTATATATTCTAACTACTAAGTAACTACCATGGTAGTTAAAAGAAACAAAGAAAAGGTATCAATAGCCATGAGCTCTTATCTCGTGAATAGGGCAAAGGAGCTGGTAGACGCCGATGAGTTTGGATCGGTGTCTGATGTCATCTCGACTGCGATGTCCCAATTCGTATTAATGTACGATCATGCACACCGCGACGGTGACATGCAATTTCCGACCGCAAGTGAATATGTTGCAGATGCTGGTGATCTGATCGAAGGGGTGATCAAAGAATACCTCAAAAGTCCAGAGGGTAAGGCTCTCATCAAATCGATCATAAGGGAGTCACTGTCATCACCGTCTAAAAGGGATAAGCCGATAGTTATAGAGCACGTATACGAATAATGGGAGTAGGAGCATGTACATCAAAACGAACATTCCAGCGTATGGAGGAAAGCTGTATCACAACCTTAGAATATACGAGAGAGAAACGATCATAGAGGGCAGATCCACTCGTGAGATCTACCGGATAGATGTGCTTGACACATGCACTCCCGAGGAGCTGGCCAGATCTGCAATGCGTGCGTTGGCGGGATATGTCTATAATGGGATATCCACCAACGAGCTCTGCAAGATCCTCCGGGAGAAGTTCGGTGTCCTGGATCAGTACTGTTGTGATCTGGTGCAGCAGCTGAAGATCGAATTGGATATGTATTGTCCGGACAGGCAGCATTTGTATTATGTGGGGGCAAGATCTGCCTGAACAAACTGAGCTGCTGGCTCTATAACCTACATGTTAGAGGATGTGAAAACGTGAAAACTGAAAAAAAAGAGTATCTTGTACACAAACAGATATATGAGCAGACTGTAAAACGAAATAAAAAGATAGGCATGGCAAATTTGCTGATCTTTGGTATTGGTCTTGCCTTGAAATATTTGGGTATGCCTGAAATAGGAAGCCATTTCATCTGGCTGGGTATTGTGATTCTTGTATACACTTTCGGCTCCAATATGCTGGCGAAACGCGAAATACAGAAACATCAGGTGAAATGAGAAATCTTTGGTATTTTTCACTTTCATAACATTGCGCCGGTTCCATTATCCAGCCTCGCAATATTCCTTTACCATGTTTCATAAAATGTAAATATGTTGAGTGAGTCTATAGCAGCGGTGGAAAACTCTCACAGGTCCCTTCATGCTTCCATTCAATAAGCCAATGGTGCGAATATATGTTAGAGGATTCAGATTAACCCCTCTTTTTTAAGTATCGGATAAATCCAAGTTGTTACTCGTCCCACTTCATCCAAGATTTTTATGTTTTTGTTCCTTTTCACCTTAATTTTAGGATAGCTTACGCTATCTTAGATAGTTCCCTTCCTTTTCAGTGTTCTCAATTGATGAAGATTAAAAGAAAAAGCTGTAATCAGCATTTTTACATTCACTCTTTCTACATTTGTGACAAGCACTTTTCCTGCTTTGAACACTTCCTTTGCTACTGCATAGACTCTTTCACATGGAACTCGCTGTACACTTATCCTTTCATTTCTGAGAACATCGTTTATTCCTAATGGATGTCCTCTTACCGCTCTTTGCATTGTTGCTGCAAAACCCTTTGCAACTGCTCCAAAGTATCCTTTGTCACGGTAGACTACTTCACCCACGGCAGATAATAAGGGATATCAGAAAAAGAATCGAGACTATAAAAAGCTCGAATGGTTCTTATCTGTTTGAGATAACATCAGATCCCATTCAGATAGACAGGGAACAATTCGGCCAGTCACTGGGAATTGCAAAAGGCGGGCTTGTTGCCAGGCACAAACAGCATGGGCATGACATTGGAACTGCTGTTATTAGGCCTTTTAAGAAACTTTCAGGCAATGTAATACTTGGAAGTACATTGCTAATGCTCCTTTTTCTTATAGTTGAACCTTTGTTGCTGATCTTATACTTACCGCTGCTGTATATTGCTGTCCTCTACGGGAGAGTGGAAAGCGAAATAACATTTCCAATGACCTTTATAGATGATGTTTACTGTCTGCTTGAGGGAGAGTTGATCGAAGACGTTGAGCATAACGTGGATAGCAATATATCCCTGATAGTTACCGGAGTTAACTATTGCAGTTTCTGGAGCAAAAATGATTATTTGAACCATTTCAGGAATAACTTTGAGCCGACACAGGAGAACATTATTTCAACACCAATCCCCGGCATATTATCAATGCTTGGAAATATGATGGAGAGGAACAATTACCCCCACGTGATCTGCGATAAGATCGACGATATCCATAAAGAGATATTGATCGAGGTCTACCTGAAATATGAAGACGTTATTAAAAGAAGCAACATGAAGCCTGTCTCCCTGAGCAACACACAAAGGTTAAAGTACATGACCTCAGCCCAGATATCAAATGAGCTCAGTAAATACCTTGAGATCGATCAGGAGCTTAGTAAATACCTGAACACCGTAATCCTGAATCAGGAAGTAAGTGATCTCATCAAGTCCAGAAAAGATATCTTCAAATACAACCCCGCCAACTACGACGAAACCGAGATAAACAAAATTATCCAGACCATACACCAGATGTACACTCCTAAAAAGAACCCCACCCCCTCAAATATGGAGAAACATAATGACATCAGCCAGAAGATAAACATGGCTCAATGAAATTATCCTCTCCCTATCAAGCAGAATTGGCAATCCTGCTGATATTTGGGGATATATCTTTTTTCTTGTCTGCCAGGACCAATCCCGATTTTAGTGATTCTCTGCTTAAAATAGACAAATTGCCATCATTATCCCTTCCACTTATATATATCCTCGCAAATTATTCTTGCGACATTTTGACAAAACTTAAATATGTTCCCTGAGTTTAATCTACCCAACGAAGCATAATTATAAAGGCATATGATGTGCCTTCTATATCAGGTGAATGCAAGATGGTGGCAGTGAGCAGTCTTTCAGGCTTTCGTATTCTGGTTACAGGCGGCGCAGGATTCATCGGCAGCCATGTGGTCGACAGGCTTGTAAGCAAGAACAACAAGGTCACAGTATTTGACAACCTGAGCTCCGGCAGGATGGATTTCATATCCCACCATCTCGACGATCCGGATTTCAAACTAATCAAAGGCGACCTCCTGGACACTGATGCAATCGGATCAGCCTGTAAAGATATCGACCTCGTCTTCCACATCGCCGCCAACCCCGATGTCCGCCTTGGTGTGACAGACACCAAAGTCCACTTCGACCAGAACATCACAGCCACATATAATTTACTGGAAGCCATGCGCAAGTCCAATGTCAAGAAAATTGCTTTCACCTCAACCTCCACCGTCTACGGTGAGGCCACAGTAATTCCTACGCCTGAGAACTATGGCCCCCTTGTACCGATCTCCCTATACGGTGCCTCAAAGCTTGCCTGCGAGGCCCTGATCACATCCTACTCCCACACCTTCGAGATGCACTCATGGATCTTCCGCTTCGCCAACATCATCGGCGACCGGGGCACCCACGGCATCATCGTGGATTTCATCGACAAACTCCGCAGGACCCCCCACGCACTGGAGATCCTCGGCGACGGCCACCAGTCCAAATCCTACCTCCACGTCCGCGAATGCGTGGACGCCATGATGTTCACTGTTACTGAAAGCAATTATGAGGTCAACATCTTCAACATCGGTTCTGAGGATGCTACCAATCCTACACGTATCGGCGAGATCATTGTGGAGGAGATGGGGCTTAGTGATGTGAAGTTCAATTATACTGGTGGTTCCCGTGGCTGGAAGGGCGATGTCCCGAAGATGATGCTGGAAATCGACAAGCTGAAAGAGATGGGGTGGAAGAATGAGTGGGGTTCGGAGCGGAGTGTGAGGGAGACTGTGAAGATTTTGGTTGGTAAGGGAGATAATACATGAAGATAGCCATCATCCTGGGCACCCGCCCCGAGATCATCAAGATGAGCCCCGTGATCCGTGAATGCGAGAGGCGCGGGCTGGATTTTGAGATACTGCATACGGGGCAGCATTATTCCTTCGAGATGGACCGCGTGTTCTTTGAGGAGTTAAAGCTGCCAGCTCCAAAGTATAATCTGGATGTGGGATCTGGGCTGCACGGCGAGCAGACCGGAAAGATGCTGGCTGGTATCGAGCGGATCCTTCTGGAAGATACACCAGATGTCGTGCTGGTGCAGGGAGATACCAATACCGTGCTGGCCGGTGCGTTAGCCGCTTCCAAGCTGCATATCAAAGTGGGACACATCGAAGCAGGCCTGCGAAGCTTTGACAGGACCATGCCCGAGGAGACGAACCGCATCGTCGCCGACCACATTTCCGATTATCTTTTTGCACCCACGCAGAACTCAAAGAAATATTTACTTGCCGAGGGCATTCCAGAGGAGAGGATCTTCGTCACTGGCAATACTGTCGTGGACGCAGTGTACCAGAACCTGGAGATCTCAAAGCAAAGCAGGAAGACGTTGGAACGTTTCGGTCTTGAGGAAGGAGGATACTTCCTTACAACGGTCCACAGGGCAGAAAATACTGACAAAAAGGAACGTCTTGCAGGCATACTTGCAGGCTTTGAGCAAATATATGCAGAATTCAGCCTGCCAATTCTCTTCCCCGCTCACCCGAGAACTGTGAAGATGATACGGGAATTCGGGCTTCAGGTTCCCGAGGGCACGCAGGTCATCGACCCCGTGGGTTATCTCGACTTCCTGCAGCTAGAAGGCTCTGCAAAGCTGATACTCACAGACAGCGGTGGATTGCAGGAGGAAGCCTGTATCCTGGGCGTGCCATGCGTTACGCTGAGGGATAATACAGAGAGGCCGGAAACGGTTGATGTGGGGGCTAATGTTGTATGTGGTGAGAAGAGCGTCATGTTATGTGTAAAGCAGATGATGCAGGTTGGGAAGGAGTGGAAGAATCCTTATGGGAATGGGGATGCGGCTGAGATCATGCTCAAAGAACTGATTGGAAATTGACGATATTATTATTATTATTATTATTATTATTATTATTATTGGTGGTACAATGACAAAACTGTGTGTGTTAGGTATGGGATACATCGGTCTTCCCACTGCGCTGTTATTTGCGAATAACGGTATTGAAGTTGTGGGTGTTGATGTCAATGAGAGGGTGGTTTCCACCCTGCAGCAAGGAAAGATGCATTTTGAAGAGAATGGGTTCCAGGAACTCCTGGATAGTGCCATGGAAAAAGAGAGTTTTCGAGCTTCAACGAAAGTGGAAGATTCAGACGTATTCCTTGTGGCCGTACCCACACCTTTTGACACAGAGTTTCGTATGGCAGACCTCAAATACGTTATCTCAGCCTGCGAAATGGTAGTCCCGCACCTGAAGAAAGGCAACCTTGTGATCATCGAGTCCACCATCCCGCCCAAGACCTGCGAGAAAAGGGTCAGGAAGATCCTGGAACTATCCGGCTTAAAAGCATCCCAGGAATTCTACATATCCCACTGCCCGGAGCGTGCCATCCCCGGCAACACCCTGCATGAAATGGTCAACAACGACAGGGTCATCGGAGGGCTGGACGAGAAGGCCACAGAGCTTACACGCGACCTCTACTCCAGCTTTGTCAAAGGCAACCTGTACCTTACCACCAGCACCACCGCCGAGATGATCAAGCTCATGGAGAACACCTACCGTGACGTGAACATCGCCCTTGCCAACGAGCTTTCCATGCTGGCCGAGGACTACGACATCAACATATGGGAAGCCATTGAGATAGCAAATAAACATCCAAGGGTCAATATTCATAAACCCGGGCCTGGAGTCGGTGGACATTGCATAGCTATTGATCCATGGTTCTTAACTGAGAATGCAAACAATAGCAGCTTGATTACATTAGCTCGTAATATCAATGACTCGATGCCTATCCATGTTTTAAAGAAAGTTAAGAAAATGGTTAATGGTATTGAGAATCCTGTAATTACTGTTTTTGGTGTGGCCTATAAGGGAGATATTGCAGATACGAGAGCAACGCCTGCACTGAAGTTTATAAAATTGGCAGAGAAAGAAGGGTTTATTATTAAGACATATGATCCGTTTGTTAAAGAGTTCGAGTATCCAATTTTGAGTCTGGAAGAGGCTGTGGAAGGGAGTGATTGTATCGTGGTGTTGACGGATCACTCGATGTTCAGGGATATTCCGGTGAAAGAATTAGCAGGGAAAATGTCATCCTTCAATCTTGTCGATACGAGGAATATATTTTAAGTTATTAACTAAGGGGTTACAAGTCTAAAAAAGAGGAGAAAAGATAATGGCAAATGATAATCTAACTTATTCAGTAAGTCCGGAAGGTGAGAAATTCCCACTTCCTACAAACGAAATGTACTCTGAAGAGTATGTAAGAATTGAAAAACTCGTTGATCAGGCTCGATTTGAAGGAAAGGAAATAGTTGTAGTGTTGGGAGTAGGATTTGTCGGGGCAGTAATGGCTGCTATCATTGCTGACACGAAAGATAAAAATGGAAATTACTCTAAGTTCGTAATTGGATGCCAGCGGCCCAGCACCCGCAGTTACTGGAAGATTCCTCTCCTTAACAGAGGAGTTTCACCTGTTAAATCCGAAGATAAAGAGGTAGATGAACTCATCGACCGCTGTGTCCTTAAGACAAAAACACTTACAGCAACCTATAATAATGATTGTTTAAAGCTTGCTGATATTGTAGTTGTGGATATTCAGTGCGATTACATTAAATGTGAGCTTGGAAATGTGAGGAACGGTGAGGCTGATATGGCTGCCCTTGAAGCTTCCATGAAGACCATTGGAGAGCTTATCCGGCCTGAATGCCTTGTACTTATCGAAACAACCGTTGCTCCTGGAACTACTGAATTCGTTGCCCTTCCTCTGCTGAAAAAAGCGTTTGCAAAGCGTGGGATTGAATCCAGCCCTCTTCTTTCACACAGTTTTGAGCGTGTGATGCCAGGTAAGGATTATGTTGCCAGTGTCCGTGATTTCTGGAGAGTGTGTGCAGGATGTACGGAGGAAGCAAGGAGTAAAGTCGAAAAGTTCCTTACTGAAGTGATAAACACAAAGGATTATCCACTTACAGTTATGGACAGACCCATTGAGTCTGAAACGGCGAAGATCGTTGAGAACTCATACCGTGCAACCATTCTCGCATTCCTCAACGAATGGAGTCTTTTTTCCGAAAGGAATGGTGTGGACATAGTTAAAGTGATCGATGCTATCAAGATGCGTCCAACCCACAGCAACATCATATTCCCTGGACCTGGAATCGGCGGCTACTGCCTGCCAAAGGACGGAGGACTTGGATACTGGTCATACAAGCACATACTTGGCTTTGAAGACGGAGACAGTGTTTTCAAGATCACTCCCATAGCAATAGACGTTAACGACACAAGAGCCCTGCACGTAGCAGAACTTACAAGGGATGCACTCAGGAACATGGACCGCTACATCGCCGGTGCAGATGTGCTCATCTGCGGGGCCAGCTACCGCCAGGATGTAGGAGATACAAGATACAGCGGCAGTGAAGCTGTAGTGAGGAAACTCACGGAAATGGGTGCAGAGATGCGTGTGCATGATCCGTATGTAGACCACTGGTATGAATTTGAAAGCCAGGATACCTACCCTGTAACAAACCAGTCTTGGAAGCGTTTCTTCAGGAACCAGGAAGGTTTAGTAGAGCTGGAAATAGAGAAGGACTTTACAAAGGCTATCAGTGGTATTGAAGCATTGATTCTTGCAGTTCCACATAAAGACTATCTGAACCTCAATCCTGACGAGATAGTCAAAATGGCATGTGGTCCCCTTGCTATCATAGATTGCTTTGGGATATTATCTGACGATAAGATCAGAAGATATTTCGAACTTGGGTGTGAAGTAAAGGGCCTTGGAAGAGGACACATACAGCGAATAAAAAAGGAAGTCCAGAAAAAGAAGCAGGATGAAAGGCTGAAACTCGTCGCATCAGGGTGCTAACATGAAAGACAAGAAAGTGATTGTTACTGGTGGGATGGGATTCATCGGATCTCATCTTACTGAAAAGCTACTTGAGAACAATGAAGTTACGGTCATTGATAATGAAGCTACAGGTAAGATAGATAACATCAAACACCTGTTGGAAAACAAGAACCTCACCATAGTCCATGAAAGCATCATAGAACTTGATCTTCATGAAATATTCAAAGGAAAAGACTATGTGTTCCATCTGGCAGCCATCCCCAGTGTCCCAAGAAGCGTAAAAGACCCCTTCGCCTCAAACGAAGCAAACGTCACCGGGACCCTGAAAGTCCTGATTGCAGCAAAAGACAGCGGCGTAAAGAAGGTTATATTTTCATCTTCATCTTCGGTCTATGGTGATACTCCCACTCTTCTCAAAAGAGAAGACATGCCAGTAAACCCACAATCTCCCTACGCCATCACAAAAGCCACCGGAGAAATGTACTGCAGGGTCTTCCAAGAACTTTACGGACTTCCAACCATTTGTTTACGGTATTTCAATGTATTTGGACCTAGACAAGACCCTAATTCCCAATATGCTGCAGTCATACCTAAATTTATAACCGGAATCATGAATGATGAAAGCCCAGTAATATATGGAGATGGAGAACAAAGCAGGGACTTCACTTATGTAAAACATGTGGTTGTTGCAAATATATTGTCATGTGAATCTAATGAGACAGGTATTTTTAATATTGCATGTAGTAGAAGAATTACAATCAATGAACTTGTTGCTTACATCAATGAGATATTGGGTAAGGATATAATAACTGAAAATATTGACTCAAGGCCAGGGGATATAAAACATTCGTTGGCGGATATATCCAGAGCTGGGAAATTTGGGTATAATCCTGTGGGTGATTTTAGAGATGAATTGAAAAAGGTAATTCAATGGTTTGAGAATAAAAGAAACAATGCTGTCTAATAAAGACACATTTCATAAAATTATTAAAAGGTATAAAAATGAAGCAGTTACAAAAAATAATATTGCTTAAAGATACACTTATGTTCAGGTTTGGATCAAATAAAACACGTATTAAAATTGCCCGTAAATGGGGGGTAAAGGTCGGGAACAACTGTCGTATATACTCATGTGAGTTCGGATCTGAACCATACTTGATATCGATTGGAGATAATACTGAAATTACTAATGGTGTTACATTCATAACACATGATGGAGCAACTTGGATATTTAGAACGAACAATGAGTTTGATGGGAACAAATTCGGCCCAATCATTATAAAAAATAATTGTATGATTGGGATTAGATCTATAATTTTGCCTAATATAGAGATTGGACCAAACAGTGTAGTTGGAGCAGGGTCTGTTGTGACAAAAAATGTTCCACCTAATTCAGTTTGTGCAGGAAATCCTGCTCAATACATATGTAGCATATCAGAATATCTAGAAAAATGCAAGGATAAAGATATCAGTAAAGTCCCATACTTCATGCCATCAGATGAAAAAAAAATAGTATTAACAAAAATATTTGAAAAAAGATTTAACTAACTTTGGAGTTGTTAGGAATTTCACTAATTTTATTAAACTACATAAAGGCATCTTTCAATTCTTGCAAAAATACATTTCATTACAAAATAAATCTGGAAATTTTATGTACTAATGCGCCTACAAACAAAACAATCATTTATTAAAAATTACAAACTCTTAATAATAGTTCAATAGGTCATGATAGTATGTCATTTTTTAATCGATTTATGTCCATAAATGAAGTACAACGTCAAATTATTGCATCTTTTAGCAGCAAAATAGTATATACTCTTCTTGGATTCTTAAGTACAATCTATTTTGCACGAAATGTGGGCCCCAGTGTACTAGGAACATATTTTCTTTTTATTTCATATTTTGGCCTAATTGAAATGATCAGTGATGGCGGATTAGGACGTGCTGCTGTCAAAAGAATAAGTGAAGGAGAAGAAGAGAGCGAATATTATTCTGCTTTTTTTGTCCTCAGAATAATAGCTACTATGTTTATCGTTCTATTATTACTGATATTCAGAAATAAGTTTTCAGACTCAACAAATATACATATTGTTGATTGGATTATGTTAGCACAAATTGCTTCGTTAATCCATTGCTTGGTGGCAAAAGGCATCGCTGGCCGTGGAAAAATGGGTATATTTGCCTTAGGTGAACTAACAAATAATGCTTTAAGGCCAATTATTCAAATAATGGCTGTTTTTTTTGGATATGCAGCTGGTGGACTTGTAGGAGGATTTTTATTAGGTCTTTTAGCTGCAACTTTTATCCAACTTAAATTCTTTGATTTATATCTTACTAAGTTCGAATGGAAACATATAAAAAATCTAATTACATTTTCTTTTTGGTTATTCCTAACTTCAACAGGAGTTGTTCTTTATTCATATGCAGATGCTATTATGATTGGATATTTTATAGATGAAGCAAGTGTTGGAATATATAAGATAGCATTCCAATTAACAACTTTCACAACATTGGTTGCCACAACATTAACTATAACTCTTTGGCCAAAAATAAGTCATTGGAGTAAAAAAGGAAATAAAGAATATATTGAAAAAGCAATTTCATATTCTATAACATTTTCTCTTCTCCTAGCATTGCCTATAATTGCAGGTGGTATATTATTAGGTGACAAGATATTATACTTTTTTTATGGTGCTGAATTTGCAGTAGGATATTTTACATTAATTATACTATTTTGTGCTCAATTACTAAACATATTTCAATCTTTATTCGCTATGTGCCTAAGTGCTCTTGATAAGCAAAAAGATTCTTTTAAAGTTACAGCTATCGGAGCAATTAGTAATATTATTTTGAATATAGTATTAATCCCTCTTTTTGGAATAGAAGGTGCTGCTTTTGCTACATTTATAACATTGGGAATAAATACAGTTCTTGCTAAAATAATTCTTTTAAAAATAATAAAATATAAACTTGAAACAAAAAGCCTCATAAATATTATCATTTCCTCCTTATTTATGTCATTCTGCATTTTAACCTACAGATACTTTATAGTGTTAGACAATTTATGGAACGTTTTGTTTGCCATTATACTTGGAGCATTAATATATATATATATGATTCTTAAACAAGATTTAAAGATGCGAGATAAAGTAAAGAATATTTATATGAAAATTAATTTTCCATGAATTGTATATTTAAATTTCATCTTGTATAAATGAAGAATATAGCCTGACATTCATTACAAATGTTATTTATCTACCCCCCAAACAATAAATTCACCATTTGAATAATATTTGCCCACTGTGTAATCTTGGTTTAATAATTCAAAATCTGAATCAAAATACTTAGGATAACGTTCTTTTTCAGATTCAAAAACAGAGGTATACATGTACTTTATTTTTTCTTGTGTTATTAAATATATATTAACTTCATCAAAGTTATCACTGAATAAACTATGTTCATTATATCCAAAATGAGACGGGATTTTTTCAGCTAATCGATGTGGGTTCTGTAAAGGATTTACATTTATTTGAGAATAATACATTTCATATTTATGTAGTGATTCAATGTTAGATAATAAATAATAATCATTATTGTTATAGGTTAAGTACCAGTTCACTCCATAAAGGTCCATTTTTGTCATATGTGGTCCCGCTGATCCTTTCCAAGGACTATCGTAAATACACAGTAAGCCTAGAATGCTTGAGGAGCACACAATACAAACACAAACAAATAATATAATTTTTTTTCTCAATGAAGAAGATTTGTTTTTGAAAGTATCACTGACAAAAGATGAACAAAAGAAAATAATAAACATAATTGGTATTGCAAGGACCCTTATTATTTCATATATTAAAGACAAGGAAAAAATTTGGATAGCGGCAAAGATACTGACTGAAATTAAAAATAATAGATTAAGTTTTGTATTATCACCATATTGTTTTTTACTGTACATATCTTTTAAAAAAAGAATTATAAAAAATAAGCTTAATGTCATATACAAAATATAATGACCATACAATTTCATAGAAATGATTATCAAATCCAAAAACGTGGCATTGGATGCATTCACAACTTCTAATTGTCTGTCTATTATCATAGTATTTTCTGGAAAAAAGATATTTTGGACTAATTTCCCTATACTTTGAGAAAATTGTCTAAAACCCATATGCCATACTAGATATGATGTGAAAATCATTATTATTAAGGTGCCTACATTTTTTCCGTTGTCCAAAATATCCTTTTTATAACACAATATTGAATAGACATAATAAGTAAATAAAATTATAAGAAGATTAATCCCTATTAATGGATGAAAAAAAATCAATATAAATGAAACTAATATCAATAAAAAGGAAAATTGAAATCCATTCTTGGAATATTTTCTTTTATACAACAAATAAATGAACAATGGTAACATAAACAAAGCAAAACCATATGGTATAAATGCATGATTGAGGTAAGAAAACATAATAGGTGATGCAAAAAATAGAAATATAAGGCCACTACGGGCTGAGTCTGTCATTTCTTTACCTAATATAACAATGTACAATAAATATAGTGATGAAAACAAGAAATGTGTAAAGTTAATAGATATTAATGATGACGTATCCATTCCAAATAAATTAAAGATAGCAGTTAATATATGAGTCATTGGATATATCAAATTTGGATTTAAGTGGCCCGAATTTAAAATTTCTTCTACCCATGATAAATGTGCAAATAAATCGTAGCTAGTAGTTGCAAAAAATTGATATCCTCGTATGGTAGGAAGAAATAGAACAATTGCATAATTTAAAAGAATAGAGATTATACCATATGTCCAACTCTTACTATGGTTATATGCAAATGCGATGCAAATTAAACTAAACCATATGCTAAAAATGATAAATATCCAAAAATAAATTGGAAACGCATTGTATATTGAAACTTCATAACCATCAGTAGCATTTATTTGGGTTATTATTAAAATGTTGAATAGTACAAGTATGACTGATAAAATCGCAAAAAATTTAGATATAATTATTCTGTTCATCTGTTGCCCCCAAATCATGCAATCCCTTGAATATCTGGTACTATAAATTGACAATTATATTATTATATCTCTCAACAGCAGCCTTAAATGTGAATTCTCTTTCGACTAAATCCTTTGCATTTTCAATAATAGTTTCTAAATCTGGTTTTTGAAATACTCTAATTACATTTTTTGATATACATTCTATAGAATTGTTTTCCATGATAAATCCAGTTTCTTCGTCTTTTATTATATCTGGTATAGATCCAACTGGTGTTGCTAGTACAGGAGTACCACAGGCCATCGCCTCTAGCATTATATTAGGTAAACCTTCAGTGTCTGAAGGTAAAACAATTAGTTTTAGTTTATTCAAATAAACAGGCAAATTCTCATGTGGAATCCAACTTTCAAAAAGTGTATGATCTGATATATTGTTATCCTGTGCACACTTATTGATCTTTTCCTGCAATTGTCCACTTCCAGCCACCAAAAAAAATAGATCTTTTTTGTGTTTTAAAATCAAAGGAATTGATTCTACAAAGTTTAATGTACCTTTTTCTTTGCTAAATCGCCCAATATATCCTATCAAATTCTGTCGTTCAGAATAAGAAATGTCCACATAAAACTTATTAAAATCTATGTAGTGCCTAGGTGCAATGTATATTTTTTTTTTATATTTGTCTACTTTCCATGCACTTATAAGATTAGATGAATAGAGAATTATTGCATCTACAAGAAATAAATTTAATTTCTTTAACAATAAAATAGGCATTCCAAGTTGTGTATAGTTTAAATGGATTTCTTTTTCAAGAAAACCTCCTAAAGAGATTATTGTTTTCTTATTCAATAACTTTGCGAGCATAATTGGTAATATTAACCCATCTCCAAGAAAAAAAATCCAAACATCAACACGCTTGAATAAATTAAGAATATGCCAACTCATCTTCAACTGAAGCAAAATATATCTATAAATTCTGACAATAGTATTTTTACTAAATCTGTGTTTAATTTCATAGATATTCTTCTTAGAGTCGATTTCAATAGTGTCTAAAGAAGATTTATTTACTCCATATGCAGGTACTATATACAAATTATCAGAGATATGCTCTAATATATTTAGGTAATTGCTAAATGGTTTTATATTTGCCTGTCCCATTGGACTACTAATAATTCCAATTTTTAAAATTGATTTTTTATTCATATGAATCTAACCAATTAATATTATGCTGTTGTGTTCAAATCCCAAAATTAAACATATTTAACAAATTTTAGAGTTGTATTGTATGCTACTTTGAGATATTCCCATAGATATTTTCAAGATTTGACGCAATAATTGACCAATTGTAATATTGATTGACCATTAATTTACCTTCAACCCCATAATTTTCACTCAAATGTTTATCATTTAAAATATCATATATAGAATTACTCAAATCGTTTTTATCATATTTGACCACTCGGCCTACTTTATCTTTAATAATATCGCTGATGCCGCATCTATCAGTTACTATTACCGGTATACCACAAGCACATGCTTCAAATACAGTGTTTGGAAACATATCATATACTGAAGGCAATACATATACATCAGAATCTACATAGGCTTCCAGTTTGTCCATTCCATAAAGAGGACCAGGAAATATGACATTATTTTGAAGATTTAAGCTTTTTATTTGATCCTTTAATTGTTTTAAGTATCCTGTATCAGGTCCCACAATAACAAGCCGCACATCATCTAACTCATTAATTATATCATAGAAAGAGTCAACGAGTAAATCTATACCTTTTATCTTGTCTATCCTGCCTAAATACAAAATAACTTTTTCCGTATCATTTATTCCATATTTATTTTTAAATATACCTTTAGGAGGCAAGTTTTTAAATTCACAAATATTAATTCCATTAGGTACAATTTTAATCCTTTTCTCATCAACATTTAAGTCTTGGTATTGTTTTGTCTCCATTTTATTTAATGCGATCAGTATAGTAGCATTTTTTAATATATTGCTGCCACATACAAAATCATATATTTTTTTAAATTTGCCTGAACCTATTGTTGTTGGAAGTGAACCATGCGGTTGTAAAATATAGGGCACACCATTTTTTTTGGCTAAATATGCAGTTAAAGTACTATTTACAGTCCTATATTCATGAATATGAATTACATTATATGAAGATATATTTTTATATAATGCATAAATTAGTTTTGGTGAAAAATTGAATTGCATCTTAGCTAAAAACTTAGATGATGTCCTGAAATAATATGCTTTTACCCCATCCCAATTTTTATAATCGAAACTTAATCGGGTTTTATGATCAAAAATATCAGTAGTATATACTATTACATCATGCCCTTTTGATGCCATTTCTCTGCTCAATTCATAGGATGCTTTTACACCTCCACCCAACCCCCATGAAGGAGCAAAACCTGAAACGATGTATAATATTTTCATACTATTTTATCCATGATTAGCCGAAAAGATACTTTTAATTTTTTGCAAAAAATATACTCTTTCCATATGCCAGAGATTTCACAATGAATAAAAGTGGAAATATAAACCAAAAAATTTGGCCTTTTATTAATCCATTCATCATTCCTTTGAATCCAAGGTAATACTGTTCTTTTAAAATATCAAACTTGGTTTGTTGATAAAAATCCAATCCTTTTGATTCAAATGCTTTTGAGCCCCATAATGACCTTTTATATAATGCCTTTAAAGATTTCATTGTATCATGATAAACCGAATCATCATATTGGATTACTTTATAACCTGCTTCTTTCAGGCGTTTGGCTAAAATCATATCTTCTCCAAAATCATAAGAAGTATCAAAACCACCTACTTCAATCACATGTTTCCTTTTAAATAAACAATTACCACCGCCAAAAATACCTCTGTTATTTTTAATTCTATCTTCAAAAATGTACATCGAATGTGAAATGTGGCATTTTTGTACCCATGAACCAGTAGGGGGAGCATTATAAGTTGGCCAAACAGTACTAATCTTTTCATCTACAATAAAACATTTTACAGCATCTCTAAGCCAGTTTTCATGTGGAATGATAATATCTGCATCCCAAATAGCTACAATATCCTTTGAACTTTTTTCTACACTTATTTGTCTTGCATTTGCCAAAGAAACGTCATCATAATAAATACTGCAATTATATTTTTTTGCAATTTCCACTGTTTTATCCGTAGAATAACCGTCAACTATTATAATTTCTATGTCAGCATAATTTTGATTTATAATGGATTTTAAACAATTTTCTAAATCCACTTCTTCATTTTTAGTTGGTATACAAAAAGATACAGTAGGAGCATAATCTAAATCATTATCGTGAATATATTTCTTACTTATTTTCATAATATAGTTATTATGCACATCTTTCAATTTCGACATCAAATCACACCATTTTCACTATAAAGCTCAAGTCTATTTTTCATCGATCAAATAAATATTTAGTAACCAATCCTTTGTAGCATTTTATGCAAAAAGGAGTCATCAGCCATATAATACATTCAATTAAAGGTATAATACCATATTTCTTTACTCGCTTGCGATAACTATTTAGATTGCCCGCAAGATATTCTTTACTGATTTCCTCAAACCACCATTTATTTGTAAATTTATTAATACATAGTGGTTCTGATACATCATTAACAAACATTAGTATGTTGTCTTTCACTTCCCCTTCTGCTATCATTGGTATAAAATTATCATTAATAACAACCGGAATTAATTTGTATCCCCTAATACCATTCTCATCAAAATCAACAGAAAAAATAACAGAATCATTTGTTTTACTCTGTGATATTTTTGTATCAAATTGGAAGTTCCCCAGAGAATAAGCAATCAAACCGTTTTTGTATTTTTCAATTCCCTGAACGACATGAGGATGATGACCTAAAATTAATGTGGCTCCGTTATCTATCAATCGATGAGCAAGATCGATTTGCTTTGGAGATGGATAAAATACATTTTCTGTTCCCCAATGCAAAGAAACAATAACAAAATCACATTTAGTTTTTAGAGATTTAATGTCACTAATTATTTGTTTTTCATTCAATTTGCATAAAGATGGTTCCTTGTTTTGTTTGAAACGTCCTATTGTATATCCAATAAAACCTAGTTTAATGGATTTTTTTTCAAGTATTAGATAATTAGAGTTTGATTTAGCACAATTAATACCTATATAATTTAAATTGCTTTTATCTAAAACATTTAATGTACTTTTAAGCCCTTCAATTCCTAAATCAAGCATGTGATTATTTGCAATATTAAGAACATCAAAATCCGCATCTATTAAATATTTAACAGATTCAGGAGGAGAATTAAGAATAACTGATTTTTTGGATTTTTTACCTTCAACAGAAAGTACAGTCTCAATATTACCAAAAAGTATATCTTTTGTTTCAAGTACATTCATTACTTTTTCAAACGGATGATAATCCGTTTTTGTATTTAATATTATATCGCCAACAGCTATCAATTTTATATTATTCATTAAAATGCCTCCAAATCATTCATGTTTATTGGTAGCTTTTGTATCAGCATCATATTTTTTCCGCTACCAGTTCGATTTATGTGACTCACGTATTGAATATCTAATTCTACATCATTCCTCAATTTGTGGAATAATTCATTTGAAATACTTCTTTCATCGTTAGTTGAATATGATTTTTTCTTTATGATTTTGAGAATAACTTTCCCTGGTACGTCTTGGTAAAATTGATATTGTTCTACATTATCAAACACATTTGAATGCATGTTTAGCGCTGTCATAGAAATAAGAGCACTACTTTTTCCAACTAACATCTCTTGAAGCCATCGACCATGAACATCTTTTATAATTGGATAATTTCTACCACATTTATCGCAACCATATCCAGATATTGTTGCGAAATCACCTGTTCTATAGCGAATAAATGGCATTGAGCTATTCATGAAACCTGTTCCTACAAGTTCTCCACGTTTCCCAACATCTTCCCATGGAATTATACTTCCATCTTCAGCAAGCATTTCAGTGTATCCATATTGCGGAAATATGTGATACTCATGGGAATGCTCACATTCTCCTGCAAGTATTACCTTTTCACTCTGCCCATACCAGGAGAAAAACCTAGTATTGAGTGTGTTTTCAATAAATTCAAGTTGTCCTTGATAAATATTTTCAGAACCTGCAAATACTGCAGATATTTTTGGAATATTTTTAAGGTTATTTGCTTTTATAAATTTGGCTAAAATAGTTATTGCAGAAGGATAACCGTGAAAAAACAGTGGTTTATATTCATCAATTTTCTTGAGATATTGATACAAATTGGCATCAGACATTTGAAAAGGAGACAATTCTAATGCATTATATGTAGGATTTAGCTGCCAGAATTTATTTTTACTTGAATCCCTGAAATCAACACCTCTAAATGCAATTATCTTATCACCTAATGAATAACCTGCTCTTTTCCATAACGAAATTATATAAGCCCACTCTTTTCCATAAGTGGAATTATCTAAATAGAATCCTAGTGTATTCCCACTTGTTCCACCGGTTGTTACATAATATGTATTATAAGTCGAAGAGTCCTTCGATCTAAATTGATCAATATTTTCCTGAATTATTTGTTTGTCAATTATTGGAAATTTTTTAAGATTTTCGAAAGTAGTACATGAATTATCAAGTTCAATATTTCTATAATAAGGAATATTTTTAACAGCATGACTTAGAATTCTATAAAGTTCTTTTTCTTGGTATGCTATTAATTCCTCTCTGGAGAGCTGATCTGTTTTCTTCAAAATATCAAGTTGCTCTTTAAATGCAGTACCACCTAATCTTTTTTCAATTGGAACTAGATACATAACTTTCCGTAAACTATCTGGACTTTTTCGGAACACTTTATATATTTTTTCAAGCATCGTCTTTTCTCATACTTTTATTTTATTCACATTGCTTCAGCAATTATACTTCCTGCATTTTCCGGCTTTGAATGGACTCCACTGTTTTGAATGTTGCAAGTGTAGTCATAATATTAGAATCCATATCTCCAGACTCATGTCGATTGATAAACTCAAAAAATCTTTCAAGCTCATTTTTATGACCCTTCTCCGTAGCTAGCTTTTTATCAATCTTAGTCTTCTTCCCGCCTTTCACCAATTCCAGCTTTTTGAAATCAGTAATAATACCCACCATGCCATCTGCAAAGAACTCGGCGTGTTCTTTTGAGAGAGAGCTGTCGCCGTGGGTCGTATAGATGATGGTTCCGATTGAACCGTCCTCAAATGATAGAGTGATCGATACGTTCTCACTGTCCTCGGGGCTGTTTACTGTGGTTTCGATCTTCTTTGCAAAGACTTCAGTGGGAGAGGAACCTATAACAAATTGCATGAAATCGATGAAATGACAGCATTCTGTGATTATACGGCCACCGCCTTCTGACGGGTCGTATATCCAGTGGTCGAGCGGGATGGACTCGGCATTCACTCGGTAGATTGCTACCATGGGCTGGCTGCGGCTTTTGAAAAAGTCCTTGAGCTTCATGCCAAGCTCAGAGTATCGCCTGTTGAATCCGGTCATGAGCAGGCCACCGTGCTCTTTCCATGTGGATTCTATTGCCTGCAGTTCCTCTTCATTGATCGCAAGAGGCTTTTCAACAAGCACATTCTTCTTGTTCTTGAGAGCTTCGATAACGAGGGGTGCATGAAGGCTGTTACGGGTGGCAATTATCACGCAGTTGATGTCCGGGTCGGACATGATCTTGTGATGATCGGATGTGCAGTACTCGAAATCATATTGTTTGGCGACTGACTCCGAGCTTATTCCGCTGGCTGCTGCAAGACCTCGCAATCTTATGTCCTTGATCTTCGCGAGGTTTGGCAGGAGTGTGCTGGTTGCAAAGATACCGGCACCTATGACACCCACAACAGGCATATCAACCTTCTGTGCAGACTGCGGAGCTTTTAATTCCACCTTATCCTCGATCTTCTTATTGACATCATACTCAAGCAGTATCCCAAGATATGGTTGCCTGGTATTGATCACCTCATAAGCCTCGGGTGCTTTTTCAATTGGGAATTCGTGGGTGATGATCTTCTCCATGGAAAAATTACCCATGGATAGCAGGTCTGCAAAGGCTTCCATGTTACGGTTCTCTGTCCATCTGACATAGCTTGCCGGGTAATCCTGGCCGAACTCCTCGTAGGTACGGTCATACCTGCCGGGACCGTATGATCTTGAAACACGCAGCTCTATTTCCTTATTATAATAGTCCTCACGGGGTATGTCCATACCCACAAGGCCGACTATGACGACCTTTCCTCTTTCCCTTGTGACCTTGCCTGCAAATTCCACAGGGTCATTGGATCTTGTAGCTGCAGCTATTATCGTTGAGTCTGCACCTATTCCTCTTGTGAACTGGAAAATGCTGTCCTCAAGTCCTGGTGAGTTCCTGGAAACTGCAATATCTGCCCCGAGATCCTTTGCAAGCTTGACCTTGGATTCATCAAGGTCCACACCAAACACCCTGCATCCGGAAGCTTTGAGGATCTGCACTGTAATGAGCCCAACAAGGCCAAGGCCAATGACCACGACATTCTCACCGACCCTTACATCTGCATTCCTCACACCCTGCAGCGCAATTGCACCCACCGTTGTGAAAGCAGCATCCCTGAAATTCACATTATCAGATACCTTAACGCACAGGTTCTTTGGAATGAATACCACATCAGCATGATTTGCATAACCTGCTCCTGCACATGCAACGCGATCACCGATTTTGAAGTCTGTCACATCTTCGCTTACAGCGATCACAGTCCCGGCACTGCTGTAGCCCATAGGTTCCCTTTTCTCAAGCCTGCCCATAGCTTGCTGGAAAGCAGATATCGGACCGTCCTTCTTGGCCTTATCAATGACCTTCTTTGCAAGGTCCGGTCTTTCACGGGCCTTACCTAACAGGGATTTTTCAGCAAGCTCCACCAGACCGGATTCTGTGCCTGCACTGATCACAGAATAATGATTCCTGACAAGAACTCCACCGCTCTTTAATGTAGGTGCTGGCACCTCTTCTACTGTAAGATCACCGTTTTTGAGATTAAGAACAACCTGTTTCATGAAGCCATCACCATATCATAATTAAATTTAGAGATCGAATAACTCAAGCAGTCCAGGACCTCGGAAGTCATGAAAAGGTCCGGGAAATTGTTATCAGGTTCAACAGTGGATGCTTCTATTCCCATCGTGGAAGCCAGGAGATTGAATAACCTGGGATTCACACCATTGGAGAACCTGCGCCTTGCAAATTGCCGGTACACACCGTAACCGAACCTGAAGCACCTGTGCTTAAGAGGATAATCGCCAATTCCGGCTGTCTTTGCAGCAGTGAGCACAGAGGACGGGAAGCTCCACATAGATGCACTTTCCCATCTGTTGACAATTCCGTTAACATTCTGTTCCAGAATAGCCAGTGCTTTGTCAGCATTTTCTGTATATTTGCTGTCCCACCTGCCAGCATAGAGGAAACAAGGAACAGCGAATGCATAAGCACCGCTCAGGCAATAGGCGAACATCAAACCGCTTTTTGACCAGTTAAACCTTCCATCAGGCAATTGTGTCGATGCAAGCCAGTCTACACCTTTAAGGATAAAAGGATCAAAGTCGTCGGTTTCCAGAGCATCAATGATCTTGAGTAAATAATAGAGGGTCACACCCTGATAATGGATACATGGTATCTGCATATCATAGTGATAATTGCCTCTATTTTCATTAGTATAAGGAAAAGTGCCATTTTCAAACTGATGCTTACAGATATGATCTGCCGTTTTTCTTGCAACATCAAGACATTCAATGTCTGAGAATACCTTGCCATATTTTGCAAGGAATGCTCCGCAGGTAGCATCAACATTCAGGTGGTCGGCAACATATACCGAGGATTTCCTGAAATAGCCAGGAGATATCTCGTTCTTGACCACGTAGTCCTTTGCAAGGTGGATAGATGGTTCTAGATCATTGTTACCGTTTCTCACAAACCCATCCAGCAAAGCCTCGCCAACAATGGCTGTTATCAATGCTGAAGGATGGTCATATTTCACGTGTATCTCATTCCACGATCCATCAACAGCCTGCTTTGAAATAAGCTGTCTTAGCAGTTTTTCAATTATCTCCGGGTGATAGCATCCATCTTTATCGTTTACTCTTAGCATGGCCTTGACACACTCGGCATTGACCCTGTTCCTTTTAATATCATAGACCGGGTCTACAGTGTAGGCCACATCATTATCTATCCTTAAGTTTGGAAGAATGCCATTTTCAATAATGCCAGCGACGATCATTTGTATTCGCTCACTCTGATCCTGCATAACTGACACCTGCAATCTTGTCTGCATTTGTTTTTCTTGAAGTGATATCACATATATTATCCTTCAAGTTCAAAGCTATCTGTTTTCTGCTGTAATGCCTCTCAACAAAAACCCGTCCTGTTTTTCCCATCCTGTCCATGCTCTCACGGTCTGACAGCATACTCAATATCGTTTTAGCAAAAGATTCCGGGGAATTATCAGAAATGATGCCTCCTCCTGAAGATTCTGCCAGTTTGCGTATCTCTCCTTCACCTGAACCAACAAAGGGAATTCCACAGGCCATGTACTCGTAGGCTTTGGTAGGCACAGCGTATTCAAGGGTCTTCAACTTTTTCAAAGGTGCAATCCCGATAAGGGATTCCGATATCATCCGTGGTACCTCTTCCCTTGGCACAAGACCGGGGAAGACCACAAGGTCCTCAAGGCCATTGTCAGCAACAATTTCCTGCAATTCGTTCTTTGTATCTCCGTCACCCGCTATGATAAACTTCAAAGGATACGATTCATTTATCTGTTTCATTGCAAGGATCACGTTCTCAAGGTCCTGAGCATGACCTATATTACCTGCATAGATGATCTGGTTCTTTTTCTCAACCTGCAGAGGATAGAAAAAGTCTGTATCTACACCGTTGGAAACCACTTTTACTTTAAGAGGACTGATACTATCATAGGTCCTCACAATATCTTCGCCCAATTCCTGCGTAGTCACACTTATCATATCAGCCCTTGAATAACAAGCTTGTTCATACATCCGACTTATCTTTTCAAATAAACTCCCTTCTTTAAGGAAACCCAATGAGATCGAAGCATTGATCCACAGGTCACGAACATCCATAACCCATTTTTTCTTGAATAGTATCTTTGAAGAAAGACCAGCAAAACCTGTGAATATAGGAGGTGCAGATGTCATGATCACATCATATCTCTTATAGTTGAAAGCTGACCACAGCACGGCATGGCAAGGAAATGATAGATAATATGCCATCCTCTCGACAAAACCTGGATCTTTTGAACACGGCTGCCACGAAAGGAGATTGATAAGTTGTACACCATTAAGCGTACTTTTTTCAGAAATGCACCACTTTTTCCCAAAGGACCCTGGGGGAAAACAGGGATGTGGTGCTAGAACAATAACATCACAGTTATCTTTTGACAAATATTTTGCCATATCCGAGATACGGGACGAATTACCTGATCTTTCAGGAGGGAAATGCTGTGAAACTACTAGTATTCTTAATGTCCCTTCGGACCTTTCATGAATGTTCACTCTTCTCCCCTCGTCAATTCATTTTTTTAAAATCGTTCACAAGAAGTGCCACTGAATTCAATATCATCCCCGTGAACATCCCAAAACTCCCCACCAGAACAAACGTCATCGCAAGCATGGCCTTTCCTACCCAGAAGCCATTACCAGCATTATAGCCGTACACTGTCCAGAACCCAATAATCAGGCCAATAAACACAAAAATTAATCCAGGTAACCCAAAATACAACAGCGGATGCTTCCTCTCAAACTGGTTGATGATCGAGCCCAGCACGTTCATTCCATGCTTCATGGGATTGAACGTAGACCCTTCCACATCGTAGCGACAGGAAATAGGCACTTCAGTGATGGTAAATCCAGCCACAGTTGCATCGTGGATCATCTCAGACTCCACGCCCATGCCGTTGTTGTTGAACTTGAAGGCAGAAAAAGTCTCTTTAGAAAAGGCCCGGAAGCCGCTCTGGGAGTCGTTCAGTTTTACATTGGCGGTCATGTTGGTGGCGTGTGTTAATATTTCCTGGCCCAGGCGTCTGTAACTTGGTACCTTGATGCTGTGGCCTTTGAGGAACCTTGCGCCGTTGACCATATGGGCCTTCTGCCAGAGGATGGGCTCAATCAAGCGGGGGATCTCGTCGGGGTTGTGCTGACCGTCGGCATCAAGGGTCACCAGGATGTCCACCTGCTTAGTCATAGCCCACTCAAAGGCGGTGCGAAGCGCCATGCCTTTACCGGCATTCTGAGAGTGGCGCAGGACCGTGGCTCCCATGATCTCGGCTACGCGACAGGTATTGTCGGAGCTGCCGTCATCGATGACAAGAACTTCGTCCACATGCTGTCTTGCCCTTGCAATAACGCTGCCTATGGCTATCTCCTCGTTGAATGCAGGGATTGCAGCTACGATTGTCATTTTTGTACCACCTGTTTGCAAGTTTCGTCTGCAGATCTTATTCATGCAATCTATGATGCACGGTTATTCATAATAGACGCACACACAATCAGCAGTTACCTACCGCTTTATACAGTGTATTCCTTGCATATAAACTTTCTGAACCTACTCAATTTTTATAATAATGTAGTAAGAATACCACCGTTTTCACACTCACGTTAAATCGGAAATTTAATGGGAGTTTCGTTTCTTTGAAATGAAACAGGTGGATGAATTACGTCTATTCTCCAAAACGACGTCCCATTGCAACTTAGCATAATATATATAAGCGTTAAATGGACATATAAATATTGTATGTTAAAAGCCTGCAAGTATAGAATGTACCCTACAAAAGAACAGGAAGAATCGTTTTTCCAGCATTTCGGCGCATGTAGGTTCGTCTATAATTGGGCTTTAGAAAACAAAATCAAGTCATACGAACAGAGCGGAAAAGCAATATCAAGATTCTCTCTTAATAAAATGTTAACCGGACTAAAAGAAGAACATGAGTGGCTAAAGGACGTAAATTCTCAATCATTACAGGGTGCTACTCTTAATCTTGAAAATGCATATACTAAGTTCTTCAGGGAGAAAACGGGATTTCCAAATTTCAAGTCAAAGAAGAATCCGGTGCAATCGTTTTCAGTACCTCAGTTCTATGACGTGGACTTTGAGAACAATAAAGTAAAACTCCCAAAGATAGGATGGGTAAAAACAAAACTACATCGCAAGTATTGCGGAGATGGAAAAACAGCTACGGTGTCCAGAACCCCGACAGGAAAATACTATATCAGTATTCTTGTAGACGATGGACTGGAAACACCGTCCGCGTTTTTGTTCGATGAAAAAACAACAGTGGGGGTAGATGTAGGTATCAAGGACTTTGCAGTTCTTTCCAATGGAGAGAGAATTGAAAATCCAAAGTACCTTAAAACATCTATACCGCGCCTTGTAGTCTTGCAAAAGAGATTAATCAGGAAGCAGAAGGGTTCAAAGAACAGGGCAAAGGCCAGATCTGCAGTATCAAAGGCACATGAAAGAATCAGCAACCAAAGAAATGATTTTCAACACAGGTTATCCTCTAAGCTCATAAGCGAGAACCAAGCGGTAGCAATGGAAACTTTAAACGTTAGAGGTATGTTGAAAAACCATTGTCTTGCACAAAGCATAGCAGATGCTTCATGGAGTTCGTTTGTAACCATGCTGGAATATAAGGCAAAATGGCTTGGAAAAACAATACTCCGCATAGGACAATTCGAGCCATCGACTAAAATCTGTAATGTGTGCGGATTCCACAACGGAAAATTAACACTTACAGACAGGGAATGGCAGTGTCCTGATTGTAAAACCAATCATGATAGAGATATTAAGGCCGCTATTAATATCAAAAAGTTTGCTTTAGATAAGCAAAATCTAATAGGAATTTAGCACCGCAGGGACTGCGGGAAGAGCCTGTGGACTTGTCTTCAAAAGAGGAAAGAATGAAGCAGGAAGCCACCCTATTCATAGAGTGGTAGTTCACAATTTATTATATGAATACTTATTGACAGATTCAGAAAAATATTCCGAAAGCTCTTTTGCATAAGGGGTCAGAGATACGGACCTTGAATGAGGCGCGACCTGTTCTGGAATCATACCATTTTTCAAGTATCAGCACCATTACCAATACAATGCTTCTCTTTGCACACATCGGAATAACCCTTTTCCTATTCTACATGGCAGCCCTGGCGTTCCCGAAGATCAGGCCGCATATCAACTACTGGTATGTGATCGCGGGCTCCATGCTGCCGGACATCATCGACAAGACGGTTGGCATGATACTCTTTGCAGATACCTTTGCCAACGGGAGGATCTTTGCACATGCGCTGCTCTTTGTTGTGGTGTTGGGGGCGGCAGGGTACTATTTCTATACCAGAAAAGGAGATTCCCGTGTGCTCACGCTGGCAGGGGCGAGCCTGATACATCAGCTGCTTGACAGCATGTGGAAAACTCCTGTAACTTTCCTGTGGCCATTGCTGGGCTGGGAGTTCAAAAGACTGGAAGGAGAGGGCGGGTCTTTCTGGCAGTACTTTGTGGGCATTTACAGGAACCTTGGCAGCGCAAACGAGCATGGCCTCCAGGCCTTACTGGTGACCGAGGTCCTGGGTATTGCAGTCGTGGTGCTCTTCTTGCTTGTATATATTGTAAAAAAGAAAAGGTAAAATAATACTGCCGCTAAGGGCACTCCTGATGCCACATTAAATGCTTTGCCCCGGTCAGCCTCTCTGGATCCTGGTCAGCCAGTTGCCAAATACCTGGATAAGGCCAGGACTGGTCTCATTCTCTTCGCTCTCAGGCCTCTCCTGCAGCTCTATCTCAAAGGTGCTGTTATCTATGGCAACAATGAAAAGCCCCGCCGGAATGTTATCTGTCTTATACGAGTACTCGAAATAACCTTCTTCATCAGCCTTAATGGTAGATGCTCCTTCCAGAGTGACATTGACCTCATCCTCATCTGACCCGCCCGAGATCGTTATGTTATAGGTCATCGGAGGCACATGGGACTGGGATATCCTTGCATAGCCTGTACTGTTGGCCAGGGTAGTGCGCGTGAAAGGTATCTCGAACTTTTTCACCTGAATGCTCAGGCTGCTGACGTTCTCAGCCTCCACAGAGAAATTATCCGTCCCTGCAGGGACCTTCACCTTATCAAGCCCATACTCGTAAGAGCTATTTTCCACCGGCACAGCCACTGTATAGTTCGTGCGGGCCAGTATCTCACTGTCAGGGTCGCCATGACCGGTAATGGTCACTTCATCGCCGACAAACGGCTCCTCAGGCGATATGGTTACATTTGAGATCGCACCTGCTGTGGACATCAGTAAGAGCATGGCCCCCACAGATAAAAGTAAAGCGAGACCAACTGAAGATGATCTGGTATATTGTTTCAAGACAACATCTCCCTCATACTAGTTGTATATCTTTTTATTCAATCTCCTATTCGTCCAAACCTGATTTATTATTTGCGACGCTCTTTTTAGTATCATCATTTCTGAATGCTTATCTAACATGCCCTGTTAATAAGAAGCAGATGCCATCCATGACAGATCTCAGGATCATCATTGCCCTTGTGGCAGCCACTGTATTATCTGTACTTATACCGCTTTTGAGCGCAAGTCCCATCCGCACTGTACTGGGCCTGCCCGTGGTGCTCTTCCTCCCCGGCTATGCCCTGATAGCAGCCCTGTTCCCCGGAAAGGATGATCTGGACGGTATAGAACGTGTCGCCCTGAGCTTTGGCCTGAGCATAGCAGTGGTCCCTCTCATAGGCCTGGGCCTCAATTACACTCCCTGGGGCATACGGCTTGCTCCCGTGCTGGCATCCATCTCAGTATTCACTCTCCTGATGGTCCTGATAGCTGCCCGCAGGAGGAAAGGTCTGGGAGATGATGCATTCTCAGTCCCTTTTACGCGAATGTATCTGTCCCTGCAAAACGAGATGACCACAAGATCTCAGTCCAGGCTTGACCGGATCCTGAGCATAGTGCTTGTCATTTCCATCCTGTTATCAGTGTTCACTCTGGTGTATGTGGTGGCGACCCCAAAACAGGGTGAGAGGTTCACTGAGTTCTACATACTGGGCCCACAGGGCATGGCAGACGATTACAACACACGTCTTGTGAAGGGGGAGAGCGTTGATGTCATAGTCGGGGTTGTCAACCACGAATACTCAATGGTCAACTATTCCCTGGAGCTGCGACTGGACAACGAGCCAATGGATATTCCGGACAGCTACAGGCACATCCCTCTGGAGCACAATGCCACCTGGGAGCAGCCCCTGTCCTTCACCCCGGAGATCACTGGAAACGACATGAAACTGCAGTACCTGCTCTACAGAGAAGAAGATATTAACGAGCCTTACAGGGACCTTCATCTGTGGATCAATGTCACGGAAGCTTAAGATGGAGCTTAGGAGAAGACACATCTCGAAAAACTCCCTCTCTTATTATCTTACTTCAAAGAAAGATCCTCAGATACTTCTGATCCCCGTAATTGCTATAATCTCTGCAGAAATGCTCATCTACTCCGGTCACGTGTCGGCAGGGGTCATCTTGCACGTAATTACGATGCTTTCATTATCTGTTATTGTCATGTGGACCCCGGAATCGCATATCTCCAGGTCCTTTCAGGTATTGGCGCTGCTTCCTCTATTAAGACTTTTGAACGTGTCCATGCCTGTTTATTCGGAGATGACGCTCTATTTTTTCATATTCATATATGTGCCTCTCCTGTTGCCTGCATATCTTGTCATACGGCATCAGGGCATGGACCTCCAAAGTATAGGCCTGACCTCAAGAAAACTGTTGATATATATCCCCCTATCCTTCATTGTGGGAGGTATCATTGGATGGGGCGAGTCCATGATCATCCCTGCAGCAAACCTTGTACCCGACCTCTCTGTTGCAAGCCTGCTCAAATTGTCCATTGTTATGATATTCATAGTAGGATTTATCGAAGAGCTTATCTTCAGGTCTTTGTTACAGACCAGGATGGAAAGCTCTTTTGGGATGTTCAGGGGTCTGCTCATTGCAAGCCTGCTTTTTGGTGTCATGCACTCCGGCTATGGTACCTTCCAGGAGATTCTGTACACCTTCTGTGCAGGAATGGTGCTGGGGTACATGTTCCAAAGAACAGGAAGTCTGCCCCTGGTAAGCCTGACCCACGGTTTTGTGAATATCTTCCTGTTCGGCTTCATCCCCCTCCTTCCATATTTTTAGATGTGAAGCAGGTATATGATCTGAAGGGTATGGGTCGGCTCCTACAAACCCCATATCAATAGAAGAGCAAGGCACTCGAAAAGAAAGGAGATGTAACTGAGCTTTAAAGAAACCTGGCCAGAAATTCCATTCTCTTCAAGGTCTGGGTAGTTCACACAGAAGTCGATGAGATTATCTCTAATATTTTAAAGCTAATAATAGCCACAAAGGCCACAAACAGTGACATAATGGGCATGGTAAGAGAGCAGTCAAGGGACTTGCTCCACCTCTTGGATGCTGATAGTATTTCCTTTGCAGATAACAGCAGGATAAGTGAAATAATGGCCAGCAAACCATATTCTGCAAGACCTACCTGTGTTGTCATTGACACGATCCCAGCAGCAACTGATGATGTGGCAGCTGACGTGGTCGTCGTGACCGTAGTTGTCAACATTATACTCCCCATATTGCCTTATCGATACCATGTTATTAAAGTCTTGCGAGCGATATCACAATCTTAAAAAAATATGCATCATACGCCGGTATTTACTACCACGTCTACAGAGGACGAGATCAGAAACACGAATATGGGCGAGAGTCAAACCTGTTTTTGAGCGATCGAGTTCAATATCATCCCTGTAAATACCCCAAAGACCCCCACCAGAACAAACGTCATCGCCAGCATAGCCTTCCCAACCCAGAGCCCCTCGCCAACATTATATCCGAACACGGTCCAGAATCCTAATGTCAGGCCTATTAACACACATATCAGTCCAGGCACTCCAAAATACAATAATGGACGCTCCCTCCCAAACAGATTGATTATAGACCCCAGCACACTCATCCCATGCTTCACGGGATTGAAAGTAGAACCTTTGACATCGTATCTGCAGGTTATCGGCACTTCTGTGATCTTGAAGCCGGCTGCAGACGCATCGTGGATCATCTCAGACTCTATGCCCATACCGCTGTTGTTGAACTTAAAGGCAGAAAAAGTCTCTTTAGAAAAGGCACGGAAGCCGCTCTGGGAATCGTTCAGTTTTACATTGGCTGCCATGTTGGTGGCGTGTGTTAATATTTCCTGACCGATGCGGCGGTACCGGGGAACCTTGATGTCGTGGTCTTTGAGGAACCTTGCGCCGTTGACGATATCGGCTTCCTTGCTAAGGATGGGCTCGATAATGAGGGGGATCTCGTCGGGGTTGTGCTGGCCGTCGGCATCCAGGGTCACCAGTACATCCACTTTGTTCTCTATGGCCCAATCAAAGGCGGTGTGAAGCGCCATGCCTTTGCCGGCGTTCTTCTCGTGGTGCAGTAAGGTGGCTTCCATGAGCTCGGCCACATGAAAGGTGGTGTCAATGCTGCCGTCATCTATCACCACGACCTCGTCCACATACTGCCTGGCCCTTACAATAACACTTCCGATCGCTATCTCCTCGTTGAATGCAGGAATTGCAGCTACTACCGTCATTTTCAAACCACTTCTGCAGTTTTCGATGCATATGAGATATAATACACTTTTTTACAAACAAAGTGCACATGATCTGCAGAATTACTCCCCGCTTGTAAATGAGAATCAGCATGTATATATAATGTTTGGCCTTGTGTAGAGCCCCAGCATTCAATTTATGAAGCAGGGGACCCCATATCCAAAAGTTGGAATAAGCGGTCATCTTGCTTCGTACAACATTTTTTCTCAAAATAATCGCATTGTTTTTACCGACTACATGTACGTGGCCGTGGGTTCCATGCTGCCAGACCTCATCGACAAGACGATTGGCATGGTACCTTTGCAGATACCTTTGCCAACCTTTGTTGTGGCAGTAGGTGCGGTTTTGGGTGCTGGTGGCGGGTTGTGGGTTGCGAATCTCGGCGGAAAATGATGGTTGGAGGCGGTGAGGTCTTTTGCTCCTTAATATATATCTATTCCCGTAGATAAATATATTAAGTATCCCCTTAATAATATAAATTTCAAGCTCGGATATGTGTAAAGTCTTGTCTGATCTAATAATAATGGGAGAGAATCTTTTGGTAGAAGGTATCCATGAATGCTGAAATGTTGATCGGCCTTATAAACAACGCAGCTTTGCTTCTTGCCTTAGCTGTCCTGTACGATGTTCTTTTTTTCAATATGGAAATGAACACGCGTTTAAAAAGTGCAGCATTAGGGGTTATCATTGGTCTGATAGGCATTGCCTTGATGCTAAATCCATGGGAGCTTTCTTCCGGATTGTTCTTTGATACACGTTCTATTCTGCTAAGCATTGTTGGTCTTTTCTTTGGATTCATTCCCGCGGTCATTGGAGCACTTATTGTCGCTTCTTATCGCCTGTATCAAGGTGGTATTGGAGCAGTGACCGGGATCTCTGTTACATTTTGTTCGGTGATACTGGGGATGCTATGGAGGCATTATCATGAAAGGCTCCAGGTACTTCTTGGCAGGTTCGATCTGTACATTTTTGGCCTTCTGGTCCATGTTGTTATGCTCCTGTGCATGTTGCTGCTTCCCTGGCCATATGCCTTTGAAGTTCTAAGAGATATCAGTTTTCCGGTAATGCTGATCTATCCGATCGGAACTGTGCTGCTTGGAAGTGTTCTAAAGAACCAGTTATCCCGTAAAAGAACCCAGGATGCACTAAAGGAGAATGAGGCGAAGCTTAAGAACTTCATTGATAACGTCCCTGTGGGAATGTTCCGTATAAGCTCCGAAAAAAAAGTGCTCCAGACAAATCCCGAGATGGCCCACATTTTAGGCCTGACCACCCCCGAGCAAGCCATGAGCTACTTCCAGGAGATGGGGGAGCAGCTATATGTCGATCCCAAACGCCGTGAAGAACTGATAAAGATCCTTAAAGAACAAGGCCATGTTGAGAATTTCGAATATGAGATAGTACGTTCAGATGGCAGGAATATCTGGATACTAATTAACGCGAGAATGACTGGTGGTATGAAAGGAGACACTTTCATAGTAGATGGTTTTGTTCTTGATATCTCCGAGCGCAAAAAAACCGAAAAAGCGTTGCAGAAGACTGAGCAGGAGTACAGGCAGGCATACAATCTCTTGCAGGGAGTACTTGAAAGCCCCAAAGATATCGTCATATTCGCTCTTGACAGGGAATACCAGTATCTTGCATTCAATAAAAACCATCAGATAATGATGGAGCAGGTATGGGGAGTCAGGATCGGGATCGGCTCTAGCATGCTTAGCTACATCAAATACCCTGCAGACAGGGAGAAAGCAAAAGCGAATTTTGACCGGGCACTCGCCGGTGAACCATTCATCCTTGTTGAAGAATATGGTGATTCGTCACTTAACAGGCGGTGGTACGCTAATACTTACAGTCCCCTGAGAGATTCCAAAGGAGAGGTTATCGGGCTTACTCTTGTTCTAGTTGATATCACAGAGCGCAAGAGGAGTGAAGAGACACTAAAGGAAAAAGAAGAGCAGTTCAGGTCCCTTTTCTTAGACTCCTCGGTCTCAATTCTTATACATGACCGGGACACCGGCGAGATCATTGATGCAAATCCAAAGGCTTGTGCCACCATTGGTGTCTCCTCGGTCGATGAGCTAAGAACCAGTGATCTCTGGCTGGATCCGCCATACTCTTTTAATGATGCACTGGCCTGGATCCGGAAAGCGGCTGTTGAAGGACCACAGGAATTCGAATGGCTCAATCTTAAGACAACAGGAGCTCTTTCATGGGAGCAGGTTCACTTGAATTCTGTGACCCTCAATGGTGTAGAGAGGATCATGGCGACAACGATAGACATCACCGAACGCAAACAAGCAACAACTGAACTACGAAATAGCAAAGGACAGCTGCGTTCATTGGTGGATACTATCCCTGACCTTGTCTGGCTAAAGGATACAAAGGGAGTTTATCTTTCATGCAATACCAAATTCGAACGCTTTTTTGGTTCCAGGGAAGCGGAAATTATCGGGAAGACCGACTATGATTTTGTAGAAAAGGACCTGGCAGATATTTTCACCCAAAATGACAGAATGGCTATGGAAGCTGGCAAACCCACTGTGAACGAAGAAGAGATCACCTATGCAGACGATGGGCATCGGGAATATCTGGAGACAATTAAAAACCCCATGTACGATTCAAATGGAAAAATAATAGGTGTGCTGGGTGTTGGCAGAGATATCACTGAGAGAAAGAGAATTGAAGATGCACTGCTTCATGCCAAACGGGAGGCTGAATATGCCAGCAAGGCCAAGTCGCAATTCCTTGCAAACATGAGCCATGAATTAAGAACTCCGCTTAATTCAATAATTGGTTTTTCAGATCTGCTAAGCACTCAGGTATATGGTGAGCTGACAGGGGATCAACTTAGATATGCTAACAATATCAATGAAAGCGGGAAGCATCTTCTGGAGCTTATAAATGGTGTTCTTGATCTGTCTAAAATAGAAGCAGGAAAAATGGAACTTGAGTGTGAGTATTTCTCTATTAAGGAAGTGTTCGATGAGATATTTACAATGATGGCTCCTTTGGCATCAAGGAAAAATATCAATATTGAAGTTGAGAATCAGATTCTGCCTGATGAAATATTCGCTGACAAACTGAAATTCAAAGAGATCATGTACAATCTTCTCAGCAACGCCATAAAATTTACTCCTGATCATGGCAAAGTTTCCATTATTTCAAAAAAAATAGACACCAGTATCCAGATATCTATCTCAGACACCGGGATCGGGATTCCCGGACACCTGCTAAAAGACATATTTGACCCATTCACACAGGTCGATGCATCGCATAAGAGAAAGTATGGTGGCACAGGTCTGGGACTAACGCTGGTTAAGCAGTTTGTTGAAATGCACAACGGGAATATACAATTGATAAGCGAAGAAGGAAAGGGAAGTACTTTTAAGTTCACAATTGCAGATCAGAAACCCTGCGAGTCATAAAGACAGCACTGTACAGTATTCCAGATTCTCTGTTCATTTGGAAGGTTTGATTGAAGATGATATGTCCCATTAGAATGAGAGAGTTTGGGAGCTAATTAGATATCCTCAGTTAGATATCCTCGAAAATAATCGCATTATTTTTAATATATTGGAAGTATTATCAGTACAAATGCTCCCTTTTGCACATATAGGAATAGCCATTGCACTTTTCTACATCGCAGGCCTGGCCTTCCCTAAGGTCCGCCCTCATATCGACTACAGGTATGTGATCGTGGGCTCCATGCTGCCGGACATCATCGACAAGACGGTTGGCATGTTGCTCTTTGCAGATACCTTTGCCAACGGGAGGATATTTGCACATGCGCTGCTCTTTGTTGTAGTGCTGGGAGCGGCAGGGTACTATCTATATACCCAAGGAGACTACCGGGTGCTCACACTGGCAGGGGCGAGCCTGATACATCAGCTGCTTGACAGCATGTGGAAGACCCCTGTAACCCTTGCTGGGATGGGAGTTCAAAAAAGACTGTTAGAAGAAGAGTGATCTTCTGGCAGTTTCTGCTGAGAGTCTACGGACATCTTGGAGACATCGGGGATCCACAAATGCTTTTCCTTTTCATGACCGAGCTCCTGGGGCTTGCCGTGATGATCATCTTCGGGGCCACCTACCTCCAGAAGAGGAGAAGAGAGTAAAAGCACTGAACATACCCTCCGTTTCGCAGTAGCGCGATCTAAAACAACCCCCGCCGCAGGCGGCGTTATCCGTCGCCATTCCCGCAAATGATCATACATCAACAGCACATTCAGAATTATCATGAGCCGGCATATCGCCTGTATCTCAAAAAAGCCCCCTTCAAAAGAGATATCTTAATTTAGTTCCGCCTTCAACCATAAACTAAATTGTTCTCGGTCCTTATCAGTGCCCTTGACTTTGCAATACCGATCCTGATAGTGATCTTCAGAGGACCGTTCGGGACCGGTGTCCTTATTGAGCTGGGCCTGATGCAGAGACTATCGCGTTTTGCAAGCCCCTGTTCAGGTTCACAAACCTTCCGGACACCTGAACACCACACCTGCATACATCAGGGGGATACTCACACCAGATACCCATAGTACTGCCTGCTCTTGGCCCGGTGGTCGGTGGTTCCTACGCCAATTACCCACTACTGAATAGCTGTCCGACAATTCAATTTCATCCCAAAAAAGAGGAAAAAAGGTTTTTAAAGGCTTTAAATCGGAAAGAAGGAATCGGTCCATTACTTACAGTAATTGTCGGACAACCTGCTTATTCATAGGTCGTTGACCCGGTAGTTGATGCCTCTCTTCTTTTCTCTTCAGCCTTTGCACTGTATGCTGCAGCTTCCTCTATCTCTCCCAGTTTGAAGAGAAGCATGGCATAATCTTTTAAGTGGGTGGCCTCCCACTCCGGTTCAAAGGAGTAGTCTGGATCTTTTGCAGTAATGGATCTCTGGAGAGCCATAGACTGCTCAAAAGCCTGTTTCGATGTTTCAAGCTCATCCGCAACGCAGCAAGCAGCACCAATCGCAGAGTACAAACCTACAGCATTATCCAGGAGCTTCAGGTCGTCTGGAGAAGCCTCGATCAATTTTCCCATAAGTGCAAAAGAAGTTTTGTATCTGTCAATAGCCTCTTTTAAATATCCAGCATTATAGTCAAGGAGTCCAAGGTAATGAAGAGATGAAAAAAAGCCCCCTACATATTCGGGATCTGTTGGGTCGAGTTCAAAGGCGTTCTTATAAAATGTAAGACTTACCTCAATATATGGTTTCGCAATTCCATATTTACCTTTAGATAGGTAATAACCTCCTTGTAGCTGAGATTCCATAGCCAAGAGGTTTTTTGCATCCCATTGAATATCATCATCAGAAATAATTTGTGACATGATCTCTGCGGCCTTTAAATGGAATTGCTCTGACATTTCAACTTCTCCTGAAATATCTAAAACATTAGATAAGGACGTATATATACTTCCGAGTTCTTTTGCATCGATCCAGTCTTCGGATATTGTACTTATGCATCCTTGCTGGAGCTTAGCAGCTTGCTGCAAGAGAGAAATTGCAGTTGCGTATTCTTTCTTAAATTCATACACTTTTGCAAGGTTTTGCAGACATTTTACAAATCCCATATATAATTCTGTATCGTCAGAAACTTCTTCTTTTAGCCTTTCATAGATATCCAGGGCCATCTCATAGTACTGTTTTGCAGCTTCAATATCAGTATATAGATACAGATTCCCTAGAGAATTTAAGCTGTCCGCAATAAAAATCTCATAGTCGAGATTTTCGGGATCTTCAGAATAATCATAGATCAATTTATCATATATGGCTATTTCCTTTTCGTAGTACTCTTTTGCCTTTTCGATGTTTTTCTCTTGAGCACTGAGATCTGCCATTTGGTTATAAGTCGCAGCAACTGACAACAAGTTGTCTGCTTCGTCATTCCCTTGATCTATAAGGGAGTTGTAGATATCTATTTCATGCATATAGCATTTATTTGCTTCTTCAAAGAGCCCTATACCCTCAAAGAGCTCTGCAAGCAGATCTAAAAAGTTAGTAAAATCACCCGTTTCCTCTTCTATATAATCAGGATGATCTTCCAACACGTTCTCAAATATACTAAGGGTTTTCTCACAATATGATCTTGTCCGATCATGATCATCTGCAGCAGAGGAAAGCATTCCAATCTTCAGATGCATCATCATCCGGCTACGTATATAGAATGGATCATCTGGGTTTTTTAGAAGTTTTGCTTCTACAATATCAAGTGATTGGCGAGAATATTCGTGAGCTTTCTCTATTTCACCAATATCCTCATACATTTCTACAAAAAGGACATACGTGCTGCCCAGCATATCAGTATAATCCTCATCTTCCGGCTTTATTTCAAGAATGCTCTGGTATATTTCCTGCAATCTATCATAGACCTGCTTTGCTTTTTCGACATTACCGTTATCCAGGCAGACCTTTCCATATTGCTCTGCCATTTCATACGACAGTATAGACAGGAGACTGTCATCAGGATCCAGTTTCAGTGCTTTTTCAAACACATTCATTGTCTCTGCTACAAGTGTGGGAGGTCTTTCAGGTCTTTGAGCCAGCATATAAATTGTCAGGATATCTTTCATTGTTTTCGAATAGTTCTTTAAATGGTCGACCTCTTTTGGATTATCTGCAATAATATCTGAATATCTCTTATAGATCGTTTCAAAAAGCCCTTCCTTTTTCTCACATATGCTCTCTGACAATGAAAGGACACCCATTTCATCAAGAATGTTTGCAATATGGTCAAGCGATTCCAGAAGAAAGGCCTGGTTTTGAATGTTCTCTTGTTCTTGCAAAAATAGCTCAGACGACTGGTCCAGGGCCTCTTCATAGATATCTAAAGCCTCATCCGTTTTACCGCATGCCTCAAACAATCTCCCTTTAAGAAGCAAAGCGATATGTATCAATTCAGGTAGATTTTCATCTTTTGAATCCCGCTCAGCCTTTTCCACAACCTTAAGAGCTTTTCTGTAATCTCCTTTTCTAGTTAGTTGGGAAACGGATCTTAATGACCGCTTAATTGAATCTGCAAGCTGCTTGGACATAATAACAGATAGGGTTTCAGATATTTAACTATGAGGTGGGAGATTCCCCTCCTCAGAGCGAAGCGACAGGGAATTGAGGTGTTAGGTCCCCACAATACCGGCACCCACAACAACAGCTATCATCATCATGAGGAATGTAAACACAACAATCAATATTCTTACAGTGTCTGAAGTTGCGTGATCATTCATACGTACCACCTTTAAAAATATAGTATGTAGATATAAATGTTTTTAATTTTGCTTGAATTATATAAACAGATGATTGTAAAGTACTTAACAAGTTTTGTATTAACAGGGGTTGGGGGTAGCCTGCACCATCCAATTTCCCAGGGCACTTACTTCAAAAGAGATATCTTAATTTAGTTCCGCCTTCAACCTTGAACTATGTTCTCGGTCCTTATCAGTGCCCTTGGTTTTGCTATCCCCATCCTGATAGTGATCTTCATAGGACTGTTTGGGACCGGTGTCCTTATTGAGCTGGGCCTGATGCAGAAACTATCGCGTTTTGCAAGTCCCCTGTTCAGGTTCACAAATCTTCCGGACACATGCGCCTCTTCATTTATGGTATCAATGGGCTCAACTGTCGCAGCCAATACCATGGTGGTCAAGTTCCGCGACACCGGCTGCATAAATAACAAAGAGACGATCCTTTGTGCTGCACTGAACACCACACCTGCATACATCAGGGGGATACTCACATACCAGATACCCATAGTACTGCCTGCTCTTGGCCCGGTGGTTGGAGGCTTCTATGTCATGGTGTTCATACTGACAGGTGTCGTAAAAATTACCACGATCGTTGTCCTTAGCAAGTTGCTCCTGAAGAAGAACCCCTGTAAGTTCGAGGAAACGATCGATGACAAAAAGTCAACCCTTAAAGAAGCGGCCAAAAACTCGTTGACCAAGAACAAGGAACTTTTCACGAGGATTGCCGTTATCTATCTCGCCATGACAACATTGGTGTTCTACCTGCAGGACAGAGGTGCCTTTGAAATTTTCAGTGTCCTGCCTCTTGCAGACATTTTCGGCATCCCGCCTGAAAGCATAGTACCCCTTACAAGTTTTGTTGCAAGCCCCGTACTTGGGATCTCCCTGCTTGGACCGATGTTAAACAACAACGTCATATTACCACAACAGGCCATGATAATACTCATGCTTGGAAGCATGTTCATGCTCCCCATATTCAGCATCCGAAGCCTGCTGCCCAGGTATGTCTCCATATTCGGTGCAAAAACGGGCATAGGTATCGTGACCTTCTCGACCGGCATAAATGTACTTGTGCGATTTGTGATACTGCTTGTTCTCCTGTCCATAGCCAACTGAACAGGCAGATGAACATGTTCTGGACTTCATTTACCGCAAAGATAACTGCGAGCCGGGTTGAAGTTTAGACAATTATTTAATATGTGCAGGTACCTATATGCCGTATACAACATCCATTAACAGGAGGAAGAAAAAGTTGTCACAGGAAAATAACAGTAATATGCCGTTCTATATCATCATCGCACTGACGATCGTTGTGGTGCTGATGGCGACAACGGCTTATGCCAATTCACAGGCAGCATATTCAAAGGAAACAGAAAGTACGATCCAGATGACCGGAAAAGCAGAACAGATGGTCACACCCGATACCGCTCAACTGAGCATTGGTGTTGTTATCCAGGCTCAGAACTCCAGTGTAGCATCTCAACAGAATGCAGCCATCATGAGCAACATAGTTGACGAGCTCAAGCAACTTGGACTGGAGGACGGGGAGATACAGACATCATACGTTTCCGTGTACCCGGTATACAACTATGATGGAAAGGCCACCATTGAAGGATATTCGGCCTCCAACAATGTGCAGGTGACCACTACAAAGCTCGAGATCCTGAGCCAGATCATTGACAGGTCTGCAGCTGCAGGTGCGAACCAGATAGGAGGGATCCAGTTCACAGTATCCGAGGATAAGCAAAAGGAGATGCGAGAAGAGTTGATCAATGAAGCCGTTGCCGACGCATCAACCAAGGCCGACATGCTTGCCGACAGCCTGGGTGTCAGTATAGTTGGGGTACAGAGCTCGTCCATAAGTGACAGTAGTCAGCCCAATGTATACTACGACAGGATGGAAGCAGCAATGGATCAGGCAGCTGGAGCCACTCCCGTAGAACCGGGAGAGACCAGGGTCTCGCTGTCTGTGTACGTCACCTATATCATCAATTAAGGGAGAGCTCTCCCTTTTCTTTTTTTGCCACCAGCTCCTGCACATATAATGAGCCGGTGCATCGATCCCGCCCCAGGCGGCACGTCCTGTCAATGCAGATTGCACCCTGCTGCAGCGGCTGATCTGAAAATGCTTATACCGTCCCTTTCCTTTTTGAGGTCAGAAGATATGCTTGAGCAAGAAGCAATAAGGCGATGCAGATCAACACTGTGGCAATTACCACAGGATACTGGCCTCCGAAACCCTCAGGCGATATGTGCCGCAGCAGAATTCCTGCATATGCCCACACAATGACAAGTCCGTAAGCGATATCTCTGTTCCTTATCATTGTTGCTACTGCGATGATAAGCCCCACGGCAAGCACCACAACGGTCCAGGTGGTCTCAGCTAAACCGAAACCTCCCCATCCGATGCTCACAAGAAGCACGGTCACATTAGCGATGGTTGCGATCGTTATCCACCCAAAGTAGATGCTAAAAGGAAGCCTGATGAAAAGATAGTCCCTTCCAGTGAGCCTTTCCTTGAGTGTCAGTTGATTTATGAGTATCAGGCAAACAAGTATTACAACTATCAGCAAAAGGGACAAGGGTATCATATAATTATGCCATGCGAGAACCCAGGCGGTATTTGCTATTGAGGATACAGCGAACAATATCCCGATCCTATTGAACAGCTCGGTCTTGGGGCTATTCTTGGATTCCCGGAAAAAACCGATATGGTAAAGGGTATATCCCGCAAGCAGCAGATATATGAGTCCCCATATTGAAAAGGTCAGCCCTGCAGGAGCAAAGAGGTTTGGAAAGGAGTCAGATACCTGGTCTGCTGTGACATTGTTTATAGGCAGGATATTGGCAAGTGAATTTGTAATGACCATGGCCAGAAAGGTCACTGCCACTACGATCTTGATCAATGTGGTTCTTTGTTCCATTGGGCTCCCTCATCACTAACACATGATCAAACTCTGCCTTCAAGGCAGATAAAAGTTTTCTTAGGCTGGTTCTCAAGAATTATGCACTTCTGACGATCCGAACTGTTTTTGGTGTTGCTCTTGAAACCCATGTTCCCTGTGCCTCTGTAAGTTTGTCAGAGAACCTTAATTCAAAAAGATATTAAGCGAATACTCATATAAAGAAAGTATAAAAGGAATGGCGCACATCTTTAAGTTATAACTGGACAGTTGTTTCAGGAGCTATTGCCAAACAGTGCCCGGCCTGACAGGCTTTGGGGTGGCCTTTAGGCGCCGGGTGTTTCATTAGCTGAATGCAAGTGTTGCTTCAGTTGAATATCGGGAGGGGAATAATGCAAGTATTGATTATAGATGATTCCAAAATATGGGATGATTTCATCGACAGCAGTCCGTATGGAACTATTTTTCATAAATGGGGCTTTCTGGAAACGATCGAGAAGCATACGGGTTACACCCTGCTTCCATACGGCATGTATGCAAAGGACAAACTGGTATGCATATTCCCGGTCTTCCTGAAGACCAACTATGGGGTCAACGTAATACTTTCTCCGCCCCCGCGCACGGGAGTGCCTTACATGGGCTTTGTGATGGGAGAAGAATATGATACCCTCACACAGAATGGTAAGGAGGTCCGCATGCGGGAAGTCATCCTGGAGCTTACAGGAAAGCTCGATGAGCTCTCGCCCATCTATGTATCGATACAGGTGATCCCGTCCTTCATTGACGTGAGGGAGTTCAAATGGAACAATTATTCCATAGAACCGCTATTCACATATTATCTCCCCACAGACGCTCCCCTGGAGGAAATACTCAAGGAGTTCAGCCGCTCTACAAGGAGCGCAATAAAAAAGATAATAGACAACAAGTTCGACATGGAAATAAAGGAGAGCACGGACCTTGAACCATTCTATGAGATACTGTCCAAAAGGTATGAGGAGCAGGGCATCAGGTTCCCTATTATAAGCATGGAGTATCTGGGGGACCTGCTCAGGCTATATCCCGATAACATCAGGCTATATTATGTGTATGATGAGGACAGTAATATACTAGGGTCCAGTCTTGCCATAATCTATAAAGGCAAGGTCATCTCATGGATGGGCACCCCCAAACCGGACGTAAGCCTGCCGGTGAACGATCTGGTATTCTGGGAGCTTATCAAAATAGCTAAAGATACAAACAGTGTATTTGAAATAGGCGGTGCTGACACCCGGCGGCTCTGCACATTCAAATCGCGCTTTAATCCTTCCCTTGAAACCAATTACAGGGTTTTCAGGCGCAGGAACATAGGAGCTATGGCCGAGTGGGTCTACATGAACGTGTATAAAAAAAGCAGCGGATTAATGTGATGCTACGGCCTGCAAGACATTTTTGGGCATTGCAGGCCTTTATCCCAAATGCATCCGCCTCCCATATTCTATTTACACGCACAGTGCAATGCTGTTCTTATCTTTACGGGGCATGAACTCCTGCTGTTCGATGAACATCCGCATCCATAATTCGACAGATATGCATCTCCATATCTCGGTCCCGACAAATATCCCCTGGGATTCGCCGCAATGAAGCTTTATGAACATTTCCTTCACCAGCTTCCAGTTCCAGAAATCCCGTGCTTTAAAGTTCTCTGAGTCTATGATACTGTAAACGAAGTCCTTGACCGCCTTATCGCTCAGCCAGCTCTCCTCTGGGGTTGCAAATCCTATCTTGTCATGGCGTGCAAGCACACTTTCCGGGACTTCTCCTTCCATCGCCTTGCGGAATGCGTATTTTGTGACCCCTTTATTGATGCGCTCTTCGGAAGGTATGGAAAGCAGGTACTCAACCAGCCTGTGATCCAGGAAAGGGACCCTGGACTCCACTGAAAAGTTCATCGAATTCTTGTCCAGGAACCTCAGCAGATGAGGCAGTGCATACATACTGACGCTGCCGCAAACCGCCTCATCCAGTGAGGAAAGGTACCATCTCGTATCCTTGCGGTGTTCGTTCTCCTTAATGAAACTCCTGGACAGGTACGGCACCTTATGGTGATTATAAAGGGACCTCTTTATATTCGTCGGGGCCACGCGCAGGAACAGGTACATCAGCGGGGAAAGGCATTTGGACTTTTGGTAGCTCTGGGTTGCTTCCCTTAGCAGGTCAACTATGTCCAGCCTTCTGAGCAGCTCATAGTAATAATACCCGTTAAAATAACTGCTTCCCGAAAGGACCTGATCGGCACCCTGCCCGTCCAGCAGTACCTTGATGCCGTTATCCTTTGCAAGCTTCATGACCCGGTATTGCCCGTATACGCTTGTTCCGCTGAAGGGCTCCTCCTGGGCCATGAACAGGTCCTTAAGGTCCCGCATGAGCTCATCTGGCGCCGGAGTGACGGAGTAGTTGAGCGCGTTCATCTTTGTGCTGACCTCTTTCTGGTATGCGCTTTCATCGATGTTCTTTCCGGGAAATCTCATGGAGAATGTCTTTATCTCAGCCTTTGGGGCAATTTTTCTCATGGTTACGACCACTGATGAAGAATCAACGCCCCCGCTCAGGCAGCTGCCCACAGGCACATCTGCAACGATCGCTCTTTTGACCGAATCGGTGAACAATTCTTTTATCTTCCCGTAATCCACGCCGGTCATGGAGACCCTTGACCTCAGGTCGTAATACTCGCTGATCTCCATTTTATCGGATGCAAGATCATATAGCAGATTGTGTCCTGGCATCAGTCTTCTGATACTCTTGAAAAAGGTATCCTCCGTATGATCTGTCAGGTTATAATACAGGTAATCAAAGATTATCTCCCTGTTCTCCTTCCTGGGTATGTCATGCTCAAGAATGGCCTTTATCTCTGACGCGAAGATGAACGATGAGCCGTCATAGTAATAATATAAAGGCTTTATGCCAAACCTGTCCCGGCTCAAAAAAAGGGTCCTTTTTACCCTATCATATATGCAGAAAGCCCACATCCCGTTTAAATGCCGGGCACAGTCTGTGCCATATTCCCTGTAGCAGCAGAGTATGAGCTCAGCATCGTTCTTGTTTTCCAGCCGATGGCCTTTGGATATCAATTCCTCTCTGAGTTCCGGAAAGTTATATATCCTGCCATTGAACACCAATATGAGGTTCCCATCTTCACTGGACATGGGCTGATGACCATTTTTTGAAATATCAAATACTGCAAGTCTCCTGTGTCCCAGTGAGATATCACTATCCACATAGGTCCCTTCCCAATCCGGTCCCCTGTGTTTGATGGCTTTACACATTTTCTGAAGCAGTGATCTGCCTTCCCAATTAAATCCCGTAACCCCGCACATTTTACCACACACTATGTTATTTTTGATTATTTATAAGAGTTTGCAGTTCCACATTAGTGTAAATGCTTCTATGAGATCTGATTTTCGTTTTCTCCCCACTGAACTTTTATCATATGTAGGTTGCAATACTGCTGGAATCGTATATCTTGCTGTAACTGTCCAGGGATTGCCATAGTTCGCTATCCGGATAATAATATTCCAAAGCTCCGCCAAGGCTGGGCCATTTTACGAATCCCCCATCACTGATCAGAAATCGCAGTGGCCTTCCCTCAAGCTCTCCTTTGCGTATCAGGATCACATCAGAAGAGCCGCTTCGGAGGAAATTCATATTCTGGGAGTCCACTTCCAGTATATGGCTTCTCTCCCTGTAAGTGGTGACATCCATGTACCTGGTTGTAACGAAATCTGACATCACAAACCCTTTCGATGTATTGCCTGCATGATCGAAACCGTTCACCTCTTCTTCAGTAAGATAGAACGTATAGAATGGTCGCTTCACGATCGGATTGTCCGAGGCAATAAAATCATTGGACACCGACAGGAATACCAGCACCATGAAAAGGATTATCAGGGCGCTCTTAAGGGGTTTTTTGGACCTGGCATAGATAGTGTAGAATCCCAGGGACACGCCAATGGTGATTATAAAGAAAACATATTCTCCGAACCTGTCAATATTGAAGTTACCTCCAAGCTTTGTAATGAGCAGACTCGGCCCGGGGAAGGACACAACGGTGAACAGCACTCCTGCCAGGCATATGACCTTTGCAGTCTGTGAGATGTGATCTTTCCTCAAAGCTTCAAATGCTCCTATCAGCAAAAAGAACAGGAGCGGCGAGTAGTGCAAATAGTTGAACAGCTCATTCATGGGCGCCAGGAATACCCCGGTCGCTGTGATCTCATCAGGTGCGGAAGCTGTTATGTTCCTTATGAGGGTCACAAAAAGTCCCAGGGATATATACATCCAATACGATATCATTGCTACAAAGGCAAACACTAGGTAATCTCTGTCGACTATTTCCCGCTCGTTCATGGCGCCGTATATTTTCTGGAGCACGAACAGTACTGCCAGCACCACCAGCACAAAAGGAATAGATACTGTGTGGAACACGATGATAGAGACCGTCATTGCAATGGCCACCAGTGTAGCAGCCAAGCTCCTGTGGTACAGCAGCGCAACTACAAGCAGCAGGCCTAAAAGGGAGATAGGGCTTCTTGCAAGGGCCGCTATCCCGTATTTGAGCACGTCCGGGTAGAATGTTACAAAGAGAGCTGCAATAAGCGCTATTTTTTCCTCCTTGAACAGCCTTTTTGAAAGAATGTATGCTCCAGGGGGGATGGCTGCAAAGATGATACCGTTTATCAGGTACGTCGCCCTGTAGAACGCAACATCCAGGGCAGCTATCTTGTAAAAAGAGGCACACAATATATGCCACAGGGGAAATGTCCTGTAGAGGTCGAAGTGCTCATTAATGGCGCCTTCCTCCACAAGTATCTGGACCATCCATGAGTGGAAGAAGGAATCTGTTCTCTCGATAGAGAAAAAGTAGTTCAGGCTCACACCCCAGATGAGGTCTAGCAATAAAAGGCTTGACTGGAACAGTATTAGCATTGACCTGTTTGTGTTACTTCGGAATAACAGGATCTGGACCAGTATTAACGTGGCCATGATAGTGATGACCGCATAGTAGCTGTACGGTCTTACATAGCTGGTATAAAGCAATATGACCGATATTGTCAGGAACATGAAAAAGGCTGCAGGGAACAGGTTATAATACTTGTCATCTATCTCGCTGAAATGATATTCATTGTTCTTCTGCCTGATATATATCAGCGGAGCCAATATCATGGGAATGGCTAAGTATGAGCCAAGCATGGCCAGGTTTGCCTGTCCGAATATCAGCGGGGCCGCTACTCCAATAATTGCAGTTACGCAACTCCCCAAAAGTAAGACACGATAAGTGTGCTTATATCGATTGATAAAATTCACCAATTTACCTACCACCTTAAACCCACATTAAGTTTTCATGAAATGATTTAAATCCATCCCTCTTTTCTGGAAAACCACAGTGTTATTCCCGTGAGCAGGATGTGTGTAAGCAGCCATGCATATCCAAATCCAACAATCCCGTAATCCAGGATGAAAATGTAAGATAGTCCCAGTAAAAGGCAAAACCTTAGAAAATTCAGTTTTATCAGGCTGCTTACCCTCATCTTTATGTTGAGGATGGGAATGAACAGGTCGTGCAAAGCCACAAAAAAGCTTGACAGGACCAATATATGTAAAAGCGGCAAAGCTTCAACATAGTCCTGGCCAAATATCTGCAATACGAAACCACCGAAGTAATATATGAACAGGACACTGGGCACGAGCACAATAATTATTGCTTTGCCTGATTTGAGGACATTCTTTTTGAGGTTCTCTCCATAACTGCCCTCAATGAACAGCGAGGCACTGAGGGACATGGGAGCTATCCATATCAGGCTGCTCACGGCCATGGCGATATAATAAAGAGCTGCTTCCTGCTTGCCTATAAGAGCCAGTATTATAGGAGGCATCAGCAATGAAGGGCTTTCATACAACAGGTTTGAGACATAATTGCCGGAAGAGAACCGGAATGACCTTCTTAAGAAATCCCTGTTTATCTTGTAGTTGAGCTTGACCCGTCTGCTCAGAACGAATATGCTATATACTGTGGCCAGGAAGTATGTTATCCCGATAGCGCCGAATATGCCAAAACTTCCCAGGAACACAAGAGGGAACAGTAGCAGTACCCTGGCAGAAAGGACCGTATTCTGCATAAAGTAATCTTTTGTATCCCTTAAGGCCTTGAAAGATTCGCCTGTTATAAAGAATATAGAATGCATCACTACCGTAAGCAGGAAGAAGAGCCCGTAAGAAGCGTTCTGGATAAGGGCACTGCTCTCGAAAAACACGCCAAGGACCAGCAGATATGCTACTCCCACTACTACGGCAGCTACAGTGGTAATGCATATTGATGTATTCAGTACGCTCTCTTTGCCGCTTATATTTATAAAGCGTATCATAGAGAAATTAAAGCCAAAACTCGCAATGAACATGATCAGTGTGACAGAAGAGATGAGGGCCGTCGCCACACCAACCTCTGCAGTTTGATACAGTCTGGCAGCTATCAGCCAGAAAAAGAACCCTACCCCTACATTCAACAACCTTCCAAGCAGAAGGAAAGCTGAGTTCCTGAACAGTGGTTCTCTCATATTGAGAAACAGATTCTCGGCATTCCATGTAGTCTTTGTTTTTATGGATTCTAACAAATACGATTTACTCATGCTTGTACCACTCTAGGCCCCCAGTCCCTTGCACAGGCCTACCTGTGTCTTTCCTAACCTGATATGCCCGATCTATTACCCGACAAATCGCATTACATTGAAAATGAATATTGCAATGAACGCTATCATCAGCGGCAGGATACCCATTTTCAGAACGGAGCTGATATCCTGGTCCCATCTGTCCGATTCCTTCAGCATCTTCCTGGATGCGAGCAGTATTACAAGCGCAGCAACCCCAAAAATGCTGTACTCTGATAATCCCGCATTGTTATACATACTTAAACTCTCTGACGAAGCCAGATCCATAAGTACGCTCGGATTGGCAAGAATTATTGGCATATCATACACTCAACCTATTATTTACACTCAACCCTTAATTTGAAATCCCTCTACTACTATTCAGTTAAAAGACTTAACATTTGCTGTCAGAAAATATCTTGCATAGCTTGCTTTAAAAGCTTACTACAGTCCGGATATTTTGTGTGCGATATTATCTTGACCCGGTAATTTTCAGAGAGTTTCCAATTCTTAGCTGAAACGCTTTTATAAGTCTTCATACCTATTGCCTTATTGAGTGGTGTTTAATTATGGTCAAAAGCAGGGTACCTGGTGATATTTTAGGCGTAGTTGCAGGCTTGTTGCTTGCGAATCTGTTTGTATTCATCCCTCTGCTCAATACCCTGGAGTTGCGCATTTTACCGGGGATCCTTATAGTATTGTTCCTGCCGGGGTATGCTATGGTAGCTGCTCTGTTTCCAGGGAAGGATGATATTTCAGGTGCTGAAAGAATTGTGTTCAGCATAGGCCTCAGCGTTGCACTTGTGCCTTTCATTGGCTATGGTCTGCTCTATACATCATGGGGTATGGGCACAGGGCCTCTTATGATATCTATTTCGGTTGTGACACTCGTGATGTGTATAGTTGCGCTCTTTCGCCGCCAAAGGCTGCCTGAAGGGGCAGCTTTCTTCGTTCCTTACGGATCTTTTCCCAGGTTGCCTGTGGATTATTCTTTGCAAGGGAAACGTTCCCGGCTGGAAAATGCACTGACATTGCTGTTGCTGGCCTCTGTACTCGTGTCTGCAGTCACGGTTGCATACGTCATCATTAACCCAAGGCTGGGGGAGGGATTCACTGAGTTCTATCTGTTGGGGCCTGATGGGACGTCAAGTGGATATCCGACAAGTTTGAATGCAGGTGACAGCGGCCAGGTAACAGTGGGTGTGGTGAACCAGGAAGAAAGGACAGTCGATTACCAGCTGGCTGTTCTGCTCGATGGCAACCCCCTTCCCCTGCAGGCGCAAGAGGAAAATATACGCGTTGGTAATAATGAACGCTGGGAAAGGACAGTGTCCTTTGCGCCTGAAGTATCAGGCAATAATATGAAGCTGCAATTCCTGCTTTACAAGGATGCAGATCTTTCAGAACCTTACAGGGAATTATACCTCTGGATAGATGTAACAGAAAATGGGACAAGGGGAAGTCAAGCAGCGGGGAGTCAAAATGGAGTTTGAGGAAGATACATATCGCAGTGATTCATTTCATAGAAAACAGCAAAATCTGAAATGGGAGAGAATTCAGCGCCAGCCAGATGAAGAAAATTACCAGCAAAGCAATTTTTACAAGCTGTTCGCTCTTCAGTTGCTATCTCCGGGACGAATAGTTGCCATTTTCTTTATGGCCATTTTATTTGCGGAATTACTTCTTTTTGCAGGCAGTATCAATGAGGGCCTGTCACTTCACTTCCTGGCGCTGGTCAGCATACCTCTTCTGGTAGTCATTATCAGGAACCGGACGGCAGTATACGCCCTTCAGGCCCTGATGCTCCTGCCGCTGCTAAGGCTGGTCAATGTCTCCATGCCGGCATCAGAAGCCCCCCTATTGCTGTTCATAGCAGTATATGTTCCTTTATTGGTGCCTGTCTATTTGCTGATAAGACATCAGGGCCTGACCGATGTTGAGCTTGGCGTCGTTTATGATCGTATCGCCACCTACATTCCCCTGGCTGTTGTAATGGGAATTCTGCTTGGGGCGAGCCAGTATATTCTATTGGGTTCCGGTTACATTATACCGGGTCTGCCAGAACCTTTCATCCTTGTATTTGCCGGCATCATTCTTTTTTATGTGGGTCTGATGGAGGAGCTTATATTCAGGTCCCTGATACAGACAAAACTTGAGGGCCTGTTCGGAATGATGCCCGGATTGCTTGCTGCAAGCCTGCTCTTTGGGATAATGCATTCAGTCTATGGTGAGATGTCAGAGATCCTCTATATATTTGCAATGGGAATTGTACTGGGTTATATGTTCCAGAGGACCCGTAGCCTGCCGCTGGTTGCTGTGGCCCATGGTACTGCCAACATCGTGCTGTTCGTGTTGCTGCCCGTTGTACTGCTTTGAGGAAGCCGGGCACATGAAAGATCTTACCGTATATCCCGGAACAGGAGGCGAGCATCAATGCCATATCCTATAGGCCATGTGCTCTTTTTCATGTTCTGCGTTTTCCTTGCAGGAGTACTTGTGGCCGCATTCAGGTTTTTGAATACCAGGGAACGTCCGGGCGACGCTGTATACCTGATGGTATTGATGATGGCAGGAGGCCTTGGTTCGCTCTTCCCGGATGTACCTGCTCTGTGGAACTATTTCCTGCATGGTAATCTCAAGCACGTGACGGTAGGTCCGGTGCCCACTCATTCCCTGTTCTTTGGCCTGTTCTTCTTCCTGATCGCCCTGATGACGGTCTACCTGGTCTACCGGGAATGGACAAAAGCCCTGTCAGTGGGACTCTTCGCAGCTGTGGGTTTCATCTCTCACCTGATGCTGGATGACCTTGCAGGAGGCAGCATATATTACCTGTATCCTTTCTACAGCGAACCCTTTAGTGTGTTCTATCAATTTTTTGTATGATATGCGGGAATGATTAAAACACAGGGCTGCCTCATTAGATTTTCTGCTCAAAATCCTGTTCCGTTTTCTTTAAAGCCGGCATATCACAAAAATTAAGATCCGTGTCTTAAATATTCTGTTTACAGCATTGTCCCCAGCTTGTGCTTGTTACGTTTTGTTGGTATTTTCAGACACAGATTACACCGGATTTACACAGATTTGGCCTTTTGCGTGGTTTAGTTTCCATTTTTACAATAGATCGGTGTTGATCTGTGTAAATCTGTGTCTTAAGATATTCTGTCTGCCTCATCATCTCTTGCTCGTATTGCTCTTCATGAGGCACAGATAAATGGGGAATAACAACTATTTTGAATCTGATGGAGCGCTGTCTGATCAGAAAAGGAGTCTTGGGGCTGATTCGATACCCTCAATACAGGAAACGATTAAAATACAAAAGATAATTATAAAAAAAGAGCCTTTTTCTTATTATGATCAGCTCCAGGGAACGCACGAAATCCAATATATACGGGATCAAGGGGATGCATAATGTCCATTCATGGCAGGGGCTTGCTATCCACTTCAAGAATAGCTCAAAGGTCGTTAAATGTGAGGGCTATGCCTCCTGCTCATCTGATAAAAGATCGGCTTTCTGCAATTTTTCAATTAAAAGGCCGGATGCCATATACATGCTCCAGTCCGAGTTCAATGTGACCCTGAGCCTTGCTGAGAAGCTCATTGACACCCTTATTGATATGAGGATAGCCAAGACCCTGAGATGCTACAAGGCTGGCAGTTCGGCCAGTTTTGATGAGGGCACGCGCATGTTGGTCTTTGACGAGGACTTATAAGCTGCAATCAAAACTTTATTAAGCCAACAGGCATAATCCTGCATCCATGTTCACGATCATCACAGGTGCGCAGTTTGGCGACGAAGGTAAAGGAAAGATAGTTGACCTCATGTCCGGGGACTATGACCTGGTAGTCCGCTTTCAGGGAGGGGACAATGCCGGGCATACTGTGAAGGTAGGAGAGGATGTTTACAAGCTTCACCTTATACCTTCCGGTTTCCTGCTGGATTCAAGGGTGTTGATAGGTCCGGGTACCGTACTGAACCCGGAGGTGCTTGCACGGGAGATGGATATGCTGGCAGAGGGCGGCATCGTGCTGACCCCTGAAAAGCTTGGTGTGGACGCCAAGACCAGCATCATTATGCCCTACCATGTGGAACTGGACGGTCTGAAGGAATCCAGGAGGACCGAGAAGATCGGTACGACCAAACGGGGCATTGGTTTTGCTTATATTGATAAGGTTGCCAGGGATGAGGTTCGCATGGCTGACCTTGCAGATCCCGAAAAGCTCAGGCGCAGGCTGCTTGAGCTCGCCCCGTCAAAAGAGGCGGCTATCAGGGAGCTTGAGGGTGACCCCGCTATTGTGACCAGCAAGGATCTTATGGATAAGTACGTGGAACTGGGGCGCCGCCTGGCTCCCTACGTGACAGATGTATCCTATGAGATCAACAAGGCTCTTGAAGATGGCAGGAATGTGCTTGCAGAGGGTGCCCAGGGTACTCACCTTGATGTTATCCATGGCACGCAGAAGTTCGTTACATCCTCCAGCACTGTGGCAGGCTCGGCCTGTGCAAATCTGGGTGTTGGCCCCACTAAGGTCGATGAGGTGCTTGGAATAGTTAAGGCTTATATCACCCGTGTAGGGGAGGGTCCTCTGCCGACAGAGCTCACCGATGAGACCGGCAGGCAGATCCAGCAGGTCGGCAGGGAGTTTGGCACTACTACCGGCAGGGCAAGACGCTGCGGATGGTTTGACCTGCCATTGCTCAGAAAAGCCATCTATCTCAATGGATACACTTCGCTGGCACTTACAAAGCTTGACGTGCTCTCAGGGCTTGCTCAGGTAAGGGTGTGCGTAGCCTATGAGCTTGACAGCCGGATCGTTGATTACCCTCCGGAGGGAACCGCTGAGCTTGCAAGATGCAGGCCTGTCTATGAAGATCTTCCGGGATGGGAGAGCGACCTGACCGGTGTCAAAAGCTTTGATGATCTGCCCGGGGCTGCACAGCAGTATGTGCGATACCTTGAGAATAAGATGGGTGTGCCGATAACATACGTTTCTGTGGGGCCGGGCAGGGAGCAGACCTTTCAGAGATAGGACGGCTATCAGCAGATAATTATTCGTATCAGGCCTGTTAATTGCCCGATACCTGAATATCTGCCGAAAAGCGTATATACTACTCAATAGTTTACACAACAAACTCCAGCACGAACGAAAGAATCTATTTCCTTGAGTCCGAAATAGATATTTATCAAGAATAAGGAGAATATTAATGACAACTGCATATGATGTTCCTGCAGCCGCGTTGATCGGCAAGGTAGCAGAGAAGCTTAAAGAGAATGACAAGGTTAATCCGCCTGAGTGGGCCGCATACGTGAAGACAGGCTCACACAAGGAATTACCTCCGACTGACAGAGAATGGTGGTACACCCGCTGTGCCGCGGTCCTGAGAACAGTATATACCCAGGGCCCGATCGGTGTGGAAAGGCTGCGCTCTGTGTATGGCGGCAACAAGAATATGGGTGTAAGCCCCAACCATAAGGTAAAGGGCAGCGGCTCTATCGCAAGAGAAGCCCTGCAGCAGCTTGAAGCAGCAGGCTTTGTGCGCTCCCTCAAGAGCGGCCGTGTGGTAGCTCCTCGGGGACAGTCCCTTCTGGACAATTCCGCATACGAGGTTAAAAAGGAACTCGTGGAGAAGATCCCGGGCCTTGCAAAATACTGAGTCTGAATACCTAGTTCAATAATGCTATAAGGATATAGTGCTAACATCTCTTTATACCGGAGGTGGGTTATATGGCGGATGATCTTGAAAATATAAGAAGGAGAAGGCTTGAACAAATCCAGCAGCAGCAGCAGGCTGCTCAGCAGCAGATGGCCCCTGGTGACATGCAGGCGGCAATGCAGCAGGAGCAGGCACGCGCTGAGATGGATGCAAAGAAACAGGCTCTGCTTCGCCAGATACTTACGCCTGAGGCACGTGAGCGCCTGAATACATTAAAGATGTCGCGTAAAGAGATGGTAGAGCAGCTCGAGTCCCAATTGATTACACTTGCACAGAATGGCAGGATTCAGTCAAAGATAGATGATGAAAAACTCAAACAGCTATTGGTCCAGTTACAGCCCCCAAAGCGTGAGCCAACGATAAAACGCATGTGAGCAGATCTTGATGCGGGTCTCAGTACTGTTCAGCGGAGGAAAGGACAGTTCCATTGCAGCTATCCTGCTGGAGCGGTTCTTTGAGGTTGAACTTGTGACCTGCAGTTTCTCGGTGCTTCCCGTCGGGGATGTTGCCAGGGAGGCTGCAAAAAGACTGGGATTCCCTCACAGGGTCGTCCGGCTTGATATGCAGGCGCTTGAACAAGCGTATGAACTGCTTATTCAGGACGGATTCCCAAAGAGGGCGATAGATCACATCCATCTGACGGCGATCAAAAGTCTGGCGTTGGATAAGGATGTCATGTTCATTGCTGACGGAATAAGGCGTGATGACCGCGTACCGAAGCCGGAGATGTCCCAGATAAGGAGCATCGAGGACAGGTATGGGGTCAGTTATATGTCTCCTCTGAAAGGCTTTGGGCGTGTTGCGGTCAATGAGCTGGTAAAACAGCATCTTGTGATCGAGGAAGGCCAGAGTGAAAACGTGGTCAAGGCTGATTACGAAACGGAACTCCGGGAGCTTATCAGGGCAAGGGCTGGTGCACAGAGGATCAGTGAACTGTTCCCGTCGCATATCCAATCGCATGTAATTGAACGAAAAAAGGTATCAGGCAAAGAGCTTCAAATTATCTGTACATATGATTAAAGATTTATACAATAATCATGTTATAGACTGAAACTCGATCGGTATTTCATATATAATACAATTCATAAGGTGAGACAAGTGAGCCACAAAACCAAAGGACAGAAAATGAGGCTGGCAAAAGCACACAGGCAGAACCACAGGGTTCCCGTGTGGGCTATAATCAAGACCAACAGGAAGGTCGTGGGCCACCCCAAGAGAAGAAGTTGGAGAAGAAGCAGTCTTGATGTGAAGTAAACAGGTGATGATCATGGCAGATGACGCAGTAAAAGAACAGATTTATACTATCCCTCTCCGTTCCATAAAACAAGTACCAAGATGGAAGAGGGCCAGCAAGGCTATGATAGCCATAAGGGCGTACCTTACAAAACACATGAAGGTAGAGCCTGGAATGGTAAAACTTGACAAGACCATCAATGAGAAGGTATGGGAACGCGGCACAGAGAAGCCACCCCTGTCCATCCGTGTAAGAGCTGCAAAGTTCGAGGATGGAGAGGTCCAGGCAGAACTTGCATAAATGCAAGGCCCGTCTCATCCATAACATATACGGTAGATAATGATACGTACATTGAGCATCAATGAGAGCCCCATAATCGGGGCTTTTTCAACCTGCACCGAGGATATCGCACTCGTACCTTCAGGTACAAGAGAGGACACATGTGGCGCACTTGAGGATCTCCTGGGTGTCCGCACTTTCCAGACACTTATCAACGGCAGCATTGTGGTAGGCTCCCTGTGCAGAGGTAATTCCAATGGCCTTCTTGTTGCCAGCCATGCTACCGTAAGAGACTCTGATGAGATCGGGGTTCCGGTGCATTACGTACCCAGCAAGCTGAATGCAATAGGCAACATCGTGCTCGCCAATGATACGGCAGCAATGGTGCATCCCGAAATGACCGACAGGGCACTGGAGATAATAGCAGAGACCCTCAAGGTCGATGTTCGCAGAGGCACTATAGGCGGTATCAAGACCGTGGGGATGGCAGGCGTTGTGACCAACAGAGGTCTATTGGTGCATCCAAGGGCCAGCGCTGAAGAACTGGCAGTGCTTGAGGAACTCTTCGGGCTTCCTGTGGATATAGGCACCAGTAACTTCGGTACACAGATGGTAGGTTCCGGCCTTATTGCAAATTCCAGGGGTTATGTGGCAGGTTCACAGACATCGGGCCATGAACTTGGAAGAATAGAAGATGCACTGGGTATCTAAACAGATTATTCTATAAAGGATTATAAAGGTGATTTCATATGAAGAATTTCCAGATCAAAGGTAGTTTCAAAGCAGGTGTTGAATGGGAGAGATTCACAAAGAAGGTCGAAAGCCAGAATGAGAAGAACGCCTTGGACAAGGTTTATTCTGTTTTTGGAAGTAAACACGGCATTAAAAGAAACTTTATCAAGATTGAGAGTATAGCAGAGGCATAAGCCATGTCTGGTGAGAATGAGCAGGATCCCCGGGCACTCGTAATGCAGCATCGTGAGCTCCAGAAACGCGCAGAGCTCCTGCAGCAGCAGATGACCATGATAAAGATGTCTGCTGAAGACTGTACTAAAGCCCTGACTACTATCGAAGAGCTCTCCAATGTCAGAGAAGGCACTGAGATGATGTTCCCGATAGGTTCCGGTTCATTTGTGTATGCGAACATTGCGCGTGTTGATAATATCGTAGTTGACCTCGGTGCAGGCATAAGCGTTGAGCGCCCGCTCAGTGACGCAAAAGAGATCATGGCGCACCGTAAAGAGAGGCTTGAAAAGGCCTTTGAGAACTTGGCTAACTCCTTGTCAAAGATGACCCAGCAGATGCAGGCTATCGAGGCATTCATTGCTAAACAGCAGCAAGCTCAGGGACAGGCACAGGTTCCACGATAATTTCTTTTTTTATTTATTTGCGGGTTGAAGTAAGTGTTCAATAAGCTAAAGTCGAAACTCAGCAGTTTCAAGGATAAGATCGGTAATAAGATCGATGAAAAAGCAGTTGATGTAAAACCCGGGATATCCGTTGAGCCGTCAGAAGAAGTGGATCTTGACGAAGAGCCGGAAATTACCGACATTAGTGAAAGTGTTACTTCCGATGTAGCCCTTGGTGGTGCAGAGGAGGAACCCGCAACACCCACCGTTGAAACTGAGCCCGAACAGGTATTGCCTCAGGAAGAAGAGCTTGAGACTGAAGAAACCGGGAAAGAAGAGCCTGAAATCAAAGTGTCTGAGAAAAAGAAATTCTCTTTTGGATGGCCGGGCTCAAAGAAAGGGCAGGAATTAAAGGAAGAGCCAAAGCCGGAGCCAGCACCTGTACAGTCTGAGGTTGACAGGGAAAAGGCCGGAGCTGAGAAAGAGAAGGCGAAAAAGATAGGCTTTGCCCAGAAAGCAAAGGCTTTTGTCATGGAAAGGGAGTTCATTCTCGAAGAGGATGACCTGGAGGAACCGTTATGGGATCTTCAGATGGCGCTCCTTGAAAGTGATATCGCCCTGTCGGTCTCCGAGGCCATCGTTAATTCCGTCAAGGAGCAGCTTGTCGGAACACGCCGCCGCATAGGTAAGGATACCGGTGAGATTGTTGAGATCGCGCTCAAGAAAGCTATCTATGACGTGATGAGCGCCAATGTCTTCGATTTCGATGACTACGTCAGGGATGCTAAAAAGCCGGTACATATAGTCTTTGTAGGGATTAACGGCACAGGTAAGACTACCTCAATAGCAAAGCTCGCAAAGCGCCTCACAGATCAGGGTTATTCGGTAGTTATAGCTGCAGGCGATACTTTCAGGGCAGGAGCTATTGACCAGATAGCCATCCATGGAAAGAACCTGGGCGTAAAGGTCATCAAGCATCAGGAACAGGGTGACCCGGCCGCTGTTGTCTATGATGCCCTGCAGCACGCTAAGGCAAATAAGGTCGACGTTGTGCTTTCCGATACTGCAGGACGTATGCACACTAACATCAATCTCATGGCACAGCTTAAGAAAGTATGTCGTGTCAGCTCGCCGGACCTGCTCATCTTCGTTGATGAGGCTGTGGCAGGTAATGACGCTGTTGAGAGGGCTTCGCAGTTCAATGACGCCGTGCCTCTCAGTGGTTCCATACTCACCAAGACGGATGCTGATGCAAAAGGCGGTGCAGCCATTTCGATCGCCTACATAACAGGCAAACCCATTCTTTTCTTGGGTATGGGCCAGGGGTACGACGATCTTCAGAAGTTCGATCCGCAATGGTTCGTGGATCAGTTATTCGCTGAATGAAGGGTGACATATCCCTCATCCAGCTCTTGAACCTATTTTCCATCGGTTTTAGTTCCTGCTTCTACATCCCTGTTTCAGTTCGCTTGCAAGTGCTTCGACCCTTTCGTTCACATTCTCTCCCGAAGCGATGATGTTCACAAAAGCAGAGCCTACTATCACAGCATCGGCGCCAGCTGCTATTACTTCACAGGCCTGTTCCTTGTCAGATATCCCAAAGCCTACAGCCTTTGGCACATCCGTGTGTACTCTGGAAAGTATCTCTTTTGTGGAATGCGCGACATCTGCCCTTGCTCCTGTAACCCCCAGCCTGGAAACAATGTATACGAACCCGGATGTTTTGCCAAGTATCTTTTCCATCCTTGCTTCATTGGTCACGGGTGTGACCAGGAATATGAGGTCAACGCCATGCTTCCTGCAGGCTGTGTGTAGGTCATCGGACTCCTCTGCAGGCAGGTCCGGCACAATGATACCTGATATCCCGGACCTGGCACAATCACTGGAGAATTTCTCCAGTCCCCTCTTGTAGATGAGGTTGTAATAGGTCATGCATACCAGCGGTACACCTGCATCGATCGATGCAATGAGCTTGAAATACCTGTCGGGGTTCATCCCTGCATCCAGGGCACGCTGGGAGGCAGCTTGTATGGTAGGCCCGTCGGCAACCGGGTCTGAAAAAGGCAGGCCCAGTTCAACGATATCGGCGCCGCCCCGTACAAGTGCGCCTACAATATCCTTTGTAGCTTCAGTGCCCGGGTCACCTGCACATACATATGCTATAAGGGCTTTCTCGTTCACTTCATTCAGTTGTGCAAACTTATCATGTATATTCATAGGCAACCCTCTCTTTTCTCCATCTCCTTTAAGCTGAAAACCGTTTCAAGGTCCTTGTCCCCTCTTCCGGAGAGACTGACAACTACAAGGTCACCCAGCTCCCCGCTCTGCGCCATTTTCATTACATAAGATATGGCATGTGACGATTCGAGCGCGGGTATGATCCCTTCGGTCCTGCTCAGCTCGTAGAACGCTTCCAGCGCTTCCTCATCGTTAACATTGCAGGGATTGATTCTTCCAATATCTGCGAGGTGAGCAAGTTCCGGTCCGACTCCTGAGTAGTCCAGCCCCGCTGAAACGGAACTTGATTCAAGTATCTGGCCGTACCTGTCCTGCAATACCCGGGTATGTGCTCCCTGCAATATCCCATCCTCGCCAGCGCATAATGATGCTGAGTGCAGCGCTTCCCTGTCGGTGCTTTTCAGGCCGCATCCTCCTGCTTCCACCGGGAACAACCGGACTTCCCTGTCCTCAATGAAGGGGTGGAATATACCCATTGCATTGCTTCCGCCGCCGGCACATGCAACTATGGAATCAGGGTAGCGTCCCTCTTTTTCCATTATCTGCCTTTTGACCTCATTTCCGATAACGCTCTGGAAATCCCGGACGATCATCGGGTATGGATGGGGTCCCACAACAGAGCCTATAAGGTAGTGAGTATTCTTCACATTGGCCACCCAGTCACGCAGAGCTTCGTTGATAGCATCCTTGAGTGTCTTTGAACCTGATTGTACAGAATGCACGGTAGTTCCCATAAGTTGCATGCGGTAAACGTTCATGTGCTGTCTCTGCACATCTTTTGCCCCCATGTAGACCTCCGTCTCAAAACCCATGTTTGCCCCTACCATGGCAGTTGCAGTCCCGTGCTGTCCGGCTCCTGTCTCTGCGATCAGGCGCTTTTTGCCCATGTATTTTGCCAGGAGGGCCTGCCCGATAGTATTATTAAGTTTATGCGCTCCTCCATGCACAAGGTCCTCCCTCTTCAGGTATATTTTGGTCCCATATTTCTTACTGAGGTTCCTGGCAAAGTATAGTGGAGTCTCCCTCCCGGCAAACTCCTTCATGTAATAGGCAAGCTCTTCAAGGAAACGGGGATCTTCTCTGTACGTATCATAAGCTTCTTCCAGCTCACCAAGTGCCGGCATCAACACTTCAGGGACGAACTGTCCTCCATATCGTCCATACATCGATCTTTTCATTTCAAAACCTCTGCCATATCGCTTATTTCATAAAATATCATCTGAGTGCTTCAACAAGCTCTTTCGTTTTTGCATAAACATCGTCACTTTCGATAATGGACGTGCCGACAAGTATCCCGTCGGCGCCGGCCTCAATCACTTTACATACATCGGCTGCATTGCTGATCCCGCTCTCACTAATAATGATGTGTCTGGTCCCGTTCTTGGCATCGTACTTACGGATAAGCGGTGCCAGGCGTGAGGTAACTTCAAGGTCAGTTTCAAGTGTGCTCAGGTCCCTGTTATTGATCCCTATCAGGCGGGTATCTGTTGACAGGGCTATATCAAGCTCTTCCAGATCATGGACCTCGACCAGCGGCTCCATTCCTTTACTCCGGACCAGCGTGACCATTTCCCTAACCGATTCCCCAAGGACGCTCACGATGAGTAATATCATATCAGATCCTACTTCTTCAACCTGTATCTCATTAATGATGAAATCCTTGCGCAGCACCGGAATGCTGACACTCTCTCTGACAGCCAGCAGGTTATCCAGGGACCCCCTGAAAAATTGCGGCTCTGTCAGCACGGATATTGCCACAGCACCAGCCTCTTCCATCAACCTGGCTATTGCAGCTGCGTCCCCGGGGGGTATATCTTTCAGTTTCCTGCGGGGTGATGCCGGCTTCACCTCAGATATCACAGCTACTTTCCCTTCATCTATCTTTTTTTGGATTGATGCCACAATACCTCTTTTCTCTGAAGATGAGTATTTATTGCAATGATGGTAGCTGATAAGTTTTACTCTTTCTTCAGTCGATCTGATTATTTCATGGATAACAGAATGCATGGAATACTCACTTTTGTCCTATAATGTACAAAAAAGTACATAGAATTTATACTATTTAATAGTATTGATGAAAGTATACTGAAAAATTAACCACCTGGTAAGCCGTGCGGATCCATCGATTACACACGTTTACTGGATTAGCACTTAGCATGGGACTTGGTCAGGCGCCATTCTCCCACGCAAGAGTCTCATGCTCATTTTCAATCCCATCAAAAATGTATGTTTCTATGTTAGATTCCTGGATCCCGAGCTTTTCCTGTATTGTCATGGGCGGGAAATAGGCGAGATACGCAAGAACTGTCCCTATCAGGACGAAAAGCCTGGAGAAGACCTGCATGACATCGACAATTGCAATGACATCTGTCAGCATGAAGTCAAACACAAAAGATATAGCCACAAGAGGTAGGACTGTTCTGTAGCGTATCCTCTTTGGTACCCTTTGCAGCAGGATAAGCAGCAAAAGTCCGAGTATCATTGCTGTTGGTATAACGAAAAGTCCCATAAGGTATATGTGAATGGCAAGGTGGCTGTTTACACTGAACAGGGATGCCCATTCACTTACTTCAGGGCCTATGATCCCGCTCTCGTACAGGAATGCAAGGTAAGCGGCTCCAAGGAGGGTGAACACCAGTGCGAGATATTCACCGGTCTTTTTACTTCCTGTTATTATGTAAATTATAAAAAAGGCCATGGGCACTGAAACAAACGCAAAGGGGACTGCAGCTATGAAATACAATATGGCGTCCATTTCCATATTTCCCATATACGCAGCCATCATCCTCACGGATGTAGGCAGGTATGTCAGGCCTACCAGTGTCCAGAACACCACAAGTGAAAAAAGGGCTGGCCTGCTGGTTTCCCTGTTCTGTTCATTTTTTGCTAAAAGGACCCATGCAAATGCAAGGGATGATAGGCCGATCGCAAAACATATAGTGCTGTTTAAGAGCAGTCCAGTATTCATTTGATCTCACTATGAGATTTAATTATATATATTTATATATTTGCTTTGTGTAATTGTGCATCGTTTGCAGTTTGACATTTCCAACCAAATATTATATATATTAATTAATTATATATAATTTACATATCCAATAATATCTGGATAATAGGAGGATTGTACATGAAAGCAAACAGAACACATTTAATGAAAACCAACACGCGAGCCCAGGTGGGTATTGGTACTCTTATCATATTCATCGCCATGGTACTCGTTGCGGCTGTTGCGGCAGCCGTGCTGATCCAGACATCCGGCATACTGCAGCAGAAAGCCCAGCAGACCGGTAAGCAGTCAACCCAGGAAGTATCATCCAACCTGATGGTCAAGAACATCGAAGGCATACGTTCAAATAGTGGAACTTTATCTAATACAATTGATTTGCTCAAACTTCAGGTTGCTCTGAATGTAGGCAGTTCACCTGTAGATGTTAATCAGGTAGTTGTCACAATAACTGATGGAGCTACAACCCATAATCTTGTTTATGCAGGCAATGGCAGAGTAATTGCTGAAATGCCTTCTTTTAATGACACCAACGCCGCAGCTAATCTTGTTACCTTAAAAAGTGGTTCCAATCCTGGCCTGTACTTTACTGTTGATAGGATTCGTGATGCAGATGGCTCCTTCTCGCAGTCTAATCCTGTAATGAACACAGGTGATCTCATGATGCTATACATTGCGACCACAGAGTTGACTCTGGTTCCAAGGACCACGGTAAACATTGTAATGACCCCTGAATCCGGTGCAGCGACCACTGCAGAGTTTGTAACGCCTTCTTCATATGGTGTCAGGGAATCCGTACAGCTGTATCCATAAGATGAAAACATGTACAGTCAATCTGTACATGTTTTTTAAGGAGAAGGTAGAATGAAAGCGAACAATAAAGTGTTCCTTAAAACAGATACGCGTGCCCAGGTAGGAATTGGTACACTTATTATCTTCATTGCCATGGTCCTGGTTGCTGCAGTTGCTGCTGCTGTGCTTATACAGACATCCGGTATCCTGCAGCAAAAAGCCCAATCTACTGGTAAGCAATCAACCCAGGAAGTATCATCTAACCTGATGATCAAGGGCATTGAGGGTGTCCGTGCAAAGGATAATAGTTCTGTGGCAGGCAGCATTTCCCTGCTGAAACTCAATGTGGGCCTGAATGTCGGAAGTTCTCCAGTGGACGTGAATCAGGTCGTTGTTTCCATTACTGACGGCACCACAACTAATAACCTGGTATATGCCAATAATGACAAGACCCATAGTGAAACAATGGACGGTTTTTTAACCTCAAACACCGGCATTCAGAATATGGTGGAGATGTTGACAGGCAATGCTACTGTTGGAATGAATGCGAAGTACTTCTTCACTGCGGAAAAGATACGTGATGAAGATGGTTCTTTCTCTCAGGAGAAACCGATTATGAACACTGGTGACTTAGTAACTATTTACATATCCACAGTTGCATCCAGTGACACGGGATTTGAAACGGTGGGTAGCGAAGCTACTTCCGGGCTGAAGGACAGCGGTCTGGTAATTGGGCCCAGGACTACCGTGAACATTGTGTTCACACCGGAATCTGGTGCCACTACAGTTGCAGAGTTTGTAACTCCATCCTCATATGGTATCAGGGAAACCGTGCAGCTTTACCCGTAAGGTGATAAATCACCTTATCCTTTCTTTTTTATAATTAGTCTAATGCCAGATTAGTTTTATATTTCATTTCACTATGGGAGATTAGCTGATTTCTTCTAATGGAATCCTTCTGTAGGGGAAAAAGTGACTGCTTCCACTTCATGAACGCTACCGTATGCATTAACACGGCACAGTTCTGTTTTTTCAAATGATTGTTTATATATCACTAAAATAAACCACGGAGGACATTGGAGTTCTCAGAGATTGATTTGATTCACTTCCATACTCTATGCTCTTTATGGTATCCAGTGAGTCATATAAAGATACGGTTTTTCTACAGGCCGATTCTCCATGCTTTATGTCCTAGGAATGAATATTCAGAAAAAACATTTAAAAATGAAGTTGCTTGGGTGATACTCGTTTATCCCTGATTGCTCTCAGGGAATAGTTAGTTCTCCCTGATGTATTTTAGTATGGCAGCATAATGCTGAAGAGTATCAGGGCATCCTCTCGATGATCTCGCCCATTCTCTTGTTCTTCTTATAGAAGGCTGTTGTGTCCTTTAGGAAGTTTGATGCTGTGAGGCCCTTGTCAGTAATTATATATCCGCCTCTTTTTACCTTCTCGGCCAGGCCTTCAAGTTGGAAGACCGTTTTCATCTTGCTTCCAATGCTTCCCTTGTCTGCGAACATGTCGGTGTATTCGCGTATCTCTGAGAACTCAGTGATTTTTCCCTCGTTCCTGCCCAGAACCTTGAGTATCAGCCTGTACTGTATGTCTCCGGGTCCCTGATGAATGCCCAGGGACTGGTAGAACTCCGCTACTTCCTGTTCGAGCTTGACATCTATATCATCAAACATTGATATCAGACTCCTCGTCATCTTCATCGAAGTCTATTTCATCTTTTCTTTTGTACAGGTTATACTCATATTTCTGGATTCCCAGTTTTTCCTGCAGGTTCATGGGAGGGAAGTAGGCAAGGAATGCCAGTACTGTACCAATAAGTACGAATATCCTTGCTGCAAGTTGCATTGCATCGTCAGGGGTGATCATGTCTGTGAGCATGAAGTCAAACACAAAAGAAATGGCCACAAGGGGCAGAGCTGTCCTGTAGCGCAGTCTCTTTGGCATCCTCTGGAGGAAAATTAGGAACAGCAGTCCTATTATCATTGCAGTGGGTATCACAAAGAGGCCTATAAGGTAGATGTTTATTGCAATATCGCTATTGATTGTGAACATGGAGGTCAGGGGTGTGATCGTGGGTCCGATGACACCGCTTGAATAGAGCAGTGCAAGGTAGGCGGCACCAAACAGCACAAAAAGGAGTGATACATAGCTGCTGATCTTCTGATCCCCTATGATCACATATAGTATGAAAAATACCAGTGGCACCGCAACGAAAGAGAATGGTAATGCAGCAATGTAGTACATATACAGATCAAGCTGCTGGCTGCCAATGTATGCGGAAATCATCCTCAATGTCGTAGGCAGGTATGTAAAGCCTACAAGTAACCATAAAGCTATAAGGGACCAGAGCGCGGGTTTACTTTTAGCGTTATGCTCCGTTCCTCCACGGGCAAGTACCCATGCAAAGGCCAATGAAGATATAGTTATCGCAAAACAGATACTTGCATTCAGCAGGAGTCCGGCACTCATCTATTAACCTCATACTCTATTTTTATATGGTATTATATATTAATAATCTAATAGTACAAAAAGATGATGTTTGCTGTTTGACATTGCCAACAATAGGTATTTATATATTAATGTTTTATATTTTATCAAATACATATTTGTGTATTTATAGGAGGATTGTACATGAAAGCAAACAGAACACATTTAATGAAAACCAACACGAGGGCCCAGGTTGGTATTGGCACACTTATTATCTTCATTGCCATGGTGCTCGTTGCGGCTGTTGCGGCAGCCGTGCTGATCCAGACATCCGGCATACTGCAGCAGAAAGCCCAGCAAACCGGTAAGCAGTCAACCCAGGAAGTATCATCCAACCTGATGGTCAAGAACATCGAAGGCGTGCGTTCAAATAGTGGAACTTTATCTAATACAATTGATTTGCTCAAACTTCAGGTTTCTCTGAATGTTGGTAGCTCACCTGTAGACGTGAATCAGGTGGTTATCTCAATAACCGATGGAGCTACAACCCATAATCTTGTTTATGCAGGCAATGGCAGAGTAATTGCTGAAATGCCTTCTTTTAATGACACCAACGCCTCAGCTAATCTTGTTACCTTAAAAAGTGGTTCCAATCCTGGCCTGTACTTTACTGTTGATAGAATCCGTGATTCAGATGGCTCCTTCTCGCAGGCTAATCCTGTAATGAACACTGGTGATCTCATAATGCTATACATTGCAACCACAGAGTTGCAACTGGTTCCAAGGACCACGGTAAACATTGTAATGACTCCTGAATCCGGTGCGGCGACCACTGCAGAGTTTGTAACGCCCTCATCATACGGCGTCAAGGAAAATGTACAGCTGTATCCGTAATGCAGCTCATGATGTGTAGTCAATCTACACATCACTCAATTTTCCGGAGATGGTTTTCATGAAAGCAAAAAATAAGACCGGAATATTCGCTGATAATCAAGCTCAGGTTGGTATTGGCACACTTATTATCTTCATTGCCATGGTGCTTATTGCTGCGGTCGCTGCTTCTGTGCTTATACAGACATCCGGCATTCTCCAGCAGCAGGCCCAGTCTACCGGCAAGCAGGCAACACAGGAGGTTTCCTCTAATCTGGTAGTTAAGAATATCGAAGGCGTCCGTGCAAAGAACAATGCTACTGACATGGCGGGCAATGTCTCTCTCCTGCGGATACGGGTAGGCCTGAATGTGGGGAGTGCCCCGGTGGACCTTAACCAACTGATAGTTACGATCTCAGATGGGTCTAACACCAACGATCTGCTCTATGCGAACAATGAGAAGACTCATGGTAATGCGATGGCAGATTTCTCCGCCTCAGCTACTGCATCTGTGAATCTGGGAAAGCTGCTTACGGAGACGCAGGCAACACCTGGTCACAATGCAAGGTATTTCTTTACAGCGCAGAAGATCCGGGACGATGATACGTCGTTCACTCAGGGAAATCCTATCATGAACACCGGAGACCTTGCAACTATATATGTGTCCACGGTCTCAGGTAGTGATCTTTCGTATACGACCATTGGCGATGTGTCCACTGCCGGCGGTCAGAGGGATTCTAATCTTGACATTGGGCCGCGAACAACAGTTACGATAGTACTGACGCCTGAATCGGGTGCAACGACGATGGCTACCTTTTTAACTCCGTCGTCTTATGGTACAAGGGAATCAGTCCAGCTCTATCCGTGAGCCGGGCTGTCCTTAACTTTTTAGAGGGATGATATGAGCAAAAACACTACCTGTTTACTCCTAATCATATTTTTCTGCTGTCTGGTTCCAAATGCTTCAGCAGGAGCTTCGTTTACAAACCACATTGAACTGCTTGAGAGTTCTATTACATTCACGGTGAATGAGATATACACCGATGCGGATGCCCTGGCTTTCAGGGACGATCTCGACACAGATGATGATGGCATCCTTGACGCCTTAGAGATCGAGTATTTCCGGGAACGCTACATGTCAAACGGCGGGGCACAGTTCCTTGAATATATTCTGGTCGATGATGGTGCCCTTCAACTGGCAATAGATTCTATCGATATCCGGTTCGAAAATGCACAGGGCCCGGTTGATAATTCCACATTGAGCGTGACAACAACAATACAGTACAGTATGAGCTCTGTTCTCTCTGCAGGAGAGCATAGTATATGGGTACTCGGTCACCCTCTTATAGACAACATGAAATTCGTTCTTCCCAAAGGCATGGAAGTGATCTCTTATGACGGACTTGATGAAGCATCCCAGTCAGTGTATGATGGCCGTGTTGTGCTGGAGGGTATCAGTGGTCTACGGTCCTTTGTGATAGAGGACAATCCTGCGTTCGAATATGCAGCTCATGTAACTTTTCAGAAAGAACCATTCTATAAGAACAGCTTCTTTCTTCCTCTCCTTGTAGTGATTGAGATCATACTCGCATCAATAGCGTTATATATAATTAAAAAGAATAAAAATAAATAATATCCAATATAAATACTCCTATAATCTTTTATCAATCTATCTGGTGCTCACATGAAACACAGGTCATCTAATATCATTTTGATCCTTGTCCTTGCATCCGCTATTTTCAACAGCGGTTGCATTGGCCAATCCCCGGAGGAGTCAGTCGAATCTACTGTTGTGGGTTTTTTGAATGCTGTCAATGAAGGTGACCCTGGTTCAGCTTTTGCCATGTATAGCGGCAAGGATTTCCTTGCACCTGCAAGCATCATGATGATATTCAAGAACAAGGACATTCAGGCAGGAGGTATCAAGGAGATTAACATAACTTCTATGGAGATATCCGATTCCCTTGCTCTTGTTGAAGTTGAGTGTCTTGTTGCGAGCCTGGACCTTTCAGGAAAAGAAAAAAATTCATTTTCCATTCCTATCTATTTCAAACTTCAGAATTCCGAGGTCGGCTGGATAATCACCCGCGTATCTTTCCTGCCTCTTGAAATGGGCGAAGCGACAGCACTGAATATAGAAGTTCAAAGAACGATTATTGACGATATAGCTGATAATTCCGCAATAATATTCGTAGCATCGGTCATGATGCTGGGTTCAGGTGTTTACCTGAATAAGAAAGACAAGAATAAGATGAAAGGCCAGAACCGGAACGTGGATACATCCAATGCTACAGTACTGCCCAAAGAGACCCTTGCCCAGTATATCAGACTGGTGCCTGCCCAGCAGGTCACTGTTGGCAATAAGACGACCGTTGATGTATGGGTGAAGAACTTTGCACAGCAACCATATGTGAATCTTGCAATCAAGGCGAAGTTTGGGAACACCGTTGATATTGAGAATGCAAACCTTTTCTTTGATAATATAGCTCCGGGTGAGACAGCAAAGAGGACATGGGTCATGAAGCCAAAAATTGCTGGCTGGGTGGCTGTGGAAGAACCTACCGTGGTCTTTGAATATATGGGTAACAGGTACACGGGTGTGCTTGATCCTGTATGGATCCAGGTCCAATAACCTTGCTTTTTAGGTGATGATGTGTCTGCAACTCAAAAAGAAAAGACCGGTAAGCCGGATAATGAGCATATCGATGTCAGGAAAATGCTCAATGACGTAATGTCTTCATACTTTAACGATCAGCTTCAAGACACCAGTCTCTCTGCTGCCTCTCATGAAGTTGCAAAGCTGCTGGAAGAGATAAAAGAAGATATCGCCCGTGATACTCCTCATAATACTCCTGATAATACCTCTGATAATACTCCCGACAATCCCTCCGGTACTCAGGAGGAAGTAAAGCAGTCTTCTCCAAAGATCACTGGGAATATTCCTGACGATGCAGCAGCAACTGAAGGGATGCCTGCCGTCATTGCGGAAAACGCTCTTTTTTCTGATGCTTTCAGGGAAGTTGAATTCCAATCAGTTGAAGTTGCTATTGAGAAAGAGGATGTATCTGTCAGGGATGAAGATGATCAGATCTATTCAAAGATCGTATCTGAAGCATTGAAGGCTGTCCCAAAGCAGGTAGTTGCAACAGTTCTCGACCCTATTGTGGAAAACCCTGTCAAAAAGTCAGTTGGCCCCGTGCCTTCCGGGAAAATCGTAGATATTGGTGATAGTCCGGTAGAAATTGTTAATGCCAGTGTGAGCTCTTTGCCTGCCTCAGTGGATAAGGCCATCCTGCCGGCCGGTCAGCTCTTCCGTTCGACGAATGTGGCAACAGTGCAGGAGTCCCATTTAAATGTAAAATCTGTGGTGGAAGGAAAACAGAAAAACCTCTTTAATAAAAAGAAAGATGCTAAAGGGGATGTTCCTGTCACTGTGCCTGATGCAGCAGTGAAAACAATTTCTTCAGACAGGATAGCTTTTCTTTATAATAGGAAGCACACTGCACATAATCCTTCTGTGCTATCTATCAAGACATTTGAAGTTCCTGACCGGATAACAAAAGCAATGTGGTATCTTGAAAAAAGCAACATATTCCAAAGCAGCCAATATGATCTGGTAGATGATTTCTCGATGGCGACAGAGAAGGATCTCCTGCGGGTCCATGATGAGTCCTACATACGCTTTGTAAGCAACTATGCCTTAAACGGTGGCGGTTTCCTTGGTGATAGCACCTATATCACTCCCCAGACCTATGATATAGCAAAGCTGGCAGCAGGAGCTGCAATAAAAGCCGGTGATCTGGTGGCCGGTGGCAAGTACTCCTTCTCTTTTGTCATGACAAGGCCCCCCGGTCATCATGCAGGCAGGAACAGGTATGGTGGTTTCTGTCTTTTCAACAATGCAGCTGTCCTTGCCCGGTACCTGCAAGAAGTAAAGGGTATTGAGAAAATAATGATCCTTGACTGGGATGCACATGCAGGGGATGGCACCATGGAGATATTCTACGACGACCCGACAGTGCTTACAGTATCCCTGCACCGTGATCCTCATGGATTCTATCCCCGGCGAGGTTTCACAAAGGAAGCCGGAGTCCAGGCTGGCAAAGGGTATTCTGTCAACGTTGAGATGCCGCCGGGTTCAGGGGATGCGGAATATATGTTTGCCTTTGACGAAGTCGTGGTACCTCTTATAGAAAGCTTCTCGCCGGGATTTATAATATGTTCTTGCGGATTTGATGCGTACTATAAGGAGAAGAACGTCGGGTTGAGCCTGACATCAGAAGGTTTCCATGAAATGACCTCCAAAGTAAGGTCTGTGCATAATGGTAATTTTGTGCTCCTGATGGAAGGGGGATATCATGATTTTAACGGGCAGCTATGCCACAGTGTGTTAAACGCTCTTGAAGGAAAGCCTAATCCTGTGCACGATGCACTTGAAGTCTCAAGTTTCAAGCAGAATCAGCAGAAGCAAATATTCGCAGAGACCATGAGCAAGGTGTCAGAAGTGAAAAAAGTAATTCCGATGCTTCATGAGGTGTTAGTATAGTTCGCGTCGGCCTTACTTGCAATGAGAATCACCATATGCATGATCCTCTGCTTAACGGATATCCCAGCCCTGAGAATCCCACTCGGCTGGACCGGATACTTAGCTACCTGTCTGAGAAAAGGTACCTGGATGACGGGAGGTGCTATTTGTTCCGATCTGAGCCTGCCACGATCGAAGATATACTGAGGGTGCATACGGAAGAATACGTTGCCAGTGTAACAGCAAGTATCCAGCAATCCCGGAAGAATCTTGGAAAGGACACTTACCTGTGTGAAGGTTCCTTTGATGTCCTTCTCCAGTCAATAGGCGCTGTGCTACGTGCAGGCGAAGTAGTGGCAAATGGTGCATGTGATCATTCTTTTGCCTTAGTGCGTCCTCCGGGGCATCATGCCGGCAAAAGCACTTCCGGCGGATTCTGTGTTTTTAACAATTCGGCTATACTGGTTCATTTCCTGAGGGATATCTTCAGGATCAAAAAGGTGGCAATACTGAATATAGACGCTCATGCTTCCGATGGCACATACGGCATATTTTCAGCTGACCCGGATGTGCTATGCATATCCGTCCATCAGGACCCTTCAAAAGTTTATCCGCATACAGGCTTCATAAAAGACATAGGTGTCCGTCCTGCGCTTGGTCTTTCTATTAACATGGAAATGCCTCTCAGGTCCGGGAACAAAGAGTATGGAATACTTTTTGAGGATATCATAGAAAAAGTAATGATAAAGTTTGACCCTGAAATTGTCATTTTAGAATGTGGATTTGATGCTTATCATAAAGAGTCCCTGTCACAGTTGGACCTAACTATCGATGGCTATTATAGCATTATCGATTTTCTTGCCAGTCGGTGGAAAGTTGTTTGTCTGCTGGAGGGGGGTTATCATGAGGACATCGGTTTGCTGGCAGCAGTTGTCCTTGAAGGGCTTATGGGTAGAAGGACCATTAAAGATGAGATCGATCAGATAGATCTGCTTGCATCCCGGCATGTGAACACGAGAAAGGAATTTCAGGAGAAACTGTCACGATTGAAGTTAATACTGAGTCCCTACTGGGACCTGGATAAACCTGTCTCCTGTCAGGTAAGGTGAGTGTGGCTATATGATCGAAATTGCAAAAAACGCTGATGGAATACGTTTCTATGTCCTTGAACATCCCTTTGAGCTTGATAAGTTGGAAATAGGGGACTTCACGTACTTCAAAAAGCATCTGGGCATGTCGGACTATATGGCAAACTTCAAAAGCTGGCTTAAAAGGCCGACAGTGTATCTTATTGTGGCAGTGCAGGATAATCATATCGTAGGCTGGTCAATGAATGAGAGCTGGAGCAAGCCTTCAGGTGACGGGAGGCCCGTATTTGTACTCCGTGCGATCGAGATATCTCCTCTCCTCGCCCGCAAGGGCCTTGGGCGCGCCCTTTTCATCCTTATCTCCAGGATACTTCCAGGTCACATCGTCACAAAACCCGTGAACATGGATGCTAAAAAGTTCTTCAGTTCATTGAATTTCAGTCTCCCTCTAAAGAACTACCCTGTCGACCTGGCGGATTATCCGGGTTATTTGGTGCTGGATGAAGGTACTAAGCTTAGCCTGCCCCTTGATAATATGAGCATGGTTCATGACAGGACGACGACCTGTATGATGAAATTGTTCCCCACGGAAAAACCTTCTGCCCATAAAGAGTCCAGAATACCTCTTTCTGCAAGCAGTTATGTCGAAAACAGGCAAAAGGGTACTGACCAAACCCAAAATGGAATTAAAGGCAGTGCAGAAACTGAAAAAAGCGACGCTGTCGAGGAAGCTCCACTGAGCGATCCTCTTTCATCCATAACAGAGAATGTAAGGGAAGGATTCATCGGGAACCAAAAAATGCTCTCGTCGTGTGAGTGTGGTGAGAATATGGCTGGTAAGTTCCTCCAGGTTGGTAAAAAGCCCGGAACTGCTTTTGTATGCGCTTCCTGCAAAAAAGAGCGTTATTTCCTTCCGTTGAGAAAGAGCGCCTGATCTAAAAATCCTTTATACTATTCCTCATCAGGTCTTTTTGCCACAAGCCAATTTTATATTATTTTCTAAATAGAAGATTATTAATAGGCGTAGTGCATACATAGTTTAATTATAATTATCTTAATATATTACTACAAACGATTAAATATCAGGTGTAGACACATGGCTCAAGAGCAGGGTATAGCAAAAGTAGATCTAACATATATTTTCAAGGCTGTGATGATGGGCAACTCCCTGTACTCAGACAACTGGGAAAAAGGTGTCCTTTACCTGACCAACCTTAATCTGTGGTTCTCTGAAGGCGGGGGTTGGTCAACGATACCTCTCCAGAATATCACTATGATTGGCAGGGAAGTCACTGACTCTATCAAAATGAAGGCTCAAAGGTCCATAGGTACATCCCACGTACTCATAATAGATTATGTACAGGCATCCAGTGTCATCCAGGGTGCAACCTCGCCGGCAGTTGCCTTGCTGGCGGGTAACGAGGCTGTTATCAATACTTTGAAGACTTATCTTCAGCCAATATGCGGCACTCCTACAAAGAAGCAGTCTCTTTCTGATATCGATAAAAAGTTATTGTATATGTTGTACACGGGTGTAAACGACCTGCAAAAACTTGCATTCTTCACCGGAGCTGACAGCCAGACCCTGTCTGACAGTTTCAAGAGCCTCAGGGACCAGAAGTTGTGTGACAACTCCGGCACCCTGACAGAAGAAGGCAAGAAACAGATTATGGAGATGATGTAAGATGTGCCGTTCTAGGACTTTCCTGCCGCGGAGGTGGCGTTATGAGTGATGTTCCTCCCGGCCTGCCCCCCTTCATGACCGCTTCGCCCGGTGGAATGCCCTCGATGAACGAAGGTAGCTTTGCACAATCTATGGGTGCTTTTGGTGCGCTGCTCAAGATACAGCAGAATATCAGCGAGAGATTCCCCCTGGCAAAAGTTCCCTGGAAGGAGACACGGAAGTTCCTGAAGTCTTTCACGATCGATGCTATTAAGTCAACTGCACTATATAATTTCCAGGTAAAGCTCTTTGCTGAATCCGGCCTGGGTTCGATGCAGCTGATATCATATGCTCCGATGAATTACGTTTTTGCAGTTCCGAACAATCCTGTATGTAACTGTTACCCTGCCCTGAATAACCAGAAAGTGTGTGTTGCAACCACTGATGCTCTTTACAGGTTCTTTACCGAGGAGCTTGAACTGGAATGCTCGGTTGAGGAGATCGAATGCATCAAGAACGGTAATCAGGTCTGTAAGTTCAAGATAGCCCTGCAGCCAATATCAGCCTATCAGGTCCTGCTTGATGAAAATGACAAGATGATACTTTCAGGTATCAGGCCGCAGGTAGACGAAAATGAACTTGTGGAGAGGGTCAGGGCCCTTACAATATATAAACTACTGGACAGTGGACGGCTTTCTGAGATCGGCACTGCTTACATGCAGTTTGCAGCTAACATGAAAAAACCGGAGAAAGTGTTTGATCCTCCATGGAAAGTGCAGGAAGAGCTTGCATCGATAGCTGCAGCTCATAATACGTTCGGATCGGCCTTTGGTGCAATGACACAAAAGGTACAGGCCAGTGCTCCCGTACCACCACAGCTTGTCCGACAGGCAGCACCTCAAGGGAGCGTAGAGATCCCGGAAGAAGCTAAAAAAGCAGACAGTTTTGCCGAACTTATGGCTAAGATGAAAAAAGGTTAGAAGAGGTCATACGATGTCTGGTTCAAAAATGGATTCTATGGATGATTATCTTTCAGGTTTCATCGGTAAAATGGTTCGTGTTATTACTTCATCATCACATTACAGAGGAGAATGTGCAGGTATGGATGCAAAAACCAGTAACGTGTTGCTGAAGAAGGTTGTTAAGAAAAGCGATGCGGGCTGGGTGAACATAAGTGATCATATGCTGGTGATGGGCTCCTCGATCGAGGCTATATATGTCGAGAAGAGTTTTCCCTTTGATAGTAATGAGTCATTGATCCTCTCCGTGGAAATGGGAGAATTGAAGGCAATTGAATCTGAATCGATTGACTTTGAGGTGTGTGAATGAGCAGAGAGAGACGAATCCCGACCGGGATAGCAGGTCTTGACAGGGTCATTGAAGGCGGTGTCAGGGATAATACTACCTTGCTTGTTGTCGGCTCAAGTGGTACGGGTAAATCCACTTTTGCCATGCAGTATCTCAATTACGGGCTGGAACATGGTGAGAATGGCCTTTATATCAGCATGGAAGAGCCACCTGAGCAGATAATGCGTGAAGCCAAGATGCTTGGTTTCAATCTGGATAAGTATTATGAAAAAGAGTTATTCTTCTTCCATTCAAAGGGCAAGGATTTCGTAAAGCTTGTGGATGAGCAGCTGCCTGCACTGGTGGAGATGAACAAGAACTTCTCTGTGAAGACACGCGTTGTTATAGATCCCCTGACGCCTCTTACATGGGCTATCCAGGACAAGCAGGAGCAGCGTGAGGTGATAACCAAGCTGTTCTATACTCTAAAGCAGCTGGGTCCGGTCCTGATAACAACTGAGGAGCATGCAGCTCCGGGTGAGACCATAGGCGAGGATGTGCTTATACCCATATATATGTCCGACGGTGCAGTCCACCTTACCTATCGCCCTATAGGCGGTGCTTTCAACAGGGCTTTGGAGATCATAAAAATGCGAGCCACAAGGCATGGTGAGGAAGTCTACCCCTATATTTTCGTGCGGGGTATAGGAGTTGTAGTGCGTACTACTCCGCTGGTGTCAGCCGAAGACATGCGTAAGTATGATGATCTGTTCAACAAGGCCATAAGGACAGCTGCAGACCTTGGAGCCAACGAAACCGTACTTGAGCGTCTTGCCTACGTTAAGGAGAACTGGTCATATCCCTTCTCACCCAAGGAAACGCTGCAGATATTCTTCGAATCCCAGGGGCTTACTGATGCGCTTACCAAAGACGAGATCGCCCGGAGGAAAGAGGAGAGCATGCCTTCTGACATACAGCTTGACCTGAAGGAGCTTTCAACAAAAGCTTCCCTTAAATCCGTTGTCGCGGAGCCTGAAGAAGAAGGTCTGATAGAGATAGATAATCTTCGTGATCTGGAAGAGATGCTACAGTAATTAAGTACAGAAGTGGTGAACTTGGCGGTTAAAAAGACAAAAGATGACCTGGAAGATGTATCTCTTCTTAAGTTTGCCCTGGTCTCACAATTAAAAAGGACCTATGAATCCAGTGATGCCGATGTACTGCTGTTTGCAGGTGCAGATGGCAGGATATACGCTTCGTATATCCCTGACAGTATAGGTCCCAAGATATTTGAACTGACAAATCTCATAAGTCACAACCTGCTGCATGTAAGCCAGCAGCTTGCCATGGGGCTTAAGCAGTCGGTGATAGAATATGACTTTGGAACTGTCATCTTCTCCTCCGTAGGAAGAGGTGCACTCCTGATATCTCTTTTCGCGGGCAAGGCCGACCTTTCCGATGACATGCATAAGATACAGGTCGCAAGAGAGGTCATACAGCACATCTTTGAGCAGCGCCCAATGACAGCTGACCAGCTGTCGAACTATTCGGAGGAGGTAGCTTCAGAGCTGCGTATCCTTGCCAAGATAGTGTTCAATGAGATGTATACCCAGTCATCGGAGTATAAAAAGAACATGGAGATACTTGCTGACATCAAGAAAAAGATCACTGGTGTGATGGGCAGGGGCGAGGTGGAGCCTGCACTTGCAATGGCTTTCAATGAGATCGCTTCTTCTCCCAAGTGGATGACAGAGGACCTCTGGCCTTTGCTTGTCGAGATGATCATCAGGGACCAGATACGTCCTTTGCATGGGGATTATGTTGCTGATATGTGTGAAGCAGAGTGGATACCTGACATAAAGCGCAAACTGGAGTCGTTTGTATGAAGCGGTGGTGCCAGAATGGGTAGTGAGATATGTGCTGAGGCACAAGCAGAAGATAGTCAGATGCCATCCCCGGTTTCTAGCTGTGCGGATAATGGATCTTCAGGGCTTCTTAAGGTTAAGGTTAGCGATAAGGAGTGCTCTGCAGAAAACTATGAAGAAAGTGATAATTTATCAGGCACGCAAGCTGCACTTGTGGATGATTCCCGATATCGGGAAATGGAAGAGAAGCTGGCACTCTTTGAGAGGAAATTTGAGGAGCTCCAGGTGAAGGTTAGCGAGGGATTCAGTGAGCGTGACACTTCTATCTCTTATATCCATACCGAGTTATCCAAAATGTCACCTCAGGGTGAGTTCAGGCAGTTAAGAAGGGATTTCGATATCTTCTCAAAACGTCTCAGAAGGATCGTAAAGTCAGAGGATTCACTCAGCGCTGAAACACTTGACGCTGCAAAGGTCCCGCCTGATGTGCTTGAGATAACCTATGCCAAAACCCTGAACGATCTCTATGCTGCCATGCTGAATATATTTGGTGACCGGGAATCATCAGAGATTGTCGAGGATACCAGGGATAAGGTCCGCCAGTTCAGTGCAGGGGTGGATTTTTTCAGGTTTGAGAATGGAGTATTCCTTGTCAGGGGACTCTCAGATGCAGTATCCTCAAAACTCGTCTCAATAAAACAGATACATGCAACCTATATTGAGCTTTTCAAGATCTTATCCCAGGCAGTTCCCAATTACAGTTCACAGGACTTCAGGTCCTTTGTCGAAACGGGAAGCAGGGAATACACAGTACAAAAAGTTGTTTCCCATGACAGGTCAATTGAAAAGATCTCTTCCAGGTTGCCGGTTATCACTGAAGAACTTACAAACCTGACAGAGAACATGCAATTCATGGCCGAGCTCCAGAACAACCAGCTCGAAGATACAAGGTTACATGCAGCGGGTATTGAAGATATCAGGGCCCAGATGAAGAACATTACAAAAGCGGTAAACCTTCATACAAAGGCACTCCGGAAACTAAACAAAACACTTGAGGAGATCCGCACTTTGGATAACACTTCTGCTGTGAGTTCTTTACAAGCTCCTCAACCCGACATAACAGCATTTGAAGAGAGCATGGCCTTAAAAGCAAACCGGGATGAAATGCTCGTTATCTCTGAAGCTGTTGCTTCTTTCCGGGATGAAGTCAACAGTAATCTTGCACAGATGCAACAGCAGATGCTGCAGTCAATACAGGATACAGAGAAGATTCAGGGGATCCATTCTGATATTTTACAGGTGCGTGAGGAACTTGGAAATCTCAGGTATGTAAAGGAGAGTTCCTGCAATACGTCTATTACATCTATAGCTGAGTTTTCCCCCGGACATATTGAGCAGATGATCCTTGAAGAGCTCAGGGAGTCCGGGCCTGTGACCCTGAAACAACTGGAGAATCAGATGAGCTTGAGGTGCAGCTTAGGTTTTGATGAACTCTCATCTGTTGTGGGTCATATGGAGCAGGTACAGTTGCTGATATCTTTCAAGAAGGGCAGGTATACCTATTTTACTTTGAGGGAACTGGCTAACGTGTGAAAAGAGCGGTATGGGAAAATGTCTGTTAATGGTATGTGCTTGTTGCATAAGGCCGGCAATGTCTCTTACTGCCTGCTTGAATCGGAGGATGTAGTTGACAGTCTCAGGATCGAGGTAGGCCATTCAGGTACACCTGGTTTCAATTACTTTCACAACAACTTCGGAATGCCTTATGATTTCCTGATGAAGACCTCTGTTTCTTCAGGACATGCACTGTTCGTTTCCATTGATGCCTGCAATCGGCTTCTTGGATTTGCCAGGTTTGAAAAGGTATCAGATAATATCGAAAAGATACACAGGGGAAAGAAGAATGTTGTCCGCCACTCTGTTCACCTGCTCCGCAGTATCGAGGTTCATCCATCCTGCAGGAATATGGGTATTGGTAGATTGCTATTTGCGATCGCTGCTAAAAACCTGAGATCAAATGTGATAACAAAGCCTGACAATCCTGATGCTGCCCGCTTCTTTAAGGAAAGGCTGATGTTTGATCCTATATGTGGCACTGATTGCATTGTATTGCCACGCTACAGGGATTGCCTACTGCTTCCGTATCCTAAAGCCAGGCTCCTTCTCAGGCAGCTTGCAGGAAATTATCCACGGATGGTCATGCCTGAACTTGTCGATTCATATGAGGCCCTCAAGTTCAAGTCAAATATGGGTAAACATATCCCAAAGGATGACATACTTGCATTTGAGCATTACCTGGCCAACTCCAGGCACCTGCTGGACAGGAAGCTCTCAACGGAGATGGACACGCTTCTGGAAAGCCTCTGCACCTGAGGGCGAAAATCAGGTTCCTTTTTTCAGCATATCAATCCCTTCCGGACCGATAACGAAGGGATGCTTTCCTGGAATAAAGTCGCTTCCACGCATCTTGATCACTTCCAGGTGCCTTTCAAGTCCGCTCTCAGTTGTCTTTCTTTCCAGGGACAGGATGGTGTCTGCCATGTATGACCAGTGATTGACAGCAATGGACTCCGGTTTTATCTCTCCGGTAACCATGAGCAATATGCCTCTCTCCTCAAATTCCATGAACAGGTTTTGCGTGAAGGCTCTTAGTTCACAGCCCCTGAACTCCCTCTCCTCAAAAGTGCTGCCTATCGCTTCCAGGATCGTTATGGTGTCAATGACAACCCTGGTCGGGGAAGTGCTCAGGACGGTATCAGTAATATGTTCGAATATGGAGAAATCTCCTTTAGCTATGATATCTGTGCCGATGGAGTGGATGGCAAGCATTCTGGAAGTAAGCACCTGGTCATCGAAAAAACCAAGCTGGCGGGTGGTCGAGATCACCTTGTTCCTTGAACCTGAAAGCAGAGATATGTAGGCACATTTCTCCCCTCTCACGGAAGCATGGAACAATGACTGCAGGCAAAGATTGGTCTTACCTGAGCCGGCGGTCCCTGCAATCAGGACAGTTGAAGGTGAGATAAATCCTCCGCACAGGATATCATCAAGTCCTTTTATGAAAGATGAGCTTCTCATTTTTTTCTCCGTTTTTCATGCTGCATTTATCTATATATCTAATGAAGTCTGCTGAGCACATGTAATTTTTCTTCTTTTCAAATAGTCAGATGTTTCTCTTATATCCAATTGGTCAAACTTATATATTATCACATCTATTAAATTTCGCACATAGTAGTATGAAAATAACACGTGCTGATAATTATGTCTGACCTGCACAATGACCCCGATATTCTGGAGTACCTGAATAATATAAATAGGCGTTTACAGTATCTTGAGTTGCGCCTATCGAAAATTGAAACATGCTCCCCTCCACAGATCGATGACAAAATGGCTGTTTTTCTCACAGTTCCCGATTCTATCCGGAAATCCCTTTTTGCTGTCTCCGATCTTAAGTCGTGCACTGCGGATGAGGTCAGTGTTATTACAGGCAGGCACAGGTCCATTGAGAACAAATACCTTAATGAGCTCTACAGGGGTGGATGGCTTGTGAGGGAAAGGAAAGGCAAAAAGATATACTACTCGATGAAGAAAAAAGATGAGCCTGACAAGGGTGGCCACTGGTCTGCAGTCGAGGAAGTGGAAGACAAGCTTGACCGGTTGCTGGGGTGAGACAAGTGCTGCTAAGTTTTCATTCATATAAGGGGGGCACGGGTAAAACAACGTTTGTTGGAAATCTCGCTGTTCTGCTATCGATGCGCGGGAAAAGGATTTGCATTATCGACACGGATGTTAATGGCCCCGGTATCCACTCATTGTTTAATATCAAGTATGAACTGACACTTGTTGATTTCCTGCAGGGGACATGCAGGCCATCTGATGTGGTCTACAGGTATGGCAATAACGAGCTTTACATAGTCCCTTCAAAGGCATGTGAGGAAGATATTATAACAATGTTCGATACTCCCCGGGAAGCCAGGGATAAAATGCTTGGGCTTATAAACAGCATCCATAAGGACCTTTCTATCGATCATTTCCTTTTCGACTGCAGTCCGGGCATTAACAGGTCCAGTCTGCTTGCAATGAATATTGCTGACAGGGCAACCATTATCTCGACAATCGATGTTCAGGATATAAGGGGGACTTATCTTCTTTCCAGTATGGCGGATAAGCTGGGAACCCGCGCATATCTGCTCTTTAACAGGACTCCCCACGATAAGCGCAAGGAGATCGATGAAGTAGTAAAGGATTTCAGCAAAAAGCTTGGCACCAGGCTCATGGGATCGATAAGTTATGATAATTCGGTGGCACGTGCCTGGTCACGCAAACTTGTGATGGAGGATGAGCCGGATTGTGACTACTGCCTGCAATTAAAAGAAATTGCAGATAAGCTGATTTGAATGTCTCTGCAAGCAGTTTGAGATGGAACTTATACTCAGGTTATATTAAAGTCATTTATCTTCTTGCTTGCAATCCCGTCCAGTTCCTGTTGCTCTTCAGGTGTCAGCCTGAATATCTCCCTTATTTTTTCCATATCAGTGTCTACAATTTGTGTGGTCAGTTCTTCGCCAAAGAGATTGTAGCTGTTCTCTGCCTGGCCGCTCCGCCCTATTTTTTGCATCATGTTACCATCCATCCTGAAAATGTTATCAAAAAGACGTTTTATGTCGGTCTCATATTCAGTATCTTTAGGCCTTGTACCGGAAGCAGCCAGCAGAGTTGAGTTTTTTTCACTGCATTTGTTCAGGAGTATCGCAAGGAACCTGAAAAATGGTTTCCTGTCTACTGCGGACGCCATATCATCGAAATTCTGGATAAGTATTATGAACTGCTTATCAGCAAGCAGTTTTCCCAGACCGATCAAAGTATTCGTGAAGTTCCTTGAAATTGGGAGGAGCAAAATGTCTGCCTGTAGATTAAGGTTTGTGTATGCGGGTGATTTACCCCAATGCATGCAGATGACAGGCAATTCAGAACAGAATTCAAGGGAGGTAATCATGTCTGCCAACGGCTCAATATGCTTCGAGTCCTCAGAATAGAAGAAAAGTGAACACTTTCCTTCAAGAAGTTTCAGAAAATCAGTTGATACCCGGATCGATCCATTTTTGCTCATATTGCCTGGGCCGCAGTTTTAAGTGAATTTCGTTGTGATAATAATGATATAATCATGTATTAATATAATGGTACAAATTTATTTTCAAATGCAATATTACCTCTAATTTAAAATTCCTTCCTGTTTTTCTTGCAAGTGCATCCTTTTGTGGTTCTGAGCCCGAAAAGATTAAAACCTATAGCAACAGATGTTAATCGAGGTGCTTTAGTATGTCAAAGTTCCAGAAAAGAGGTTATGAACGTAAGGGTGAAAAGAAACACGAAGAACTCGATGAAAAACTGCTTCAGGAAAACCTCAACGACCTTGTAAAAGAAGGTGGTGAAATAACAGATTGAACATACAAATGCACATTGAGGTGTTAAATAGCGACATTTCCAATACGGAACTAGAGGTTTCGCAAGGAACCACTTATGAAAAGATCCTTGAAACACTCGGTCTCAATCAAGAGACCGTCCTCATTTTAAAAGACGGACAAGCCGTTCCTGTAGACGGGATGGCTCTGTCCGGCAGCTTAAAGATCATATGCATTGCATCACAGGGATGAACAGCTCCTGGATGGTTTTTAAAATCACAGATGGCTGAGTTGACTGTAGCTCCTGTTCAAGGACAGGTTAGATTCTGGAAAAAAGAATTGAGATATTTGTTCTATGGCACATGTGGTTTTCATCCCCTGCCTGCCAGCCCGCAGCTGTCAGGGAAGGGGACTCCACCTGTCGATAGATAAACTAACCGGTAAACTGGTGACATCACATTTTACGTGTGATGTTCTTGAGTTTGGTAATAGCATCCATCGTTGTTCTTGTGTCTTCTATTATCTTGCGCTCATAATGCTTGATAATATCTTCAACAGGAGCGGAAAGTTTGTAGATCTTTGTAGGCCTGCCCTTTCCAATAGCTTTTTTGTTGTGGATATCGATCCAGCTTCTTTCGCGCATCTGCCTCATGGCAACACTTACTTCCGGCTGTCTTAGTCCGGTGCTCATCTCTATTTCCTGTGAGGATGCTTCCTGCACATTAGAGAGATACGTAAGCGTTGTGGCGACGTTCCTAGACATTCCCAGACTTTTCAATGCGTCAATGAATCTATAGTCTGTGTCATCCAGTATTTTTACTTCATATTCTTTCATAATAACCCCTTATTTAATTGTGCTCACTAGGAGCTCTAATACATAGTATGCAATTATTATATTTAAAGTTATATATGGTTATAATTAAAGTCCTGAAAAACTAATAATTTCGAGTAAAGTTCAGGCAGCTTTTAGATAAAGATGTAATTTTATTCTGCAACTCTGTTAAAGATGTAAAATACGCATTTCCGTTGCCGCCAAATATCTCGGCTCTTATCTTTTTACCTACAATATCATCATATCCGGGCCGGAGCCTGAGCACAAAAGAGCCTGGGAATATGTGTTTTCTGTGCGCAAAGCCGTCACTATCCCCGTCAGTGATCCCTATGATGGGTATGCCAAGCCTGTAGAGTATATCCCCGGCAATCTCGGTGGTATCATCACCTATAGTGACAGCTACCTGCGCGCCGGCCGCCAGTTCAAAAGACCTTTCTGCTTCATGGTCAATAATGACCGCTTTGATGCTGTCCGGAGGACCTGCCACTTCAGGTAAGGCTACATTGCCGGATTTGAGAACACCTGCTTTTTCCGTGTACAGGCGCGCAGAGAAGTTGTTGCCTCGCAAAGGGCCGCTTTTTATCCAGCACCGTGTAATGTCAATTGTCTCCCTTTGTTCATACCTGTGAAGCTTCTCAAGGCCGTGCTCCTTAACTCTGGCTCCGGCTATCTCGGTAATGAACCCGTTCTCTGTGGTAATACTGACATCCTCGGAGAGTGCATAGGCGACAACTACTCCATTGATGAGTATGTTCTCTCCGGGATGCACCCCGAAAACCTTTCTCACTATCCGGTGCCCGTTGTTCTCAATGCTTATGGGTATAATCACATCCGGGACTGCCGATAACCTGAGTCCCAGTGAGCTGGCAAGATATGAAGCAAAGGTTATTGCGGCCCCGTTCCACGGGATAACTTCCCCATCCTTGCAGGAAGGCCTCTCTACATGGATAAGTGGTTTAAGATGACGATCACCAAGGTTTGCTACTACCAGGTTGGCAAAAACACGCCCATTCTCTATGGTCTTGCCATGGTTCAGGAGAACGACTGCATCTTTTGTCAGGAAGAATTCCTCAATGCATGCGCTTGGCCTGAGAGATGCCTGTATATCTATCAGTTCCTCAAGATGGGCATCGAGTACGGCAGTCTTACCTATAGTGCCTGCCATGATTGCGCTGGTACTCCCGAACCCTTCAAGTGTTTTTATTATCTTCAGTGCCATTCCCGAATCAATGATATCCGGGCCATGGATGACTATGCCTATCTCCATATTGCTTTTCATAGGTCTGTTTATGTATTTTCTTATATGGATATAACCATTCTTATATCCCAAGTTTGACAGTTTTCACTCCTTGATGAAGAGAATGTCTTCTCTTCGGACCTAGAATTTTCTTTTTTTTGTCAGGAAAACCTATTTGACAGTTTAAACAATTTCATGCAAAATTCTACGATTTTGCCCATTTTTGCCTTAAAATCAGTGTATTTATGGCATCAAAATTGGCGTAAATGTACTTTTTCGACCGATCTTTCAGGAAATCTACGGTAACTGTCAAATTCAATAAGCTTTTTTTGATGAACTTTGTGGACTTATGCTTGAGTTCATTGAACTCATATCGCATCAGCGATATGAACAACTGTGCAATGAACCCAATAATAATAGCTCCATAAACACTAGCATCGGACCACACTCTCAACGGTTTTATCTCAATCTCATTCTTGAGAGAATTGATGATCTTCTCGATAGAATCCTTTTTCCTGTATGTTTGAAGAGCCTGTTTTAGTGTCAAATTCTTACTCGATTTCAGACAGAAAAATCCTTCTCTGCCTGTTATCAAATGTTCCTCAAGAAGTTTGATAGCTTCTTCTTCATCAATATCCGTCAGTTTTGTCTGCAGAGAATAAACGACATCAACAAGGACATTGTTAATCCTGAACTTTTTAGGCAGCTTTTTGTTTTTGTCAATAGATTCTTGTATCTCTTTTGCTTCCTGGATCTGCCTCATGATCTTCCTGGCTCTTGATTCAAGTTGCTCCTTCTTGAGCTTTTCAGAGAAGTAGAAGTAGTTGACACTACTTGGTTTAACGATTTTCAGGCCATAGATACCATCTTCTGAATCAACGATCTCAAGAGAATAGTTCCCGAAGTTTGCAATTATCTTGTCATCGCTCTTATTGAGCTTTCTTGCAGTCAGATACTGCATATCATCTGCCCTTATCATGGCAGTGTTCTCTGTACTATGAGCTCCTTTATCGAAAACAACAAGTGATCCCTGCTTCAACCTCTTGTTAACCTGTTGATACGTTTTCCTGAAGTGCTTTTGATCATGTAGATTTCCTTGTTCTACTGTGATGCCAATTGGCACATTGATAGGATCAGCAAGTTCTGCTATGCCTAAAGTTATCTGTTTCTTATCCGGCCTATGGTCACGACTATAACCATATTTACCCAATGGCGATTTATCACCGTGCAGGACAATACTTGTCCAGTCCATGTTGATGTTAGTATGTTCGAAATCGTATCTGCCAAACAATCTGTCCTGGATATCGGAAATAATCGTTTCACGATTATTTCCCAGGGTTTCAAGAATCCTGTAAAGTGTTCGTTCACTGAATTCTTCAAGATTGAAGATCTCAAGTACCTCATCACGGTTGATCCAATCATGAGCTTTACTTATGCTGAAATTATCTGTAAGCTTGTAGCTTACAAGAGCTTTCAGCAGGTAGTTGATGTCAAATCCATTCTTTTTGTGTTTGCCAAAAACAGTGGAAAAGTCAAGTACATCATAAAGTTGTTCTACAGCCAGGATAGTTCCGATAGGAAAGCATATATTCTCATTAGGAATAATCTCGTATGTTCTTAGTTTTTGTTGCATTTTTGGTCGAATACATCAAGACTAAGAACACTATTATTACTTTTGACTGTCAAAGTTGGGTTATATGACAAATTATTAGTCGGATGAAAGCCACAATCTGCTCATGAATAATGTCAGACTGACATGGCTTGGTCATTCCTGTTTTGAGGTACGCTCAAAATACAGGCTGCTGATAGATCCTTTCCTTGACAGTAATCCTGCGGCAACTGTCCGTTCCACAGAAGTGGAGCCAGACTTCATCGCAGTCACCCACGGACATTTCGATCATCTGGGTGATACTGTCGGGATAGCACGACGAACAGGATGCAGGGTGGCCTGTATCCATGAACTTTCACAGTATCTCCGGTCCAGGGGTGTCCTCACAGAAGGAATGAACATCGGTGGCTCTATAACACTGGGGGATATTGCACTTACAATGACCGATGCCTGCCATTCCTCTTCTATAGATGAGTCTGGTCATTCCTTTGATGGTGGAAGGGCTGCAGGCTTTATCATTCATGCAGGAGATGTCTGTATTTACCATGCCGGTGACACTGGGCTGTTCAGGGACATGGAGATGATAGGGGATGTGTATAAACCCGATGTTGCAATAATCCCAATTGGAGGCCGATATACAATGGATGCTTATGCTGCTGCTCTTGCAGTTGGTATGTTGCGCCCGAAAATTGCAATACCCATGCATTATAACACCTACGAGCGTATCTCCCAGGATCCCTATATTTTTGCATTCCATGTAAAAAAGGCATCAGGTACCAATGTCGTCATTCTTGAGGTAAATGACTATATAGAAATGTAGGCTATGAATTGCATGCTTTGGCTGCATTTTCGCCTTTACTATGGTTAGGTTTATATTTCTGTATGTCGAAGAGAGTTAAGGCAAAAGTCGATTATAATTATAAAATACATATCCCCTCTAGTTCTCGTCATACGACTTTTGCCTTTCTCTGATTATTCGCTTTTCCGGACTGCCATATGGAAAAAGCAAACCTGCAGAAGATGCTGAGAAACATTTTTAACCTTGTGAAGAAACTTCAGGAAACACACAAGTGACAGTCATTCTAAAAAAGAAATGTGGACATTACTATTTGTCCACGTTTTTTGGCTGCATCTGAGCTTCTGACTTTTTATCTTTTTCTTATTTATCAAAGCATTTTTCCAGATGTTCCTGAGAAATTGGTTTTGTCAGCAGGCTGACAATGATAGCTGTCAGGAAGGCCAGAGGTGTGGCAATTATTATCGGATCGACGACTGTCCATGTTCCGCTCAGGAGTGTTGCCTTTCCAAAGATGGCCTGGCTGAGGCCAAAGGGCACAGCCTCTTTGGCATGTACGAACAAAAGCCAGAAAAGGCTGCTGAAAGCTCCCACCAGCATGCTTGCTATCGCCCCTTCTCTGGTCATGCGTTTCCAGAAGAGGGCGCCTGTATACATCGGCAGGAAGGAGGCTGCACAAAGGCCAAAGAAAATAGCCGTTGCAGTTGCAATAATGCTTATCGGCAGGATGTACGCGAGCACAACACTGATAAGGATAGTAACCGGTATTGCTATTTTGGTGACGTTGATGGCTTGTCCCAGTTCCCCTTTCTTGACGTACTCCCTGTAAAAATCATGTCCTATCGCAGTTCCCATTGTATGGAACTGTGAACTCATCGTAGACATGGCTGCAGCCAGCAGAGTCAGCATGAAAAGGACAACGAAAATATTGGGCATTGCGCTGTTGATATACTGGGGTATTATGAGGTCTGTGTTCCCACTGGCGGCTACCACCGATATCACCCCAAGTTTATCGAAGAAATATACATTCGAGAGTGCCCCCACCGTGAAGGCCACACCTGTCATCATAAGGATAAAGGGTCCGCCGACCAGTACTGCCCTGTTCAGGGCTTTGTCGTCTTTCACTGTCATGAACCTGACCGCAAGCTGAGGCTGGGCAAGCACTCCAATACCTACACCAAGTACAAGTGTCGACACAAGATTCCACCATATGGGTGATCCGAATTCAGGCATAGCTGTCCATCCAAGATGCCCTCCTGCCCGCAGGCTTTCAGGTACCAGGTAAGCCATATTGGTGAGTGCCTGGTGAGCTTCCACAACACCTCCCAGTTTAATATAAGTGAAAGCTAGCAGGAATGCCATCCCAAGGAACATGAGAGCGCCCTGAAGTGCGTCTGTGTACATGACAGCGATGATGCCTCCCGTGATGACATAGGCAGCAACTATCACTGTGAGGATGAGAACAGCAACATCATAATTTACATTGAGGGTGGTTTCGACGAACCTTGCTCCTCCGATAAGTACTATTCCGGCATAGAGCGGCATGAAAATACCAATAAGGGCTCCCGAGAACCCCTGGATGAAACGGGACTGATATCTTCTTCCAAGAAGTTCAGGAAACGTGACTGCGCCGAGTTTTAATCCTATGCGGCGGGTCTTTTTCCCAAATATGACAAAAGCCAGGAAGATGCCGACAATGATATTCATGACAGCAAGCCAGAGAAGACCCATGCCAAGTGCACCGGCAGCTCCACCGAATCCGACGATCGCAGATGTGCTGATAAAGGTGGCTCCATATGAGATGGCCAGGACATATGGATGCATCTTCCTGCCGCCCACCATATAATCTTCAGTCTGCTGCGTTTTCTTATAGCCCAGCCATCCAAGATAGAAAATGACCATTAGATAAATAAGTACTGCAATACCGAGAATTGGTGTACTGACAGCCATCAGCAGGCCTCCTCTTCTTCGCCCTCATTCCAGTTCAGTGCACCATAAATGATACAACCTATAGCACTTAAAAAACAAAGAACATAAGCAAGCCATATTTGCGGATCGTCGATTCCAAGCATTTTTCTTCTCCTTTTTTAATAATAAATTATGATATGACAGTGCTAAATGTTAGCACGTGTCACTATATAAATCTATCCAAAATATTCAGGTATCACTTGCAGGATATGAGGAGAATAAACAGTAGAAGCAAAGATGAATTTGACTGCAGGGAACAGGTCATAATGTATGGGCTGGAAATTCCCCTCTGGCAGTTTCCTGCCAGAAGGATTGACAATCGAGCCAAAAAAGGCACGTTAAAAGGCTGCAATCTTAATCGGTTGCAGTTGAGATCCCAAAACAGCGATCAATGTGTTCCTGAGAATCCGGCTTTGTCATCAGGCTGACAACTATCGCAGTCAGGAAGGCCAGTGGGGTGGCTACGATGATCGGGTCAATGACCGTCCAGGTACCTGTCAGGATGGTGTCCACACCAAAGAGCATTTTGCTTATACCCAGTGCACTTGCCTCTTTTGCATGCACGAATATAAGCCAGAAAAGGCTGGTGAAAGCTCCTACAAGCATGCTTGCTATCGCTCCTTTCCTTGTCATGCGTTTCCAGAAGAGGGCTCCTATGTACATGGGCAGGAAGGAGGATGCGCAAAGACCGAAGAAAACAGCTGTAGCAGTTGCAATAATACTTATCGGCAGGATGTATGCGAGCACAACGCTGACCAGGATCGTAAATGCTATTGACATTCTGGTGATATTGACCGTTTGTCCAAGTTCTCCCTTTTTAAGGAACTCGCGGTAGAAGTCATGTCCTATAGCAGTTCCCATTGTATGGAACTGGGCGCTCAATGTTGACATTGCTGCAGCCAGCAGAGTCAGCATGAAAAGGACAACGAAAACATCAGGCATTGCGCTGTTGATATATTGGGGTATGATAAGGTCTGTGTTTCCCCCGGCCGCTACCACAGATATCATCCCAAGCTTATCAAAGAAATATACATTCGAGAGTGCCCCCACCGTGAAGGCAACTCCTGTCATCATGAGGATGAACGGTCCTCCGACCATTACTGCCCTGTTCAGGGCTTTGTCATCTTTCACTGTCATGAACCTGACCGCAAGCTGGGGCTGGGCAAGGACGCCGATGCCCACACCCAGGATCAATGTGGATACAAGGTTCCACCATATGGGTGATCCTAACTCTGGCATGGCTGTCCATCCAAGATGCCCTCCTGCCCGCAGGCTTTCAGGTACCAAGTAAGCCATATTGGTGAGTGCCTGGTGAGCTTCCACAACACCGCCCAGTTTAATATAAGTAAGGGTGAGAAGAAGCGCCATCCCAAGGAACATGAGAGCACCCTGGAATGCGTCTGTGTACATGACCGCGATGATGCCTCCCGTTATTACATAGGCAGCAACTATCACCGTGAGGATGAGAACCGCAACATCATAATTTATATTGAGGGTGGTTTCGACGAACCTTGCCCCTCCGATAAGTACTATTCCGGCATAGAGCGGCATGAAAATACCAATAAGGGCTCCCGAGAACCCCTGGATGAAACGGGACTGATATCTTCTTCCAAGAAGTTCGGGAAACGTGACAGCGCCGAGTTTTAATCCTATGCGGCGGGTTCTTTTTCCAAATACAACAAAAGCCAGGAATACACCTACAAAGATCGTCATAAAAGCAAGCCAGACAAGACCCATGCCAAGCGCACCGGCAGCTCCGCCAAATCCGACGATCGCAGATGTGCTGATAAAGGTGGCACCGTATGAGACTGCCAGGATGTAAGGGTTCATTTTCCTGCCGCCCACCATATAATCTTCACTGTCCATCCAAGATGCCCTCCTGCCCGCAGGCTTTCAGGTACCAAGTAAGCCATATTGGTGAGTGCCTGGTGAGCTTCCACAACACCGCCCAGTTTAATATAAGTAAGGGTGAGAAGAAGCGCCATCCCAAGGAACATGAGAGCACCCTGGAATGCGTCTGTGTACATGACCGCGATGATGCCTCCCGTTATTACATAGGCAGCAACTATCACCGTGAGGATGAGAACCGCAACATCATAATTTATATTGAGGGTGGTTTCGACGAACCTTGCCCCTCCGATAAGTACTATTCCGGCATAGAGCGGCATGAAAATACCAATAAGGGCTCCCGAGAACCCCTGGATGAAACGGGACTGATATCTTCTTCCAAGAAGTTCGGGAAACGTGACAGCGCCGAGTTTTAATCCTATGCGGCGGGTTCTTTTTCCAAATACAACAAAAGCCAGGAATACACCTACAAAGATCGTCATAAAAGCAAGCCAGACAAGACCCATGCCAAGCGCACCGGCAGCTCCGCCAAATCCGACGATCGCAGATGTGCTGATAAAGGTGGCACCGTATGAGACTGCCAGGATGTAAGGGTTCATTTTCCTGCCGCCCACCATATAATCTTCAGTCTGCTGCGTTTTCTTATAGCCCAGCCATCCAAGATAGAAAATGATCATCATGTAGACGAGGACAACAATACCGAGCACCGGTGTGCTGACGGCCATCAGCACTCCTCCTCTCCTTCGCCCTCATTCCATTTCAGTGCACCATAAATGATACAACCTACAGCACTTAAAAAACAAAGAACATAAGCAAGCCATATTTGCGGATCGTCAATTCCAAGCATTTTTCTTCTCCTTCTGTTAATAATCAATCATGATAGTTATCGCGCTATGTGTTCCTATGTATCAATATTTAAACCTATCCTGGAATTCAAATACTACTCATGCAGAAGCCGGTAGTTTTCCGGGAAGATAGCGTTGACTAATCCGTTTCTATCAGGGAGGCTCTAATATAAACCCTAAAATATTCATCTGGCAGTCTCCTGCCAGAAAAACCATACGGTCGGATTAAAGTTCCACAGGATTGCTATGCATTTCGCTTGTGACTGAACTCTTGAAGCAGAGGTCAATATGTTCCTGCGGACTGGGAACAGTCATCAGGCTGACAACTATTGCTGTCAGGAAGGCCAGCGGAGTAGCTATGAGGATCGGGTCAACTACAGTCCAGGTGCCTGTCAGGATGGTGTCCACACCAAAGAGCATTTTGCTTATACCCAGTGCACTTGCCTCTTTTGCATGCACGAATGTAAGCCAGAACAGGCTGGTGAATGTTCCTACAAGAAGACTTGCTATGGCTCCTTCCTTTGTCATGCGCTTCCAGAACAAGGCTCCTGTATACATAGGCAGGAAAGCTGCGGCGCACAGCCCGAAGAAAATAGCAGTTGCCCTTGCTATTATCCCAAACGGAAGGATGTATGCAAGTATCACGCTTATCACGATTGTTACTGCAATTCCGAGTTTGGTGACGGTAACGGTTTTTCCGATCTTACCTTTCATAAGGAATTCCCGGTAGAGGTCATGCCCTATTGCAGTACCCATGGTATGGAACTGGGAGCTTAGAGTGGACATAGCAGCTGCAAGCAATGTGAGCAGGAAGAAGATGACAAAATAATCAGGCATTGCGCTGTTGATGTACTCCGGGATTATCTTATCAATGTTCCCTCCGGCAGCATCAAGTGATATTATACCTCTGGTTTCCAGGAAATATACATTTGAGAGAGCTCCGACAACATATGCCACACCCGCCATCATGAGGATGAAGGGTCCGCCTGAAAGCACTGCTCTGTTGAGTGATCTGTTATTCTTTACTGTCATGAACCTGACCGCAAGCTGTGGCTGGGCAAGGACACCAATTCCTACCCCAAGCACGATGGTGGAAACAAGTGTCCACCAGGTAGGTGAACCGAACAAGGGCATGGATGTCCAGCCGGTGTGTCCCACAGCAGCCAGGTTCGCGGGTACAAGATGGGCCATGTTGGTGAGTGCCTGGTGAGATTCCACCACACCGCCCAGCTTGGCATAAGTAAGCACAAGCAGGATCCCCATGCCGGTAAACATTAGCGCTCCCTGCAGGGCGTCGGTATACATGACTGCAATGAGTCCTCCGGTAATTACGTATGCGGCGACAATTACAGCAAGTATAAGGACCGCACTGTTATAATCGATATTTAATGCGGTTTCCATGAAGCGGGCCCCGCCTATGAGTACACTTCCGGCATAAAGGGGCATGAATAGTGTAATCAGGATACCTGAAAAACCCTGGATGAAACGGGACTGGAAACGTCTTCCTATTAATTCAGGAAAAGTCACAGCACCAAGGTTCGCACCCAGGCGCCTGGTCCTTTTTCCAAACAGGACAAAAGCCAGGAAGATACCTACAAAGATGTTCATGAATACAAGCCAGAGCACACCCATGCCGAAAGCCCCGGCATATCCTCCGAATCCTACTATTGCTGAGGTACTGATAAAAGTAGCTCCATATGATACGGCCAGTACTAATGGATTAACCTTTCTACCAGCCACCATGAAATCTTCGGTACTTTTTGTTTGCTTATAACCCAGCCATCCCAGATAGAAAATGACCAGTAGATAAATAAGTACTGCAATACCGAGAATTGGTGTACTGACTGCCATCAGCAGGCCCCCTCATTTTCTTCGCCCTCATTCCAGTGTATCATTCCGTAGATAATACATCCAATTGAACTCAGGAAGCATAACAAATATGCAATCCATATCTGTGGGTCGTCTATGCCTAACATTTTTTGTCTCCTTAAAATTAGAATGTTATTTGTTAGCACAGGACATACTTTAACTTTTCCATTTCTGATCTTGCGCTTTCACGGCAGTTTAAGGAGGGATGCACACGACTTTAGCCGTGGATAGTTAGCATTGTCACCGGCCGCACAATCTATATATATTAGATAGGGCCATAGTAGAAATTGTGTTACAAAGGGTTGTATTTGTAACAACCAGGTGCAATAGATTTGCTAACCATAAGTAGCAATTTACCTTTAAAAGTGAAGTTGCACACAGACTCGAAAGCAGGTGCTTGTGCGCCTGCTTCCTCCATTTGGATCTATTTCTCTTCTGTTGCCTGAATGAACACTGCTTTGCTTATGTTCTTCGATATGGCTGAAAAACCCGCATCTTCAAAAAGCCGTATCCAGTCCTTTCCTTCTCTTTCAGTGCCATGGTGATGATCCAGTGGTTCAGCTGCGAAGACTTTACCTCCATCTGCCAGTACCCTTTTTGTCTCTGTCAGGGCTTTGGGTATATCGTCAAGGTGATGTAACATAAAGAAGCACGTTACAGTATCGAATCTCTCATTCTCATAGGGCAGATCATATATGCTTGCGGCCTCGAACATTGCATTCTCTATCCCATATACCTCGGCATTGATGCGGCATTGCCTTATCGTCCCTTCCAGCAGGTCGATCCCGAGTACCTTTGATGACTTATTGTGCTGTGCTATTTCCATCGTCGCAGCTCCAAGCCCGCAACCGACATCCAGGATGTCTTTACCTTTGACAAGCGGTATTACCTCAGTAAAAACCTCTTTCTTCAGTTTCTCCATTCCCAGCTTTGGGTGTGCAGCTTCCTGCTGGTCAAATGCCGTGTAGGGAACAATGCCGTATACTGATGAATTATTCAAAGCAAGCAGACCTTTAAAGTAAAGCCTGTCACCATCGTGCTTGATAAGCTTTACAACCGAAACTCCGGTTTCCCTGCAGAACCGCTTGTTCCATTCGTCCCTGCCCTTTGGGAACTCCATCTTCAGAGGGTCATGGACAACAATATAATGTGAATATTCATCGAATACATATGATGATGCATGAACATGTTTGTTTAGCTCGACCTCACTAACTGCGTCTCTCCACAGCGCAAGCAGTTCCATGGTTTCCTCATCAGCAAAATTAACTACTTTACCTATTGATTTGAATGACATACTACCTGATTTTTTTACAAGGATAAAACTATTTGTATGTATAAGCTTAAAAACGGAAAGATATAATTAAAAATAAGGTGAATTCCGGGACCGAATCAGTCTTTCCTCCGGATAGTGGCCGCCATCAGTATTAGAATCAGGAACAATGCTGAGTTCTGACCAAGTGTATGTTCATTATCACTATCTTGTCCGGTTGCAGATGCTTCAACTTGCAGGCCGGAGTCGTCTGTTATCTCATAAGTGTCTGTCTTCATATCCATGAAAACCTGGTAATTGTTTTCCATACTGCTTGTAGCCAGTGCAAAAGCTGTAATCGCAAAAGGAGAAAAGCCGGGTGTCTCTGCCTTGAAGAAAACGAACTCTTGATCCTCGCCTGCAATATTGGTCTGAAGTTCTCTCCATTCTCCCTCATTAAAACGGCACATGCGGATAGAACTGGCATCAAACCCATTTATTTCCATCCATTCCTTTGGCACCTTAAAACCAATGACAGCTCCCTTTATATTTTCCTCTGTTGCATATCCGTGTTTTCCAACCCATATATTCGCATGTTTGTAAACTGTTCCAGGCGGAACATTTGTCGCGGTAACTGAGACGTTTTTCAGCACTTCTATGCTGCTTGTTATCTGTCCAGCGTTCTTCAGCGAGTGATAAGCAATATAGTCAATAGGGTTTTCCTGTTCACTGAACTGATAAGTGACATTGGTATTACTTAAGATGTTAATGCTTTTCACTTCTCTGATGTAGATATTTTCTGCATCTTCAGCTGTGCCGGAACCTCCTCCCCCGCCTCCACTCCCAGAGCCCGTATCGCCGCCTGAACTGTTTCCAATAGTATCAGACTGATCGCCTTTTTCACCAAGGATAAGAACTCCTCCACTATTCACGGTTACAGGAACTGATCTGCCCTGTGAGTCGCTTAGTATGACATTTATGAGATCAAGGGAGCAGTAGCCTATTTTCTCGCGTGCTGTACAGTCGACCTGGATAAAAGTTCCCGGAGTGCTGATGGAGACACCGCCAAGAGCCACTGCATATGAGCCGGTCATGGAACCTGCAGCATTATCAATAAGTCCCTTGTTGAACAAATGCGGAATGCTGTCCCTACCAAACAGGCTTCCTTCTTCCACTTTGTTTGCAATGATGAAATCCTTGTCGAATAGTATGTCCAGCTGCGCACCTGCAAAAGGAGTTATGGGCTCAATATCTACATAAATGCTGAAATTACTGTTTGCGTACACATTCTGGGTGGATGGGTAAATGGTCACAGTTGCCTGGGTAGATGCAGGCATTACAAATGTAAGACTTATCAGCGCAATTAGTGCAAGAGTAAATACTAAAGATACTTTCTCCGGTATTCGCCCTAAATATGAATGATTATCTATCCTTGGCATGAGTACACCTTAAAGTGTATAAGGCGTATATGCAGATAAATATATTTATTATCACGTATTTAATCGCGTCTAATTTCCTTATTTACTCACTTACTTAATCAGTCCTGCAATATGGAGGAAGTTCACGAACAGTCTTTCCCCGTTGCTTCTGTATTCTTCGTAAATATCAAAAAAATCGCGTGCAATTCCATCGCCATCTCCTGATTTCAAGTCAGGGTCCGTAACCATCCACTCATTGAACATCTCAGGGGTCAGTTCAAAATGCCCCTGTATACCATAGGCATTGTTACCGGCTTTTACTATCTGGTTCCTGCAGAATTTCCCCGTGGCAAGTAATTCCAGGTGGGCGGGCAGGCTGACAGTCTCACCATGTAGGTGGAATATCTTCAGTGGACCGGCCAGCCCTCTGAAGAGGGGATCATCTTCTTTTCCCTTGCATATGTCTGCCGTAAAATAGTTGTCATCAGGCCCTTTAACTCCCACCTCTTTGACATGGTTCTTTTCCACACTCCCGCCGCATGCCTTTACAAGAACCTGCATCCCAAGGCAGATGCCAAGGTATGGTGTTCCATTCTCAACTGCCTGCTTTATCATTTTCAGTTCAGAGAGCATTTTGCTGTTCCTGTCATTGGCGCTGTCTGGGCCTCCGAAAACAAAGATTGCATTATAATGAGTGGTATCAGGAAGAGCAGTTCCTGCTTCAAGATCAAGCAGATCCAGATCGATGATATCGTAAGGTATGCCATTCCTTTCCAGGAGAGGCTTAAGGATTCCCGGTCCTTCATGCGGGATATTCTTGACTATAAGGGTTTTCATGGCTAGATGTGATGCACTTTTAAGATAAATGCCTGCTGAGAGAAAGTGTAAGTTAGCCCCGAAGAATGCCACCACCACAGCGTTAAGCTCATACTCCACCAGTATGAATTGTAATTATTCTTCGGGGCTTTTTTTTGACGGGTTCGGGTAACCCGTACCACCAGAGCCATACCTGCCACGTTTTTTTGTGTGAATGCACACTTTTGAGGTATGCCTGACGATTGCTTAATCTTTCTTCTATATAATAATATCTCTATGGGGATATATAATTATACTCATCATAATGACATGGGTTTTGCCTGCCCACATTTATGGAATAGCGCATCCACTGCCAGAGAGTAGCTCACATATGCCCTGTCACTGAAAAAGACCATCCGGATGTCTTTAAGAGTGCTCCATGACCCAAGGAAGTTCTGTATAGTCCCGGCAGCTATCACAGCAGCTCTCTCAACCGGAAAACCATATGCTCCAGTGCTGATCCCCGGAAAGGCTATGCTCTTGAAGTCATATTCAGCAGCAAGAATAAGAGAGTTCATGTAGGCATTTTCCAGCATTATGTTCTCTCCGGAATTCCCTCCCTCCCAGACAGGGCCAACTGTGTGTATCACCCACTTCGCAGGCAGCCTGTAACCTCTTGTTATCTTTGCCTCGCCTGTAGGACAGCCTCCCAGGGTCTTGCACTCCTCAAGGAGTTGCGGGCCAGCAGCCTTGTGTATGGCCCCATCAACTCCGCCGCCTCCCAGGAGCGAGTTATTGGCTGTATTAACTATCGCATCCACTTCCTGTTCCACTATGTCGCCCATGATAACACTTATTGTACACTGGTCTTTGCCGGACATTCTTATGGTCACTCCCGTTCTCTATTATTTTGAGGTCATGGTTTTAGGATATAATCATGATTAACGGTAAGTACTAATAAAAGTAAGCAGGAGAATAGAATATGGACTTAATCACAAAGGAAATACTTGAAGTGTTTGAGGATATCAACACCATTCCACGGTGTTCCGGGCACGAGGAAAACATAGCCAACTGGCTTAAGGAACAGGCCCTCTCAGCAGGCCTCAGCTTCAAGTTCGACAGCGTGAACAATGTCCTTATCAGTGTGCCTGCCTCAAAAGGCTATGAGACCTCACCCGTGGTGGTGATCCAGGGGCATATGGACATGGTATGCGAGAAAACGCAAGGCTCGTTCCATGACTTCAGTAAAGATCCCATAAGGCATGTCATCGAAGGCGACTGGTTAAGGGCGGACGGCACGACCCTTGGCGCTGATAACGGTATTGCGCTTGCGATAGTTCTTGTGCTTGCACGTCACAGGGAGATTCCCCACCCTCCACTTGAACTGCTCTTTACTGTAGATGAGGAAACAGGGCTGACAGGTGCAAATGAACTGATGCCCGATTTCATTTCCGGGAAGATACTGCTTAACCTTGACTCAGAGGAAGAAGGCGTATTCATAACCGGCTGTGCCGGCGGTATGAATACTACCATAAGCCTGCTCCTGGAACGTACAGCACTCCCGGCGGATCACCGATCTTGCCGTCTTTTGGTCACTGGTCTGGCTGGAGGCCATTCCGGTGTGGACATACATGAAAAAAGAGCCAATGCCAATAAACTGCTGGCATCAGCCCTCAGCAGCCTTATGGAGAAGACCGGCCTGCTTCTTCTGAGTATCAGTGGAGGCTCTGCTCACAACGCCATCTCCCGCCACGCTGAAGCTCTTATGACATTGCCTCCTGAGCAGTATGAGAGCGCCTTGACAATTGTCCGGCGTATCGAAGAGGAAGCCCTGAGTGAATATAGTGAAAATGATCCTTCCTTGTCCATAACTCTTTCAACGCAGGTCGCAGATGAGAGATTGCTGCCGGTGTCTCAGGATATGGGGCGAAAGATAGTATCCCTCTTAGAAAAATTACCTCATGGCGTTATCAGGATGTCGGAAGACATGCCCGGGATTATAAAGACATCAAGTAACCTGGCAATTATCAGGACCGAGACAGGCAGAGCCGAAGACGGCAAGACAGGTGACAGGCTTTTGATAGTCACAAGCCAGCGCAGCTGCGTCAATTCCGAGCTACACGAAATCACAAATAATGTGGCAATAACTGCAGAATCCGTGGGGGCGGATGTTGAACACAGCAGCGGCTATCCGTCCTGGCAGCCTGATGTGTCCTCCCTCCTTATGAAGCGCTGTAAGGATGTTTATTCCAAAACATTCGGGAAGGAGCCGGAAATTGAAGTGATACACGCAGGACTTGAGTGCGCGGTCATAGGCTCGAAATTCCCCGGGATGGACATGATATCTTTTGGTCCCACCATAAGAAACCCGCATTCTCCTGATGAAAAGCTCTGCATCCCTTCTGTTTCCAGGGTATGGAAACTCCTTGTTGCACTTCTGGCCTCATTCAAGGCTGATTCCCGCAAACAATAAGAGTTATCTGAACTAGTATTAATGTATGAGAGAATTCCCAAGGCCAATAGTGCTTGTAAGCAAGTGCCTGGAGTTTGAGAATGTCAGGTACAACGGGCAGCTTGTGCGGTCACGGCTGGTAAAGGACCTTATTCCGATGGTGGATTTCATAAAAGTTTGTCCAGAATATGATATCGGAATGGGTGTACCAAGAGACCCCATAAGGATTGTGAAAAGGGGACAGGATTACAGGCTGGTCCAGCCGGCCACCGGAGAAGACCTGACTGACAGGATGGATGCTTTCACCGATGAGTTCCTGGCATCCCTAGGCGATGTGGACGGCTTCATATTCAAGTCCGGCTCTCCCACGATCGGGATACGCAACATAAAGGTCTACGCAGGTAATGAAATGGCCCCTGTTGTGGAAAAAGGCACAGGCTTCTTTGCAAGGAAAATATTGGCTAAATATTCCGGGTACCCGATGGAAGAGGATGACAGGTTACGCAATTACAGGATAAGGCACCACTTTCTCACCCAGCTGTACACTTTTGCGGACTTCAGGCATGTCAAAGCTTCAGGCTCCCCGGAAAGGCTCGCAAAGTTCAATAGAAATAATATGTTCCTGTTCTCGTTCTACGATAGTGTGACATATATAAAGATGTCCGAACTTCTTGCAGACAGCGACAATGCCGGAGATGAAGTCTTCATAAGGATTGTCGATTCCTATGAGACTTTGCTGAAAAGCCTCATGAAGAAGCCAGGCGACATAGAGTCCAGAATTGCTGTTGCAAAAAGCATCTTGTCCCGTTTCGAAGGATCGATGTCCTCCGGTGAAAAGGATTACTATGAAAACCTCTTTGCAAATTACAGGGATGGCAGGGTCGATGATGATGCCCTGACGGAAGTTCTCAGGCTGTCAGTAGTGCATTATGGAGGGAAGGAAATCGATCATACTATCCTGTATCCATATCCTGAGAGCCTTAGGATGCCCTGCGACGAAAAGAGGGATAAAGATTACTGGAGCGATCAGGATTAGTCCGTCCCCTGGTGAAAGAATATGTTCCTCTTGTGCATTGTCTTCAGGTAGTCTCCACAAATATCAATATCAAGGTCAAATATAATATTCAACGTAGAACCTGTAAACAACTCTGATCTCAGCCAGTTTTACAGCCTCGATCTCCGGAGAATTTCCATTTGCAGTATATGTCAGGTCATTGAAATCCTTGAAGGTGACCTCACAATTTACATTCTCCGGGAGCAGTGATTTGAACTTGTCGCATTTTGCTGTGATCTCATTGACCATCCTTTCTATTCCGGCCGGTTCAAAGGCATTACTGCCGACAGGTGTGTAAATAATTTCTGCCGTCAGATTCTCCCTGTCTTCAAGCGTCATCCAGAAACCGTTGACAAGTGCGCCATCAAGCATGTAATCCTGTATCTCGAAACTCTTGTTTATCACATTCTTCAATCGGAACACCTTTTATTTTTATTCATTTTGATGAGTTAAATCTGTTTTCATGGGCTGGCCCTGATTAAGGATCTAACGGAGAAAAGCACTTGATAAAAAGTCCTAATAAAAAAGGTGCTGACGGACAGCTTTCAGCACCCTTTTAGGATTTTATGTGTCCACTTCATCAATCAATTGTTACCTCAATATCGCCAACCGTGGTCGGGATTTGGCGGGCGCTTGCAAGGCTTCCTCCCAGATAGGCTATAGTGCCGCAGACCAGACCTATGAACACGGGGTGGATCAGGGGATTACCAAAGAGCTGCCAGAGCACTATCGAGCCAAAGCTTGCTATAAGGCTTGCAGTAAATCCTGTTGAAGTGCCGCGCTCCCAGTAAAGCCCGAAAATGAGCGGGATAAAGACGCAGCAGGCAATCACTCCCATGCTTGCGGAAACCAGTGGCACTATCATCTGGGGTACGTCCAGTGCGAAGAATGCCGACACGAGAATAATGATTACACCCACTATCCTTGTCATAAGGAGCACCTTATCATCAGGAGTGGCAGGACGCACGTACTTCAGGATATCTGAAGTAAGGGCGGTTGTGGTTACCAGCACAATGGCGCTCATTGTGGACATGGCAGCAGAGATAGCAGCCAGCAGCACGATGCTATCGAATCCAGGCGGCAGCAATGATGTTGCCAAGAACGGTACCAGCCCGTCGGGGTTCGCCATGAAGGGGGCCAGTTGTTCCGAGCTGAACACTCCGTAGGCCAGCACGCCCAGAGAGAAGATACATAATGCGTAGATGGTGATGGATATAGGGCCATAGATACCTGCAAAGCGCACTACTCTCTTATCCTTGGCAGAGAAGAGCATGATCAGCAGGTCAGGCAGTGCCAGGAGGCCGAGACTTATTGCGAAGGCATTCCCGAATGTTTTTTGCCACGGGACTGCGGCTCCGCTCATGCTCAGTATATTCTCAGGGATCATGTCCCAAATGCCCAGGCCTCCGCCGCTTGAGATGAGTCCTCCGTAAAGGAATACGGCACCTACCAGCATAATAAGTCCCTGCAGGAAGCTTATCCACAGGATGGCAGGCAATCCGCCTATCACGTAATATAGAGCCACAATAACCACTGCTATCAGCAGGCCCTGGACATATGTAACTCCGAGGAGGCCCTGGAAAAGATTGGCACAGCCCTTGAAGATAGCGACCAGATATACTGTGTACATCAGTAGCATAATCCCTGCAAGCAGGACCTTGCCTCTCTGGGAATTATATCTGCGTTCCAGTAGCTGGGGTACTGTTTTGGCATCGTACTTCTGGGATGCTGTCCATATCTTTGGTGCAATGAGGAATGCCAGGCAGGCAAAGGCAACGTGGAAGAAAACTGCCCAGATGACCCATGGGAGGCCGGCGATAAGCCCGTAGCCTCCCCCGCCCAGGAAAGAGGCAGCGCTGAAATAGGCAGCCATGTAGGCTATACCTATGACTGCGGGATGTATCACATTGCGGTCCGATACTACAAATCCTGAAAAGGTTCCCTGCCTGAGTTTCAGGGAGAGCAAAAGGATTCCGGCCACATACAATACCAGGAGGATATGATTAAGCATGTTCGCGCCTCAATATGAAATAGAACGTGGTGACCAGCATGAGTACGATAGAAATTAGCAGATAGATATATGGAAGAGGCATCAGGAATCCCTCTCCTTTTCGCTGCTTTTAGATGTTTTAATAACTCCCTTTTTGTGGCTGTCTATTAATATCAAATGATATTCTCCTTTTTTGATGATTTAATATGTACTAGAATGTACAGGAAAAGACATTCAAGTTTAAAAGTGTTTTTATTTATTTCTGATAGTTCCTGAAGGTTATCTAATTAGAAAATGAAGTTTTCGAAGCTAATTAGATAACCTCTTCCAGCGACAAAAGAGCGGTGACAAAACATTTATATTTCATACAATGAGTTCATACGTCAGCATCAATGTATAAATACATGCAATGCTTCATGTTCCGGATATGAATCTTTCGTATCATTTTCTCATATTATCTCCATTCAAGAGGAATGCCATTGTCCAGTAAACGTATATTAATGGGTAACGAAGCTATTGCTTTTGGCGCGATGAAAGCCGGTGTACAGATAGCCAGCGGGTACCCCGGCACACCTTCCAGCGAGGTTATGGAGACCATAGCCTCCCATGCGAAAGAATACGGCATCTATGCCGAATGGGCGACCAATGAGAAGGTGGCGCTCGAAACAGCCGTGGGAGCCGCATATTCAGGTGCTAATGCCATCGTTACAATGAAACAGGTCGGTCTCAACGTAGCTTCCGACCCTCTCATGAGCCTCTCGTACATAGGGGTGAAGGGCTCTCTTGTCATTCTCGTTTCCGATGACCCGGGCCCGCACTCCTCCCAGACCGAGCAGGACACAAGGGCCTTTGGCCATTTTGCAAATATACCTGTCCTGGACCCTTCCACGCCGCAGGAGGCCTACAATATGACCCTGCTGGCTTTCAGATTATCGCATGAGATGGAAACCCCCGTGATACTCAGGACGACCACACGCGTTTCCCATGGATGTGCGGACGTAGTCATTGGGGACATAGCTCCGATTCCCAGAGATATCGAGGGGTTTGTAAAGGACACAAGATGGACCATATTTCCCAAGCTGACAGCCCAGAGGCACCCTCTGCTGGAGGACCTTCAGTTGAGATTATCGGACTGTTTCTCCGAATACTTCGAGGACAACTCGTTCAATTCATTGTCAAAAGGGAGCAGCAGGATAGGCATTGCTGCTTCGGGTGTCTCTTATCTCTATGCAATGGAAGCTGTAAGGAAGTTACCCGGTGTGTTCTCGGTCTTCAAAACAGCAACTGTTTACCCCTTCCCTGAAAAGGCAGCCCTTGACTTCCTGAAGGGAATCACTGACCTGATAGTTGTCGAGGAGCTGGACCCGTATATGGAAGAGCAGTTCCTGCAACTGGCAGGCAAACACCACCTCAATGTAAACATATATGGAAAGAAGAACGGCTGCTTCCCGGTAAGCGGGGAGTACGATGTCGATGTTGTCATTGACGGCATCAACAGCTCACTGGAAAGAGGCAATACGGATGTTCCCGGCCTTTCCCATTCACCGCCTGCCATCAACTTAAAAGAAGTCCCTTCTCTCCTGATAAGGGCTCCCACCCTGTGTGCAGGCTGCATGCACAGGACGGTGTTTTATGCATTCAAGAAAGCTGCCGGCAAACTGAGGTCACAGAAGGGTATCGACTCCGTGTTCTCCGGGGATATCGGGTGTTACACACTTGGGAATGCCAGGCCGCTGAATATGGTCGACACCTGCCTTTGCATGGGCGCTGGTATCAGCATCGCCGCCGGCCTGTCCCACACACAGGAGTACAGCAACAATGGGAAAGCAAAGCAGATCGCCTTTATCGGTGATTCGACCTTTTTCCACTCAGGGATAGCTGCGGTCGTCAGTGCGGTATACAACAGTGCTGACATCACTATTGCGGTTCTCGACAACCGCACCACCGCCATGACAGGACACCAGCCGCATCCGGGTATCGGCATAACGGCCGTGGGCTCGCCTGCAAAGATAATCGACATAGCAGAAGTCCTCAAAAGCTGCGGTGTCGGCCTGGTCAGGACAATAGAGGCGGATGGCCTTGATGGATGCATAGATGCAGCCACAGAAGCTATGCAATTCGAAGGTCCGTCTGCTGTTGTGTTCCGGGGGAAATGTGTTGCTATAAGCAAGGGAGAAGGGCAGTATATTGTTGATGAAGATAAATGCACAGGCTGCAAGCTTTGCATCTCACAGCTGGGATGCCCCGCCATATTCTCAATATCTTCGGGCCTGCCTGTGATTCAGGATACATGCAGTGGCTGTGGCCTGTGTGCCCAGACATGTCCCTCAGAAGCCATTGTTCTGAAGGAGGTCTTGTAATGAAATTCGATATTCTTATTGCAGGCGTGGGTGGCCAGGGTGTTGTATTGGCTTCCCGCCTGGGGGCAAGGGTGTTGTATTGGCTCCCCGCCTGCTTGCCACTGCGGCCATGGATGCAGGTTTCCATGTGGCTACAGCCGAGACCATAGGCATGGCCCAGAGGGAGGGTTCCGTTACAAGTCATGTGAGGATAGGGGATGATGTATACGGCTCACTCATACCGCAGGGAACTGCCGACCTCATCATAGGACTTGAACCCGCAGAAGCTGCCAGGAACCTTCGTTATCTGCGCAAGGGCGGCAGTGTCGTTGTGAACGGACACGCTATAATGCCATCGACTCAGGGCAAAGGAAGTGAGGAATACGATCCTGACAGGCTCATCGGATTCCTGAATGACAACTGTCCGGACATCATATCTGCCGATTTCACCCGCCTTGCAAAAGATGCAGGGACCTACAAGGCGGCGAACGTTGCCATGATAGCAGCTGCAGCCGGTGCGGGTCTACTTCCTTTCTCACAGGAATACCTGTGGGATGTGCTTGAGAAAATGATACCGGAAAAGTACAGGGACGTTAATCGCAGGGTATTTGACAGGGCCATTGAAAGTGTCTCGGACACAAAGGGAAAGGGAATGGAATCCAGAGCGTTCAATGATGGCAGGGTGAGATGAATGTGTAATTGTCATGAAATTGATGGTCGGGACCTGGGTATATCAGTGGAAGAAAGAACTGTCAAGCTAAAGCATCTTCTTCAAAGAGTTGTGCAGGGGAGTCCCTTCTATCAGGAGAAGTTCCGGAGGGAAGGAATTGATGTCGGCCAGATAAACACCCTGCAAGATATAACAAAGCTCCCGCTTACCACAAAGGAAGAACTGAGGGATGCCTACCCTCTGGGACTGCAGGCCGTGCCGGATGAGGAGATAGTGAGGATACATTCGTCCTCGGGCACCACCGGAAGTCCGGTCATCATCCCATATACCAAAAAGGATGTGGATGTATGGGCGGATATGATGATGCGGTGCTACAGGCTGGCGGGGCTTACCAGTAAGGACAGGATACAGATAACACCCGGATACGGGTTGTGGACTGCAGGCATCGGGTTTCAGGCAGGTGCTGAGCTTCTGGGGGCCATGGCTGTTCCCATGGGTCCGGGCAATACCGAGAAACAGTTGCAGATGATGCTTGATCTCAAGTCCACGGCACTTGCAAGTACCTCTTCCTATGCCCTCCTGCTTGCAGAGGAGATCAGCAAAAGAGGCCTGAAGGACAAAATAAACCTGAAGGTCGGTATTATAGGCTCCGAACGCTGGAGTCCAAAAATGCGTGCTCGCATCGAGGATGAACTTGGGATCGATACCTATGATATCTTCGGCCTGACCGAGATATACGGACCGGGTATTGCCCTGGATTGCTCGCTGCACGATGGTCTTCATTACTGGTCCGACCACCTACTCTTTGAGATAATTGACCCGGTCACGGGGGAGAGCCTGCCCGATGGCACCCTTGGTGAGCTGGTCATAACCACGCTGACCAAGGAAGGCGCCCCGCTGATCCGCTACAGGACAAGGGACCTCACACGCATATTACCTGAGCCGTGCAAATGCGGATTTCCTTTTCCGCGCATAGACCGCCTTCTTGGGCGTACCGATGACCGCATCAAGATAAAAGGTGTGAACGTCTACCCCGGACAGATAGAGGATGTCATTCACAGGGTTGAAGGCGTGAGCAGCGAGTACCAGATAATCCTTGAAAGGGATGCCGGCAGGGACACCATGCTTTTCAGGGTCGAGATCGAGAATGCAGATGACCTCGAGAACTGCATGGTAAAGGCAAAGAAACTCGACAAGGCCTTCCAGGATTTCATAGGCGTCAGCGTCGACGTGGAATGTGTTTCCATGGGGGCGCTGCCGCGCAGTGAGAAGAAGAGCAAGAGGGTCATCGATAACAGGGAGATGTGAACCATTGACAATGAACTGTTGTTCCGTTCCTGCTTGACTGCATGAGGTGGTCGTTTAAGCAGGGAACATGTCTCTACAGACTCAGATATAGTCTGCAGAGCCAGTTTCTTGAGACTACTCAATGTTTGATATATTAACAGAGATACCCTCTGCTTCTTTTGACAAATCAGGCCTTTCGGACAGGTTTGACCGATCACAAGCCGAAGTGAAAGCTACCTGCTTTATGTAAGGCCCAAGGATCATGTCCTTGTAAGCTCCTCCGGCAGGAACCTTAGGGTAAAGGATCTCCTCGCTGTCAGTGCAGACTTCCAGGAAGCAGGGTCCTTCTGAATTCAGGAAGGCTTTTAAACCTTCTTTGAGATCTTTTCTATCTTTTATCCTTGCTGTGTAACTGAAGCCAAAAGACCTTGCGATATCGGCAAAACGAACATCCTTTTGCCTCTGTGTTCCTGTCCTGGCTCCCCCGTAAGCTGCATCCTGCAGGTTCTGGACCATGCCATCACTCTGGTTGTTCAGCATTAGTATCTTGACGGGCAGGTCTAGTGACGCAATAGTGTGCAGCTCTCCCAGGTTCATTTTCAGGCTGCCGTCACCGTCGATAGCAATGACCCTTGCCTCCGGGTTGGCATAGCAGACACCGATGGCTGTGGGCAGGGAAAAACCCATTGTTCCGAAAGAGCCTGATGTCATGAAGGATTTTGCACTTTGCATGGGCAGGTACTGGGCCGCAAGCATCTGATGGTTGCCGACGCCTGTAGTTATCTTCGTGTTCCCGTCGATATAGCCTGCCAGCAGGGCCATGACCTCGGCAGATTGTATATGTTCGGACTCCCTGTTATAATCCAGAGGCCAGGACCTCTTTAGGAATCTGGCACGCTCCTGCCACTCGTGTATATCCAGAGTGATATTATGCTTTTTAGCATAATTGAGCAGGTCCCGGATGGCTGTGGCAGCATCACCGATGAATGTAAATTTCGGGCCGCGTTCAATCTTTATCTGGTGCATCTTTTCAGGATTGATATCGATGTAGGCTATGTCGGTGCCTATTGCAAACCCGACCTTCTCCGCGACCCTGTCATCCCACCGGACCCCGATGGCGAAGAAGAAGTCGTTCTCCTGGATGAGCATATTGGCGCAGGGAGTGCCGAACATGCCCAGCATCCCGAGGTTGAGTTCGTCCCGCTCGTCAACGACGCCCTTTGCCATGAGGGTGTTGACCGAGGGAATATTGAAGTGCTCGTTGAACTCCCTGATGGCCTTGCTTCCTGCTTCCGAGTTCAGGCCACCGCCCAGGTAGAGCAGCGGTTTCCTGGAGTTGAGCAGCAGCCGGAAGAACTCTGCGCATTGTTCCTCACACAGGTGCCTGTCGTCATGATAACTCTCCTCGAACCTCATGACGTTCATGCCCTGATACTCGTGGACCTTCTGCTGTTTGTCCATGGGAAAATCTATGACAACAGGTCCCGGCTTGCCAGACTTTGCAAAGTAGTAGGCGTCCTTGACTATTGTTTCGACATCGTCATCATTGGAGAGCTGGATGACCTTCTTGGCAGCGTCCCCAAAGACATTCCTGACGCTGATGTGCTGGAAGGAGTCGGTGCCTATCTTATGCTCCGGGACCTGCCCCGCAAATACCAGCAACGGAATACTGTCACCAAAAGCATCCGCAACGCTTGTGAGGGTGTTGGTGATGGCAGGTCCGGATGTGACTATTGCGACACCGACCTGTCCGCTAGACCGCGAGTACCCCGCCGCGCTGAACGCCGACGACTGCTCGTTGGAATTGATGATTATCTCTATACCGCTATCCTTCAGGGCATGAAATACCGGAAGTATTGCCGCTCCCGTATAACCAAAGACGTGTCTGACCCCAAGGTCCTCCAGGCATTTAACAAGGATTTCTGCTCCGTTCATTTCTTCCATTTTCAATTCTCCGTGAAAGAAACGATCCAGGCACAGGATACACTAATCAGTAAACAACCAAAAACAGTGCACTTGAGCCCGAAAAGTTTCCTTTGATCTTGCTCAAGCTGACAGTACTACCACTACTACAGCTACAACGGGTACGTCAGGTACGGTGTAGGTTGTGGTAGGGATTGACATTATGGGAGAATTGGGGGAGGTGATATTTAAGGGTTGTTGTTTGGTTTTAATATAGACATTTTCATGCCGCTGCATGTTTAATCTTAATTATGTATTTCATGTTAGGATCCAAACTGAAGTTCACCATTTTAAAGTCATCTTCTATTACATCAATAAACTGAACTCTTTTGTTATTCAATGAAGACAAGTTTCTATCATTTTTGAATGTTCTCTTAAGCATAGTATATGCATCATTTCCCATAACAAACAAATACTTAGCATTTTTATTTTCAAGGAATTTTGCTATTAGAACTTTATCTACAAAATATTCTTTATATAAGTTTTTTGAAATCTCACTTTTAAACACAGCATTTGATGGTGAATGCCATGTATTCCTATCATGTCGTTTATCGTAAAAAGTAGCTATTCCATGTAAAGTCATTTGTGTAACCATAATGTTGATATTATTTGATTCCTTCCTGGCACCTTCAATGATTTCAAACAAAGTTGAGAATGAAGACTCATAGATGCTATCTTTTGATCTGTCCATCCAATCTTTTTTAAATTGTGTATACATCTTTCCTTTGTAAATGTTTTGAAGGTATATGCTTCTCAAATCATTTGTGGATAGTAAGTTTAAGTCGCTGTTTATTAATTGATTTGCAATCCCATTAGCAGCTGTTATTGAAGTTGATATTCCAGTTATGATTATTTCAGGACAATTGCATAGATTACCAGCAGGACCAAACATTAACGTTTGTCCATTAATTTCATTTGTCGACGGATGATCAAGCCCAATATAAATTATCTCTTTATTAATTTTTCTGCCATATAATCTATGATAGTTTTTGTCTAGAAGACTTTTGAATAGGTTTCTTTGTTCATCGCTAAACTTCTCATTCTCCCATACATCGTAAAACAAAATTTTATTAATATATGTTAAAAACGTACTCTCGGAATCATTTGTGACTTCCATCATGAAATAAATTAATATCAGTTAAACAATATAAAACAATGCGTTTTCAGCTCTGTGTGAATCCTCATACTATAATCTCTACTTATACAGAGCCGAAAATGCTTAAATAAACCAATTCCATACTTTAAACATGCAATATTCACACAAGTTCTCTGCAGTTATACATAAAGAAGGAGATTGGTATGTATCATGGTGTCCTGAACTGGACATTGCAAGCCAGGGTAAGGATGTAGAGGGGGCTATTGCTAACCTTAAGGAAGCAGTAGAACTTTACCTGGAAGATGAGGACACTGTTATAGTAGAAGGCAATTCTGTTTTCACAACTACCTTCGAGGTTTCGTATGACAAGGATTCCTCTTCTGTCAGCACATAAAGTCATCAAGATTCTGGAAACTGCCGGTTTTCAGATCGTGTCTCAAAAGGGAAGCCACATAAAAATGAAAAAAAGAACTCCTGATGCAACATTTGTTACTATAATCCCTGATTATGACGAAATTCCCGTCGGGACGTTAAGATCAATAATCCGGCAATCGGGAATGACGCCGGAAGAGTTCTTGAATCTTCTTTGAGATTGCTTTCACTTTAACGAAGGGTTTACTTCTGGCCGGAGTGAACAGTGTAGTAGGTTCCAAACAGTTACCACGGCCCTATGTGCTCTCATTTTTCATTAACCGGTTTCTGCCACGTTCAGGGTTAACGATTTAAACTTTGTCGGTGAGCAATAATAATGGATGTCCTCGGGATATTAAGAGAACATGAGAACGTGATAATGGAGCGTTTTGATGTAAAAAAAGTGGGTGTTTTCGGTTCTTTTGCAAGAGGAGAGGAACACGAAGACAGTGATGTTGATATCCTTGTGGAATTCAAAGAAGGTCAAAGACCTTTGGTAATTATATGGAACTCAAGTTCTATCTCGAAGAACTTTTTGGAAGAGACGTGGACCTTGTCATTGAGACTGCCATAAAGCCACGGCTAAGAGAGCATATCCTGAAAGAGGCTGTTTATGCCTAGAGACCAACTGGTTTTCTTTGCAGATATGCTTGCAGCAATCGAGAAAATCCAAAGCTATATGGAGAATATCACTCTTGAGGAATTTCTGGAAGACGAGATGCGGGTTGATGCGGTTGTCCGCAACCTTGAGATAATTGGAGAAGATGCAGGCAAAATCCCTCCTGAAACCAGATATCTTTTTGCTGCACGGGCCGGTTATCTGGGGCGTGCTTTTTCGACTTGACAACTGGCATTGATTCAATAGTCTTCAGTACGGCAGCAAGGGAATGTGCCGCCTCCGGTGGGTGGGGTTGTGTTGTTCTTTGTTTGTCAATGGCGAATGAGGAATTCTACAGAATCATACTTACTTCAACTTCTCCTTCATCCCCTCCAGCCCTTCTCCGGCGACCCGCAATCAAACGTCCCCCTTAAACGCACCCTATGACAGCTATACAATCCAGGTTCCCCGCTTATTTGCAATCATACCCGCAGGTATATTTTTAAACTACTATTAAAGAATATACTAATGGAGGGTTCATTTTATGGTAAAGAAATTAGTGAGAAAGATTGGTGTGCTTTCACTTGGGAAAATTACGGGAGTGATCTATGCAGTAATGGGTCTGATATTTGGAGTTATCATAGCTATTACTTCCCTGACCGTGGGCTCCATGATGTACAGTCAGGAAGCCGGAAGAATGTTATTTGGGGTATGGGCGATTATCGCATTACCCATTTTCTATGGTGTGCTTGGCTTTATTGGTGGTGTGATCACCGCATTGATATTCAATGTAGTGACCGGGGTCATAGGGGGCCTGGAACTCGAAATAGAATAAACAGTCAATGAAATTGATCTAAAAACGGATTTGATTTTTGTTTTATGCTAAGCATGTATTTTTGTTTCTTTTCTCCAGGTTTCTATCTAGGCATCAAGCATCGCGTCCAGAATAGTCTATTCCTGGTGGTCTTCTAGTAACATAAGGTCAGTTACAAATAAAAGAATACTTATATAATGGACAATCGTATTGCTTGAAGAGACAACGCGCGCACAACTCTGCTAAGTTGGCTAGAAAAAAGGAACATTAAGGATGAACACGAAAAATATTACTGACTGGGGGGTCTTCTGGGTGTTGTTCATGGTAGCAGAGTTTTCGATGCTTGCATCCCTTCCATATGCAGTGTCAGTTTCAGGGGATGTGGTTGCTCAGTTTGGCAGTTCCCTTCCAATGGTCCTGGCAACGCAATTTGCCCGGGGCACAATTTTTTTGATCATTTCCATCGTTGTAGGTCTTTTCCTTGGAAGGAAAGTTGGCTTAAAGGCACCAGTACTTGAATCTTTGTTCGAGGGAAGGGGTTTACCTGCAGGATTCAGTTCGTCTGTAAAATTGTCCTTATTGCTTGGCGTATTGGTGGGTACCATTATCTTTGCAGTGGACAGGGGTATTTTTTCCATGTTCACTGAACCTTTGACCATATTCCTGTCGTCACCGCCCGTATGGCAGAGATTTCTCTATTCATTCTATGTAGGCATAGTGGAAGAGCTAATCCTGCGATTCTTCCTGGTAACCGTTTTAGTATGGATCACATGGAAGATAAAAAAGACATCTGCAGGTCTTCCTACAACCACCGGTATCTGGTTATCCATAATGCTTGCAAGTGTCCTTTACGGTCTTGGCTATGTTTCATCACTATCACCTTCAGTAGAACTCAATACGGCGTTTGCCTCAGGAATTATGATCCTGAACGTCATGGCAGGAAGCGTTTTCGGATGGCTTTACTGGAAAAAAGGACTTGAAGCAGCTATACTGGCCAACGTGACATCCATGCTCACAATACTTGTGATCCTTGGTTCCCTGTTCCAGCCATGAAAATATTCCTGCAGCCTCATTAAAAACTGCTTACCAGTCGCCTAAGCAAGACTGGCAATTATCGCTCGCTCTGCCCTCTAAGATCTTAATATTACCCAAAACCTGCTTCTCGGAAAAGTCACGCTCCCTTACAAGGAAATCAAACAATACGTCTGGTTCTGGCTTTTTCCACTTCAGGGTATAATCTCTTGTTACCGGCGGGTTCAGGAAGAACTCCCTTATCTCTTCAACTGAAGCGCATGTGCGTATATCCTTATTCTCTTCTTTGATCATCGTGATTATATCCCTGTGCTTAAGGATAAGTTTCAGAGCGGTCTTTGCTCCGACATGATGGATACCCTCATTGAAATCCGTGCCGATGCAAATGGCAACATCTATCAGTTGTTCACGGGTGATCTCCAGCTGCTCAAGGGAGCCTGACAGGGAGATATGCTCCGGTGTCTTTGCAACATAGGCATTCCTGCCGGGGATTTTCCTCTTCCCGGTGCTTCCCAGATTGCGGACGACACTCTCTGCTCCGAAAAGGAATGCATCATAGTCCTGTGAACCCACGAGGTCGGCGTCTCCCCGGGAGGTCATAAATGCCGCCTGTGCCTCAGCCTCAGATTCCGCCTGCAAGCAGGGAATACCCATGAGTTCAAGGAGCTTTTTCGATTCGTCAAGTATCTGCGGAGTAATTCTTGAAGTTCCCTGTGCGAATTTCTTCATATCCTCAAGGTTGCCTTCCTCTCTGGCAATCTCATAGTTGAGGGTTGCTGTTTCCTTAATCCCCCTGCGCTTCTCCAGTGTCTCTTTCTTCATCTCCGGTGGCTTTCCATCAAAAATGAAGACCGGTTTGATGTTAGCGTCCCTCAATTTGCTGGTTCTTGAAAAGAGGCCGGTAAGATGCGAAGTTGGATTACCGGAAGAATCCGTGAGTAAGGAGCCATCCTTTTGCCTGATGGCACTCAGGAACTGGTATATGGTATTGTATGCATCGATAGCAATGACTTTGCCCGACAGTTCTTCGTAAGTGATAGGGGTTTTTGTTAGTAAGGTTCCGATCTGCGTACCCATAAAAGTAAGATGCATCTGATATAGATAGCATTTTTGGCACTTATCTGCAGCATAAGCCCATGTCTGGAAGTATCAGGGTTCTATCCATACCTCAAGCACCCTGTCCTTAATTGTGTATTCCCTGACAGTAGTCAGTTTCATGTCCTTAGGATGCTCGACCCAGCCCAGGTCGTAGTCTTTCTTATCCCTGCCGCCACAGCAGACTTTTCTTGTGATCGTCAGGTTGATCTTTACAAGGTCGACATCTTCTTCTTTTATTTCATCAGCAATATCCTGATATCTTTTCTGTATATGGATCATGAAAACTCCCCTATTCATTAGGACATAGTTTGGTTATTACTGAAATAAGCATTCCTGTTAGATTCCAATAACAGATTTGAAAAGCATCAATTCTTCTCACATCAGCAAATTCGCCAGTATCGGAGCCAGAAACACTGTAACCAACCCTGCGATACCTATCGCAAGTCCGCTCATTGCCCCTTCGGTCTCTCCCAGCTCCACGGCCTTGGTGGTGCCAAGGGCATGGGATGAGGTGCCGATAGCAACTCCTATCGCCACCTTATTCCTTATCCTGAAAAACCTGCAGACCATGGGTCCCAGCAGGGCACCTGTTATTCCTGTTAAAACAATGGCTGCCACTGTTATTGATGGCATTCCCCCAAGCTGGTTGGAGATTTCTATCCCGATGGGTGTTGTGACAGATTTGGGGATCAGTGAAATGCTCACCAGCTCATTCAACCCGAACATTCTGGACATGAGAATTATACTCACAATGCCAGCGGCAGAACCTGCTACGATTCCTGCAAGTATAGGCAGGGCATTCTCTTTGAGCAGGCTGATCTTATTATATAAGGGCACGGCCAAGATCACAGTGGCAGGTCCCAGGAAGAAGGATATGAATCTTCCTCCCCGGTTGTAGTCATCGAAACTTATATCGAAGCTCACAAGAAGGGCAATGATCACCAGCATACTCAGAACCAGAGGATTCAGGAAGGGGGAGCCAGTCTTTTCATATAGCAGACTGCCTGCATAATAAGTCAGCAGAGATATCCCTATGCCAAACAACGGGGAAGCTATCAGGAAAGTAACAAGAGAAGAGATTATCTCATTCATCTGATTTACTCCTTTTAATCAGTACCTGTGTCGTTATAGCGGTAACCGCTGCAACGATAAAGGTCGAAATAACGACTATGAACACAAGAGCTGTCCATTTTCCCTCCAACAAAGAGAAACTGGTTATCAATCCTACAGCTGCAGGTATAAAAAAGAAGGGGAGGTGCTTTAGCATGAAGTTGCTCACATCCTCTATCATGGACAGCTTCAACAGGCCAGTCAGAAGGAACAAAAGCAGCAGCAACATTCCCAGTATGTTACCAGGTATGGGGATATCCAGGGATGTATAGAGGAGTTCGCCCAGAAAACTGGCAAGGAATATAATACCGAATTGAACAAGATATTTTATCATGGATTTTCAGCAGGGTCAGTGTATTTTGAGAAATTGTCAGTGATCATCCCGTGCATGTGCAACATGTACTCTTAGATGAGTACTTTAACTGTTGCTCGGCAGCATTAAGGTTTTCGGCTCCATGCTCAGAGAAATTCGGGGTTTTTCCGGATAATGATATCCAATACCTGCCGGGAACAGTTTTATAATACTAATAATATCTATATTTATAAAATAATAGAAATAACGATTGAAATTGATACATAATCTTTATTCTGAGATGTAACCATGACCAAACAACCCGTAGCTATGACCAATGCACAAACGGCTATTGGATCTACCACGCCGGTAACTGCTGAATATCCCAGCAGTCATGCCAGTATGTTCAAAAAGATCAGTTCAGAGCTTTTCGCAAGTTCCGACAGCCGTACCAACCTGTTCAAGGCGATAGGCCCCGGTATTCTGGTAGCTTGTGCTGCCATTGGCGGCTCGCATCTTGTCTGGTCGACCCAGGCCGGGGCACAATACGGATGGAGTCTAATTGGTTTGATTCTGCTGGCTAACCTGTTCAAATATCCGTTCTTCTTATATGGCCAGCGCTATACAGCCGCTACAGGTGAAAGTCTCCTGGCCGGGTATAAACGGCAGGGTGTCGCCTATGTATATATCTTCCTGGGTATCAATATCTTCACAGGGATAATAAATACGGCCAGTGTGGCCATGATCAGTGGAACTTTATTTGCAGGCTATGGATTTGATGGCAGCAGTATTCCCATTCTCACTGTTGGCATTCTGTTAATATGTGCTGCAGTTATTTTGGTGGGGCATTACAAAATGCTTGATAAGATGGCAAAACTTGCTGTTGTGGTACTTGGTCTGAGCACACTGGTAGCGCTGGGCCTGGCATTTTCTCACGGTCCTGTTGCATCACCAGACTTTGTTGGCCCAAGTCCCTGGACATGGATGGCTTTTCCGTTCTTAGTGATGTTGCTGGGCTGGATGCCGGCACCGATAGACCTGTCAGCATGGTCAAGCCTGTGGATGTTCAGCCGCAAAGAAGAAACCGGCCACTTCGCAACGACTAAGGAAACCTCGATTGATTTTTATCTGGGATATGTAATGGCTGTACTCATGGCCGTAGCTTTTGTTGGGCTTGGCAAACTCATCATGTATGGGTCTGGCGAGGAACTTGCAAGTGGTGGCATAGGTTTCAGTCAACAACTGGTCAATTTGTATTCAGCAAATATTGGCTCATGGTCAAAGCCTTTGATCCTGACTGCCGCCTTTACCACGATGTTTAGCACTACCATGACCTGTATAGATGGTTATCCGCGCTCACTGGCTGCCAGCTGCACGTTGCTCAACGACAGTTTTTCCAGGCGCTTTAAACAAATCTTCCAGCTTACAATTGTATTGTCGGTAGTCGCTTCCTGCATAATCGTGCTATTTTTCGTCAATGACCTGCTGCAACTGCTAAGCTTTGCTGCCATCATCAGCTTTGTCACCTCGCCGGTTCTGGCCTACATAAACTATAAAGTGATGAACGGCAGCAATGTGCCGGTAAAAGACCGTCCGGGAACATTCCTTAAGATCCTGAGCTGGGCTGGACTGTTGTTTTTCCTGCTGATGACACTTGGTTTTGTCTATGTGGAATTTTTCCGGGTATGAACAGGAATATAGGAAGGTTGGCAAGTCTGGCCAACCTACCTCTTTCCCTCCAAAATTCCTTGCATCTCCTGCCTGACCATATCCTGACCCGTATAGCTCATTAACTGCTCCCAACTCTTCTGAAGTTCTAAAAGATGCTCAAAAGGATCAAATGAAGGTACTGCCTCCTCTTTAGCAACTTCAATGTTCTTCAAAGCCTCAATGCCGCCCTGAAGGTCGCCATTGCGACGGTATTCTCCAGAGAGGAGCATGCTGGCTTTCTTTATTCTCTCGTCAAGGTCTTCTTTCAGGAAAATACCGGGGTATTCGCCAAAATCCTCGGCCGAGATGCGCCTCATGCCTTTTATGTCCTTCTGATGCCTCAGTTTTTCCCTCTCAAAGACAAAACGGTATATATCTTCCCTAAGACGCATCCACTGCGGATGGCTTTTTTCAGGCGGCAGGTGCTTGATGTGCAGTTCATTATCAAGGAAGAAGTTAAAACCGAACATCATGGCGTTCATGATGTAATCAATATCCTCGCCCCGTCTGACATGGGGATCGAAGGGTATCTTTGTGAAAAGGTTCCTGTGAATTGTCATGTTCCCGCCAAACACGAATGGTGTTTCCTTTATTCTTGGCGGGGATGCGATCACAGCTTCAAAGGCTTTGTTCATCTGTGTCTGCTTGCCCCAGTAGTAGGCCCAGCCATCTTCAGGAGCAGGTACATAGAAATTGCCATCCGGCTGCAGATAATAGCCTGCAAGTCCGTATATCTTCCTGCCGTTAACATCCTGGCCGATATGCTCCCGGACCTTGCCAATGAAATCAGGGTCCTCGAACACTTCATCATCATCGATAAGCACTGCAGCATCTGCTCCAATGATGTGAGGTACGAAAAGGCACATGTTACGAACGTTGGAATATCCCCTAAGCCGCAGAAGGTCCTGGTACGCGGCATTTCCCTCTTTGTCCAGTATCTCATGGATGTTTTTCAGGTGTGAAGGTCCAAACACTGCAGCCTTTATTCCTGCATCAGGTGCTGTCTGCTCAACGATCTCTTTTACGATATCCTCAACCTCACTCTCGATATCCTGAGATGTCGCCACTGCCAGTACCACGAGCCTGAAATCCTTATCATCAAGGATCTTCATGCTTCTGATCGCCCTGCCAAGCGTCCCCTTCTGGTCTATCGGGATGGGATGGTCGTAAACAGCATCCCCTTCTTTCCAGCCTGTAGCACTATCCCGGCTCCAGTAACTGGGTATCACCATTGTAAGTTCCAAAATACTCCACTCCTTATAACTGCTATATCGCAATTCTAATTAACAATTATAAGAAGAACAGTATTTATATTCTCGCAGTTGGTGGCAGTATTCAGTCTTTATCGACAAGCACTGCATTGGTGATGACCACTTTTGCAGTATACTCGTCCAGTTCTACAACTTCCATTTCCCGGATCTCTATCTTTTTATGGTACATAGGCCCGTCGAGCACGAAGCTCTCGAACTCGCCTCCTTCACCTGCGACATTGAGACCGATCTTCTCGTTGAGCCTGACAAGTCGTTCGATGTCCTTCTCCCCTATCCTGCGTCCGACCCAGCTTTTGTCAAGCCCGTAGGCTGCGACACTGCTGAATATGAACTCAAACCCTATGGCCAGTAGCTGGTGCATCTCCTTTTCCTGATCGATATGCCAGAGAGGTGAGAATACCTTAAGGCCAAGTTCATCGCACACCTTCTCTATCCTTTCGCGCTGGTAATTCGAGTACAGAGCACCCGTAACAACTCCTTCTATCCCGAACTCTTCCTTTGCTCTGAGGATGGCGTTCTTCATATCCTGAAGCTCTGTTTCCTTTTCGCCTCTGGTGGTCTCCTCTATAAGGGGAATACCCATCGCCTCTGCCTGCAGGTTGGCCAGGCTGATGTTGGGAGTATGAAACATATATGAATCGGGATTCTGGCTCTTAATAGTGATAAGGCACTCTATGGAGTAGTTCTGCTCCTGCATGATGTGCATTGCATAATTGCTGTCCTTGCCTGAGCTAAAAAGCACACCCAGCTTGAGGTTGTGCTGGTCATAGAATTGTTTCAGGTATGCGGTCTTTGTGTTAAATCCTGCCCTCTTTGCCAGTTTGCCGATTGCCTTGTCAAACCTGCTGCCATACTGTGCAGCCTGTTTTTTCCTCAGGGACAGCTCTTGCGGGAGACCAAGCTCCCGGGCTATCTCACGCAGTATCCACTTATTCTGATCCTCGTGCATCTTGTATCTTGCAGGTATCTTAAGACAATAATCAACAAAGCGTTTGTCCAGATAGGGTACACGCAGTTCGATGTTATTGTTCATCGAGACCACATCATCCCTGTAGGTGTTCTTCTCGTATATCTTCAGGATATCTGCATAGCAGTCCCTGCTGATGTCTGTGGAACGTTTATGGCGGTCATATCCGGCCAGCAGTTCATCAGCACCGGAGCCTGAGAACATGACCCTTATGCCATCCTCCCTCGCAGCGACACATGCTGCGTACATCGTCAGGGCAACGCCCACTTTAGGGACATTGGTGTCTTCAACAAGAGGGACGACAGTTTTGAGGTATTCATCAACCTCCTCAAGCCCGATTCTCTTAATCTTCAGTTCAAGGCCAAGCTCCTCTGCCATCCTCTGTGCATATTCAACATCTGGGGGAAGCTTTACTTCGTCCAGTCCGGCTGTATAACATGTGAAATCAATTCCAGGCTCTTTCCCCAGCATCTTGCACAGGCATGCTATAACGGTAGAGTCCAGTCCGCCTGAGAATAGTATGCCAAACCTTTCATCAGGGAAGCGTATGGACGCGGCATTTTCCAGAAGGCTGTGGAAATCTTTCTTGATCTCTTCAATCGGTTTTGTGTGCTCCGGCTGGATGGAGAAGAAGCTCCTGTTAAAATGAGCAGTGGAATCGCTCTGCATGTCATAGCTTATTATGTCCCGTGGGTTAAGTTCCTTGATGTTAGTGCGTCCTGTAGCAACAAGGGCTTTTTTCTCTGAGGCAAAGGCAAACCCGTCAGCCATGCTATACCAAAGCGGCTTGATTCCCAGAATATCCCTGGCTATGTATATCTTATCGTCAAGCCAGTAGGCAAAGGCATACACTCCTATCACTTCGGTAAGCAGCTCATCAAGTTTCCCAAGGACAAAGGTTTCTGATATATTCTCCGGCACATCAGCCTTTTCATCATTTAGGCTATCTGTTTCGTCTTTCAGTTTCAGCTCTATCAGCCTTATGAGCAAATCCGCGTCATTTGCGGCTTGAATACCGTATTTTTCCCCGAGTTCTCTCCAGTTGTATATTTCGCAGTTGGCAACCATTTTCCCTTTATACACTATGGGCTGGCGTACAAAACTGACCATGGAATGCAGGCGATGACCAAGCACTTTCTGCTGTGTGCCCGAGGGAAATTCCAGGCTGCGTGCTTCATCTCCATACTCTGTCCATGCGGGTCCGCACATCCCAATGCAGTCAAGCCCCCTGTTCCTCATGCTCTCCAAGGCTTTCAAAGCCAGCTCAGTAGAGTCATTAATATTGAAAAAGCCTGTAATTGCACACATTTTCAGTTCTTCATAGGATTTGTTTTGAGGGGCTATACACAATGATTATGCATAAGAGTTTTGTATATGGGTTTACAGAAGAAGCCTCTAAATCTAAAAACGCGCAGGTTTACAGAGGTCACTTAATTGAAAGTATGACCTTTATTAAAAATCGAAACAATAAAATAAATGATAAGCAGAGATCTGAGTGAAATCCCTGTGAAATACTTCTGTCTCAAATTTTATGGCTTGCAGTTAAGTTCTATCCTTTCATCGGGCGTGAGAGAGACATAGAACTTCAGGATGTCCTCCGGGTCCATATCAACGCCGAAGTTGAAACCGCGCTTTTCGCCAGCCTTGAGAAACCTGTCTTCTTTCTCATGCTTTTTGTAAATGAGCCTGTTGATCTCCTCATTGCTTAATGTTGACATGTCCACTTTCTTAAGCAAACCGATTCTCAGGAAATTATTTTCAATGCGCTGGTAAAGACTTTCCTTTTTCTCGCCCTTGTTGTCCGGTTCAAAGAGATAAATATTCTTTCCACTGGTATCCTTGCATGCCAGTGTGATCTTCTTCAGAACGAGTTTTCCATTCTCTGATACGATGATCTTGCGTTCGGTCTTCATTTGTTAATGCCTCTGCCCGGATTTATGGTTATTTTTGACATGACTCCATAACTAAGGAAAGGATGGGTCCTGTTTTGTGTAATACAATTGCTGGTTTGACAATCAAGTATATAATAATATCTACATTCTTTTGTATAATTACCATCATTATGATGAGTATTCCCTTTGTACAAGGACAAAAATAGGCAGATTGGATAAATACAAATAAAACAAAATGGGTTGGGATATGAGATAAAAGGATGTACATGTTATGTTGGGAGTACTAAAAGACAATATCAGGGAATGGTTCCTGCCTCTTGCAAGAAATATACCTCTATCGCCGAACACGTTAACTATTATCGGGTTGCTTGTGAGTGTTATTGCCGCATTCCAGTTTGCCAGGGGTTTTCTTATACTGGGGGCTCTCACTATCCTCCTGAGCGGGATCTTTGATATTTTCGATGGAGCAGTTGCCAGGGCTAATGGCCTTACTACTGCTTTTGGGGCAGTTCTTGATTCTGTTTGTGACAGGTATGCTGATGCCCTGATATTTGCGGGCATTATCTATGGCCTGGTGTCCGGCAACATCGTTCAGGTAGATTTCCTTTCCATTCCGATGTGGCTGTGGGCAGTAGTAGCGATTATCGGCTCCTACCTTGTAAGTTATACACGTTCCCGGGCAGAGGCTGCGGGAGCAAAGGAAATGGACGTGGGGATAGCTGAAAGACCGGAAAGGTTGCTGGTGCTTGTGGCAGGAGCCCTTACCGGAATGCTGGGTCTGGCTATCGTGATAATTGTGGTGCTAACTCATGTGACTGTCGTACAACGCCTGTTGCATGCAAAGCGGTCACTTGCATAAGGCACAGACCATATTCCCGGGGCAAAGATTATAATATCAAGTGCTGCATTAAAGCGTGATATCCACTATTATGCATATTCAAAAGAGAGCTGAGGATAGAAGATGCAGTATCAAGCTGAAGTAATTATTGAACTCAAGGCCGGTATGCTCGATCCGGAAGGCACGACTGTCAAAAGGGCACTTGAACATCTTGGTTATGAGGCCGACAGTGTCAGGACCGCAAAGAAATATACCATTGTCCTGAAGGCTGCTGACATACACAGTGCAAGGGAAAATGTAGAAGAGATGTGCCAGAAACTGATAGCTAACCCGATCATTCATAATTATTCCGTATCCCTGAGGGAAATAGAATGAGCATTGCTGTTGTCCAGTTTGGCGGAAGTAATTGTGACCTTGATATTATACACGTCCTTAAGGATGTACTGGGTGTTGATGCCGAACTAGTATGGTACAAGGAAGAGAACCTTGACCGCTTCGATGGTATCGTGATACCGGGAGGCTTCTCCTACGGTGACTACCTCCGGGCTGGCGCAATAGCCGCACGAACCCCGATAATGAATTCCGTCAAGAAACAGGCAGATGCAGGAAAACCCGTTATTGGTATATGTAACGGTTTCCAGGTGCTTACCGAGTCCGGCCTGCTCGCCGGTGCGCTCACAACCAACAATTACCCCAAATTCAGGTGCGAATGCACCTACCTGAGGGTCGAGACCACCGACACGCCCTTCACATCCATGTTCAGGAAAGGAGAAATTCTCAGTATCCCCATAGCCCATATGGAAGGTAACTATTACGCTGACGAGCCGACCCTCGCAGCACTGGAGAGGAATGATCAGGTCGTATTCAGGTACGTGGACAAAAGCGGTAATGCCACCGACGAAGCAAACCCCAACGGCTCCAGGGAGAACATCGCCGGCATAGTAAGCCAAAGGAAGAACGTGCTTGGAATGATGCCACACCCTGAAAGGGCATCCGAGGAAGTACTGGGCTCTTCTGACGGATTGAAGGTGTTCAGATCAATGGTGGAATATATCTCCAACAAGTGAGAGCGATCTGGTCATTGCGTTTTAGGGGACAGGGAGCACTCTTGATGTTTCCTGTGCATTTATATCTATTTCTGGGACTTATGATTTGCAGATCAAGCTAATTCGTCCCTAGAGTAATTCCTGGCTGCTTAGAATGAAGTTCTCAGGAATGTCCATCCAATTCCATTAATTGGGAATTTCTACTATTTATGTCTGTTTTTTTATATTAATTATTTTATTGATGTTAACACTGTTTAGTAAGGTTTTTATCTAACTTATGTCCTTATTTTAATTGAGTGGTGGTATCATAATCAAAACTAACTTTGTTACTCTAATGATAATTGTATCATTTCTATGCATAGGTGTCGCGAATGCTTCTGAAATTACTTCAGCTCCGGTTGCTTCCTTCGACTCGGATGTTGTAAGCGGAAAAGTTCCTCTTGAGGTCAGGTTCACTGACACCTCAAGCGGGGAGCCGATGTCATGGTACTGGGATTTTGGTGATGGTAATACATCCAATCTACAGAATCCTGCACATACCTATATGGCGTCTAGTACTTATACTGTGAATCTGACGGTCAGCAATGCAAACGGATCGGATTCCTTGACAAGGATTGATTATATCTCGGCGGATACACGTCCTGTAGTTGCAATTGACTATATCAGGCCCAACCCTGCAATAAGGGGTGAGATTGTTAGCTTAGTTGGCCTATACGTTTACAATCATACTGCCATCCCATCAAAGAAAGGTCATGAATGGTACTCCGATAGAGATGGTTTACAATGCACAGGAAGGACCCTATATACGGGGGGCCTATCTGTAGGCAATCATACGATGAGCTTCAGGGCCGTGGACAGTGAGGGTCAGTGGTCCGACAAGGTTTATGGTTATCTGGTCATTCTGGAGAATACTCTTCCGATAGCTATCATTGATTCTATCACTCCGAATCCTGCGAAAGCAGGTCAGAGCATTACATTCGCCGGGACAGGTATTGACCCAGACGGAAAGGACATAAGCGAATATCAATGGTGGTCCAGCATTGATAATCTGCTAAGCAACCAGTCAAGCTTCTCCAGATCAAACCTGTCCGTGGGAACCCATACTATTGAATTCAAAGTAAAGGATCATATGTCCTGGTCTAAGGTAGTCACGACCGTAATAGTTGAAGGCGACACTGAATATCTCCAGGTAAGTTCTGTGAAAGCCATAAGTGTTAACAATCCGGTAGAAATAAAAGTTAATATAAGTGGCATTGATTATGTATCAGCCGAGTTTTCAATAACTGATAGCACTAGTGCTGCATTTTTCAAGAAGAACATCACTGATGATCTTGTTTCGGGCATATATACAGTTGGATGGAATGCAACAGATCAGCAGGGAAAGCCCCTTCCAAGTGGAATATATACTTTGAATCTGCTCAGCACGGCTGCTTCTGGTAAGGAGATATCAGAAGTAGTGGCTGTGGCCGTTGACAACACAGCTCCCGTAGTTGTTATAAGTAATGTTTCAGGAACATCTGACCATGGTAAGCTCGTGTACACTAATTCCGACCTGTTAGTAAAGGTCTCTGAATCCGGTACATCAGCAGATGTAGCAGCTGTCAGCATTGAACTGCTTTCCGGGTCCACGATTGTGAAAACGGCCACTGGACACCTGGAAGATGGTTCGTGGATTGCAGAGTTCGATCTCTCAAAGGTTGCTGAAGGAAACTATACTCTCAGAGCAGTTGCAAAGGACACTGCAAAAAACAGCAATTCAACGGAGTCTGACCATATTGTAAATGTGGACCGGACCGCTCCGGTTCTTGACGGCGTCACGCCTTCTGAGGGCCATGCTTTCGCAGAAGATACAACAGATGTGGATATCCACTTCAACTACTCTGATGCGGGGGCAGGCATTAACGCAAGCTCCATAGTTTTCATGTTTGACGGCATAGAGGTCACAGACAGTCCCAATGCAAGTATCACTGATTCATACGCCTCTTACAATGCCACAGGACTTACCAAAGGCGCACATTCCGCTTCAGTGTATGTTGAGGACAATGCGGGCAACCTGCAGATATTCACCACCACCTTCTGGATTGGTCCGCAGCCCTCCCAATCCTCTTCAGTTGTCAGAAGCAGTGGAAGCAGCAGCTCAGGTGGCGGTGGCACCAGTGGTGAGAAGTACGAGAATATCCAGGTAAAGGAATTGCAGGGAGTCTTCGTAAACGCGGACTCACATATCAGCTACGAGTTTAAGGAAAAGGGCAATGCCATCACATCCATCCAGTTCGATGCTTTGAAAAACTCAGGAAAGATACAGGCCATAGTTGAAGTGCTAAAGGGCAGGTCCTCTTTCGCAAAGACCGATGCGCCGGGAAAAGTTTACCAGCAAATGAACATCTGGGTTGGTAGTGTCGGCTTTGTGTCTCCGGAAAATGTCGAGAACCTGAGCATAAACTTCAAAGTGGAGAAGTCCTGGCTCGAAGAGAATAAGATCAATGTTGATTTGGTAAAACTCTACAGGTATGCGGATGATTCGTGGGATGCAGTCCCGACAACTCCTGTCAGGGAAGATGACAGGTATATGTACTTCGAAAGCCATACGCCGGGTTTCTCACCTTTTGCTATCAGTTCTGAAACTTCTGATAACGATGTTATTGACACATCACTGAGATCGGTGGATGATACAGGTACAGACCTGGTAACTGATGAGGAAGCGGGAACTGTAGCAGCAACCAAGAGTATCTCAACTAGTACCCTTCTGATACTGGGAAGTATCTCGATAATGCTTGGAGGTGCATATGTCCTGTACAGGAAACGAAGTTAAAGCTTCGTTTCAATATTTTTTAGTTTTCATTGACACTCAGTATCTTTTCAGCATACCTGTTATTCAATTCGGCCTCAATCTCAAGATTTAATCTGCTCAGTCAGAACAATCCGATGGTAAGTCCTGTAAAAAGTGCTGACTATAGCAGGCAAATAGGCACCATTAGCCATGTAATATCCATTTGGACCCGTGTCCCTCAAAGTTCGCAAATTAGATTCCAACAGCGGGCATGATAAAATAGACCTTCTCACTTCATTACATTCTCTGCAGTCTTCCAGGAATACCTTACTATATCAGGCAATTCTCCGTGTTCCTTGAACCAGTCCTGCAGGAACTGCTTTGTCTTAGGGTCTGAAGGATAACCGCTGCCAAAGTCAACTCCAATCTCTTTTTTGAGCTCTTCTATCAGGCTGTCCCTGCGCACCTTTGCTACAATGGAAGCAGCAGAAACGATGGGGTATATGCAATCAGCCTGATGCTTTGATATAATTGACATGCAGCCAGCTTTCTCAGAATGTTTTTTCTCATACTCAAGCAGGAGCCTTTTCCCAAACCTTTCCTCACTCACATCGGCGGCATCGACAAAAGCAACATTCGGATGCAGTTCCTCGAGGACTCTCGAAAAGGCAAGCACCATGATCTCGTTCATGGTCATCAGCTTGCGCAGTTCATCTATCTGCTGAGGTGTGATCTCAAGAACAAAGACTTGAAGAGCGTATTTTTCTATCTGGAGGGCAAGCATTTCCCTTTTTTTAGGGGTCAGTTTCTTTGAGTCAGCCACACCCAGGTTCTTCAAGGCATTTATCCTGGACTCCTCCATAAGGACTCCGCCAACGCACATGGGACCTATCACAGGTCCCTTTCCAGCCTCATCGATTCCAGCGATTCTCATTATACTCTATCCGTCCATCTGTCTACATTAATATGTCTGTCAGATGAACAGCGTGAATATAACATATCCGATTATAATCATGATCGTGGAGTGCTTGAGGCCTGCCATGACACTGCCTTCACCCATGGCCCCTGCCATAAGGCCCGAACTAAGTCCCTGGATAATAGCTGCATGCTTGAAGAGCTGTGTGTAGGCGTTCAGATCGAAATTGCCAAGGAAGCCTCCCTGGCCTCCTGATGCTGCCATCTGTTTCCCGGCTGATGCCATCTCTGTCAGGAAAGTTGTTGAGATAACATATATAACACCCACGAACACAAGGAATGAAATGTAGATGATGACAATGTAGATCATCATGCTCATAGTTCGTTCTCTTCTCATCCCCTGCTCGGAAGCCGCATCCCTTGCTGCTACGATCAGTACCTCTCCCACATCACCGCTGGATTCATTTGCTTTTGTTATCAGGGATAGTGAACGTGTGATAACCTGGGTTCTGAGCCTGTTAGCGAATCTTACGAGCGAATCGTTGATCTCGATCCCCCATAGCATATCATGCCATATCTTCTTCACTTCGCGGCTGAGAGCATCAGTTTCTGATTTGGCCATAAGCTTGATTGAATCTCTCAGTGTCATGCCTGTTTCATTAGTACTTGCCAGTTTCTTCAGGAAATCCGGGAAATTGCTCTCCAGCTTCTTCTTCTTCATGCTCTTGATCTCAAAGAAGATGGACAGTGGTATTATTACCAGCAGCATTGCGAATACGAGCTTATCATCGATGAAATCCACTAAAAGCGCAGGGGTGGTAAGCCTATTAATGTTCATCATCAGAGGCACGCCCACCAGAAGAAGTGCCAGCGGAACGGTGATAGCCATTGTTGTAAGCGGGTTGCGGAACATCGGTGCAAGGGGGTTCTTTATAATGTTCTTTATGGCAAGCCATTTCTTTGATTTGATGAATGATTCGAAATAACCTCTTTCCCTTACTTTCTCCTGTGTCTCTCCAATCGGTTCCCCGTTCTCATCGTACACCGGCAGGAGATATCCTGGCACTTCCGGTATCCCGTGGTCAAGCACCATGCGCGTGTTAAGGAGTTTTGGTTCTCCCATCTCAGTGGGGGTGATGATACTTATCATGACCACGAACATCAGTGATCCCACAGGCAATACGGCATAGATGATCGCATATACCATGGTGCTTGTTCCGGACCCCATAACGGCCATCATGACTCCCATGATGATGATAAATAGGGGGCCTGCCACAAAAGCCGTCACATATGACTCAGCGAGCAATGCGAGTGTATCAAGGAAGCCCTTCTGGTCGACCTCTGATCTTACCAGGTATTGCTCTGACTTGTCACGGAAGTAGTTGGGTATGTTACCACCACTGTCTATCACAGTAAGCAGATTGTATATGAGGTCCTGGAACCTATCCGAAGGTGTTGTTTCCGAAGCGTTTGTAAGCGCTGTCCTGAGGTCATGTCCGAAATAATCCATATCTCTTACGATGGCGTCTATTTCCTTTGAAGCCTCTCCGTATGTATCCTCGGACTTTGCAAGAGCCCTGAACACATCAAGGATATTCATGCCACCCTTGCTGAGTGCATACATGAATGTTACGGCATAGGGTAACTGCATATCTATCTTTGATTTACGCTCACCTGCCTGGAATCCCGGATAGATCATGAATATAGTGTATACCAGTCCTCCAAGGCCTACAATGAAGACGATGGTAATGAAAAAGGCGATGAATATCTCCTTATAGGAAAGAAGAAAAGCCATGCTAGGGCTGAAAGTAAGTTTTGTCAGCTTATCGGGAAGACCAACAAGCTCTATTATAATATATGTGAGAAAAAGTCCCAGGAAAGCTCCCAATATACCCGCCAGTATGGAGTAGAATATGGCATTTGAGATATACATCTCATGTGACACTGGTATGCGAGCCTGGTTGAGCTGCTTTTGCAGGTTCACGTAGTTTTGCTTCCGGGCTTTGATCCTTGTGCCAAGCAGGACAAATGGTACCTTTTTAAGCACTTTGTAATAAACACCGGCTTTCTTTATGTACGGATCAAGATTAAGTTTACTCTTCTTTTTCTTGCTTTTTGAAGTCTCAACTGCCTTGTCGTTATCTGCCGGATGGTCCACAGCGCTCTCAACGATTCCCTGTTCAGTTTCATCCGGCTGCAGCATGGTAGTTTCAGAAGAGTTCTTCCTTTCAGTCAATCTTTCACCTCCACGCCTACGCTATCTGCAGTTTCTTCAGGACTCTCTCGGGTCTTGATTGGTATGCATTGATTATTCCTGATATCTCGTTGAAGTCCGTTATGGTGTTATTGACCATGTATTCCAGTATCTTCTGGCGGTAATAGAGCTCTTCGTCAATCCTGCCCTGCCCCCAGCCACGGCGCATCTTGATGTCAAAGAGTGCCTTTGATTCTCCGGTCCTGACAAAAACATCATTTTCGGAATCCCATACAAAGATGTCGTTGGTCCTGATGTTTCTCGTATTGGGATCTATGTCGATGATCTCAACAAGCTTAATGTTTCTTCTCACACGTTTTCCTTTGGTGTATGTCTGGGACTGTATGCTCATGATATCCAGTGCCTGGATCATGGAACGCGGTACGCTGATCGGCGGGTTCTCAAGCCTGTGAATGGCAGATGCCACTGAGTCCGCATGCATTGTGGAGAATGTGGTATGTCCTGTGGACATTGCCTGGAAAAGTGTCAATGCCTCTTTACCCCTTACCTCGCCTACAAGCAGGTATTCCGGACGCTGACGCAGTGCAGCCTTGAGAAGGTCGTACATATCCACAGCTCCCCTTTCGTCAGCAGTGAACGAATCTCTGGTCATGCTGGGTATCCAGTTGGGGTGAGGAAGTTTGAGTTCCCTTGTATCCTCAAGTGTAATGACCTTTGCCTTTTCAGGAATGAAGAGTGACACCGCGTTAAGCGATGATGTTTTACCTGAAGCGGTACCTCCGGCGTAGATAAGGCTCTTGTTATTCTCAATGCATAGCCACAGGTAGGCCATAGCTTCTGCAGAAAAGGTTCCCCATTTGATGAGGTCCACAGGTGTGATTGGGGTTTCGCTGAATTTACGTATGGTGAAAGTACTTCCATGGGCTGTGACGCAGGTCCCCAGCGTCATCTGGATCCTTGATCCGTCAGGCATGGTGGCGTCTACTATTGGTTCGGCCACTGAGATATGCTTACCGCTTCTCTGAGCCATCTGGATGATGAAAGAGTTTAGCTCATTCTCAGGATATACTATGTTTGTTGGGATGTTCTGATATGTCCGGTGGTAAAGGAAGATAGGTACGTCATGGCCGTTGCCGGATACGTCCTCTATGGAAGTATCACACATGAGCGCATCGATCTTTCCAAAACGGATAAAGTCCCTTTTGATATAATAGGAGATCTTGGCAAGCATCGGAGAGGTAATCTCAAGGGTATAGTCCTGTATGATAGACCATATCTTGGATTCCAGTACAGTTTCCTTGTTGCATGTATCTTCATCTATGTCCTCTACCAGGAGCACATCACGCAGTCTGTCCCTTATCTCTTTCAGGAACACTTCTTCAAAATCTGTAAGCTCCGGCTCTACAACATAATACAGGTGGTGGTTTGTCTCTTCGTTGTAGAGGATGACAATGAACGTATAAGGTTCGTTGACCCAATAGCGTTCTATCTCCTCATATCCTTCAACACCCTTAAATTCGGAGATGAGGCCATGCAACTGCGGGTCGTAAGGTTCTATCTCCACCTCTATCTTTTTAAAGAGGCTCTTTACTTTACCAAGGAATCCTATCTTTTCTTCTTTGACAGTCTCTTCTACTGCTTCTATCTCTGTTTCTGCTTTGTTTTCCCTGATTGGTATAAGCTTCTCTTCCTTTGATTTGTCTTCAAGCAGGCTCTTAACTTTTAATTTTGCCTCTTTGTCCTTTTCAGGCACAGGCTCTTCTTTCACTCTTATATCAGGGAAACTTCTTTTAGCTGGGCCAAAACCTGCTGACTTTGGAAGCAGGATATTAAATTCATCATTTTTGGATGGGATCTCGGCTTTTTTATCTCGGAGAGTAGTCTCTGATCTGGGAACAAGGATCTCTTTCTCACCAAAAGGCTTTCCAGTCTCTGATGAAGCTGAACCTTTCATTATGAGGGAGTTGAATTCATCATCAAGTTTCTGTTCGGATATCTTTATCTGCGCTAACTTTTCAAGGAGATTTGATGCCTCCAGGGTGTCTTCGCTTCCTTCGCCTTCCTGATCACCGTCGTCTGTGTTAAAGGTATCAGAGACTCTTTCGACAGCTAATGATGCTTCTTCTATTGGTAGAACACTAAATGCTTCATCTTCTGCCTTGGCTTTTTCAAGCTCTTTGTTTTTCATGTTTCCAGTTTGAGCATCAGCCATGAATGTCACCAAATAATAGTTGAATTGTCCAAATACATAGTTATATTATATATTTATTATAATTATGCTGGTTATTAAAGGTATTGTATCGATGAATGATCTTAAAGCGAACACCGCCATAAACTTGCAGCTATGCCTTGAAGGTCTTCCTTATCTTTGTACTGATGTACACCTTTAAATCTAAAATGGACATGAAAAATATAATAACGCTAAATGTGCATTCATTTTTGGCACAGCTATGTACAAAAGAGCATTTTTACAGAGATTTCATGTACATGGTGTATCATCACTATCTTTAGTACTCTTCTATTGATCTGAATATAATCCTTGCTCCGCTAAATCAAAAACATTAAATCTAAAGGTTGATATGTTCAGGTAGAATAGTGATAAGGGACAGAGAGGATATCCTGCATGCCAATAATAACCCTACCATACAACGATCTTGAAGAGTTGACAGGAACTGATAAGGACACGATCATTAAGCGTGTGCCTATGATCGGTGCCGATATAGAGCGCATCGAAGAGGAGTCCATCGACATTGAATTCTTCCCCGATCGCCCGGACCTCTATAGTGTAGAGGGCGTGGCACGCGCGATGCGTGGTTTTCTTGATATTGAAACCGGCTTTTGCGACTACGAGGTCAGGCCTTATCAGATAGAGATAAGCATGGACGCCCAAATTGAGAACATCCGGCCGGTGTTCGGGTGTGCTGTGGTAAGAGGCCTCAGGTTCACTTCCACCTCAATCAAATCCCTGATGGACCTGCAGGAATCGCTGCACTGGGGCCTTGGACGTGACAGGAAAAAAGTATCCATCGGTGTGCATGACCTATCCAAGGTACAGGCTCCTTTCCGGTATATTGCCGCAGACCCTGCCTTCAGCTTCGTGCCGCTGGATTTCACGGAGCCCATGTCCATGAAAGAGATACTTAAAAAGCATCCCAAGGGTATGAAGTTCGCAGGCATACTGGATGGCCTGGATAAATATCCGCTGATACTGGATGCTAATGACAATGTCCTTTCATTACCTCCTATTATCAATGGCACACTTACAATGGTGAATGAGAACACCACTGATCTGCTTGTGGATGTCACAGGCCTGGGCTCTGAAGTCTATACTGCCCTGAACATAGTGACAACAGCACTTGCAGAGCGTGGCGGGCAGGTTGAATATGTGAAGATCATCAAGGCGGACGGCACTGAACATATACCCCTTAATCTTTCTCCCCACGTGAAAATACTTAGGAAGTCCGAAGTTGATGCTCTCATAGGACTTGACCTTCCTGTGAAGGAGATCATCAGACAGCTGAACAGGATGGGATTTGGTGCGCAGGAGCTTCACAAGGACATCATCGAAGTAATGATACCTGGCTACCGTGCGGATATCCTTGATAATTCCGACCTCATCGAGGATATTGCAGTTGGCTATGGTTTCAACAATATCCCTGCTATATTCCCGATGAATGCCACAGTGGGCAAGTCTCACCCCCTATCGGATATCAGCTCCTCAATACGGGAGATCATGACAGGCCTCGGTTATTCGCAGGTAATGCCCTTCACTCTGACCAGTGAGAAGATCAATTTCGACTGGATGTGCAGGGAAAGATCAAATGACGTCACCTGTGTGCTGCATCCTATAAGCGAAGAGCAGACAATGGTAAGGACCACTATCCTGCCCAATCTCCTTGAGATACTTTCCATGAACCAGCACAGGGAGCTTCCCCAAAAGGTATTTGAGGTTGGGGATATCGTTGTAAATAACAAGAACGGCCTGCACCTTGCAGCAGTATCTATCCATGCCCAGGCCAATTTCACAGAACTGAGGGAGCTTGTGGATGCGTTCATGAGAGAGAGAGTTACCCCCTACGAGGTTTCAGAGTCAGAAGATCCGGCCTTCATGGAACGTCGGGGGAAGGCCGAAGAGCGGATATACTTGTAAATGGCAGGAAAACGGGCGTCATGGGGGAGCTTTACCCACAGGTCATAGTGAACTTCGGTCTGGGGCAGCCTGTGGTGGGTTTCGAGATTGATCTGATGAAAGAGTGATTCAAAAATCCTCAAAGAAAAAGAGCAAGCGGGCCCGCCGCGATTCGAACGCGGGTCAATGGGTGTCTTCGGGGCAAATAAAACCTCTTCGAAGCCCATCAGGATATCCTGGCTACCCTACGAGCCCACAGGAATGTACTGATTGATATTGACTGTATTAAAGCTTTCTATGAAAGAAGACCCTGCAATATTCTTGCTGCCATAACCAGCAGCATGACTCCCAGTATTTTTCTAAGCGTTTCCGCTTTTATTCTGCTGTACATCAGTCTTGAACCTATCTGTGCACCAAGGAAAGAAGCCACAATTATGTAGAGCACCAATGTTGTATCAGGCTCCCAGGTCCATACATGCGCAAGGAACGCGGCGAGCGACGCAAAGACAACCACAAACCCCGAAGTTGCAGCGGCACATTTGACCCCATACCCCAGAACTATGAGCATAGGGACCACAAAAGACCCTCCTCCCACGCCTAATAAACCGGAAAGGATGCCTATCACAAATCCTCCGACAATTATCAGGATCTTTTTCTTTTTCCCGGAAATCTCTTTTCCACGATAGAACTTCTCAAATCTTGCAAAGAGCATCTCTGTCCCAATGAACACCATCTGGATACTGAAAATCAAAAGCAGTAAATTAACAGGAGTAAGCCTTGCAAGGTATCCTCCTATCTGTGTTCCGATAGCAGCAAAAAGTATCAAGGGTACTGCCACTTGCAGGTCCACCATTTTTTTCCGCAGGTAGAGCATGGCTGCAGAGCCGGAGGTCACAATATTGAGTAAAAGGGCAGTCGTGATGGCACTAAGAAGCTCCATACCTGTTCCGTAAAGGAAAGGAACATAAAAGACAGCTCCTCCAATCCCAAGCATTGAGAAAAGGATGGATGTGATGAAAACTATAATCACTAAAAGTATATTTTCCATCTCTATTTCCTCAATTCGCGGATATGTCAATGTTTCCGGTCAGGTTTACTTCACATATTTCTCTTTGAACAGGCCGATTCCCTGTTTCATACCAACTACTGCAATGACATCGTTCTTTAATATTAGAGTTGATGGAAGTATGTCAGTAATTATCTTTCCTTCTCTTTCTATCCCGATGAGTGTACACCCAAATCTTTCCATTGACCCAATTTCTGCTACTGTCCTGTTGACAAGGTCAGGCTCATTGGTGACAGTGTGCTTCTCTATATCAATGCCTTCATAAAGCATGATGTCCTCATCCATTTTCCTGCAGGACACTTCAAAGCAATGTGAGGTCATCTTTGCAATCATTTGTCCGGCAACTATAGAAAGAGCGGCAACGTAATCTGCGCCTGCTTTGTATATCTTATCGATGGACTTATATGAATTTGCACGCGCAAGGATGGTTGACTTAGGATTCATGCCCCGTGCCATGAGGGTTGCGAATATGACTTCTGTATCATTGTTAAGGACAACGATAACAGTCGAAGCAGTCTCAATGCCTGCCTTTTTCAGTGTATCCTCATCGGTAGCATTGCCAACGACGTAATCAAAATCAGCATTATCAAACATCCCTGGATCAGAGTCAATAGCGATGAATCTAAGGCCGGAATATTTAAGGGTTTGAGCGGCGTGCTTCCCAACATCGCCACATCCGAGTATTATCAGGTGTCCGTTGTCTTTTGTCATCATGGCCATCACCTGGTCTGCTGTGTGAGCTTCCTTAGTTCTGACAACTGGTCTGTGGTACCTACAGCCAGAAGTACGGAATTGTCTTTGATGATATCATGAGGATCAATGTCAAAGGAAAGGACTCCTCCTTTCCACATGCCTACTAGATTGGCGCCTGTCTTTTCGTGGATTGATGCTACTTTGATGCTTTTTCCCAGAAGGGGGCTTTTAGGGTATATAGGAAATTCCACAATACTTACTCCATCAAAAAATTCCGTGGCACCTGTAAGTCTTCTAAGGAACGGATCCGCAGCTTTTCTGGCAATGAATCTTCCAAACAGCTCCTTTGGAGAGATCACACTTGTCGCACCGGCATATTTCATATATTTCTTATTTGCCCTGTCCTCGGCTATGGCAATGATATTGATATCACTTATGGTGCGCACTGTCAGGATGATGTTCGCATTCACTTCATCAGAACGGTTAACAATAACAGAACTGGCTTTTTCAATATGGACGTTCCTGAAGGTCGTTTCATCAGATAGGTTTCCCTGCACGACATTGACATTCTTTTTCAGCAGGTCTTCAACTGTGGAATCCTCTTCCTCGATTAACACATAGGGTATCTTGTTCTCATTCAGTTCCTCCACAAGTGTTTCTATAAGGCTGTTGTATCCGCAGATGATTATATGGCCTGAGAAATTCCGGGGACTCTTTACAGGGAGGCTTGGACGTATGTTCTTTTCAAGCCAGGGAGATATTATTAGGCTGAAAAGGAATCCGAAAACAATAGGGATGCCTGATAGCTGCACCAGTATGGAAAAGAACTTTCCTGCGGCGGAAGCGAATATGATATCTCCATATCCCACTGTGGTGATGGTGGATATTGTCCAGTATGCGCCGTCCACCATGTTGGCATGGTCATACTGTTGCTCATATTCCATGATATGAATGAAAATAAGGAGGTAGACAAGTACCACGCTCAATGTAAGTAAAAAGGACCTCAGGATTGTCCTGTACCAGAGTTTTTTCTGCATAGTATCGGTCCTTTAAACTTTAATTCTACTGCAATGTCTCTTTTAGTTCATTTCATTTCCTCTTTAGAACCCATGTACCATGTATGGCCCGAATATCATGAGCAGGAAGGACATAAGTATCAGCAGTGCAAATGTCGCCGTTATGGCGGCTGACAGACGCTCTGCTTTTGGCTCGTTGTCTGTGATGCGATATATGGCTGCGTGAAGATAGTCTCTGAAAACGTGTCCGCCATCAAGAGGAACTGCAGGCAGGCAGTTGAAGAGACCCACATAGAAATTGAGCCATCCTATCCACAGCAGGGCGTTGGCTATCCAGAAGAGGCCGATTCCAAGAGGTTCAGCCCAGCCCACCGGTTCGTAGAACTGCGCCAGTGTGCCACTGAACCCCGGGAAGCCCTCGCCGGCGAATCCTATTATCGGAAGTCCCAGAAGGATTATCCATCCGGTGGGTCCTGTAAGCATGCCTGGTATATCCTTGAGGAGGTCAAGATACTCACGTGCCGGGAACTCGCCTACTGAGAATCCAAGGGGTGTTTCTACATATCCGGATCCTCCCGTATATACTCCCAGGAATCCTTTCTCAACACTTTCATCCGGATGAGCTGTCAGTTGTACGGTCAGCTCTCTTGTAGTATCCTGTATGTTTTCTTCACTGGTGACCTCGACCACGACGGTCTGGTCGGAAGTTGTCGTATCCATAAAGGACATGAAATCAGCGGCAGTCAATATTGGCTGGCCATCCATACTCCTTATGTACATGCCCTCTTCAAACCCTGCAGCCTCTGCAGGTGAGCCTTCAACGATTCCCTGCACCTGAACACCTCTGTTATCAGGCTCGATATCCAATACTTCCATCTCATAAACAGAAACAACCCTATCTGTTGCCGCATGTACCATGACTGTGGACCCGGCTTGCGCAGTGCCAAGATAAAGCAGCATTTCATTTACATCACTTATGCTGGTCTCATCAAGTTGTGTAATGACCATTCCTTGCCTCAGGCCGGCAGCATAGGCAGCAGAGTCCTCTTCCACGTCAACTATCATGGTATTGCCAAGGGGTGAGATCGCTCCCATTACAGGTCCAAACAGCAGGGAAAATGCTATAAGCGTCACTACAAAGTTTGCCATTACGCCGGCTGCCAGGATGCGGCCTCTCTGGGTACGGGTAGCCATTCTCTCGGGCACAACCTTCTTTTTTACCGGCTCATCGTCATGTATCCTGATCCCAAGCCTGCGGTCGCCGTAGGGGTCGGGCCTGTTGTCCTCTTCTTCATCTTCCTTGCCAAAAAGTTCTTTTTCATCAGGTTCGGCAAACCCTCCGATAGGTACAAGCGCAAGCAGGATACCCATGGATTTGACACGGATATTCTCCACTCTGCATAGTATGGCATGTGAGAACTCATGAACTACCAGGGTGACTATGAGCGCAATTATTCCCCATGTAAGTGGTATGAACTCATTGATGCCAGGGATGAGGAATATGTTCCTTGCTTCGTTGAACTTACCCGGCTCCGGGATATTATTGGCCCCGATCGAGCTCAGAAGGGCAATATCAGATAGTATGACTATAAGGAACATTGCTATCATACCGATGAACATCAGCCTGATGCCAATATCGGCAAAGAGCCTCCAGGCCTTTTTGGGTTTGGCAAGCTTGTCAAGAAGACTTAGTCCACGGGTGGTCCTTATCATCAGGACAGGCCCGTATGTGCTGATATTGTACTTTTCCAGTATCCCTTTTTTTTTAAGGGCTATGACAAATAACCAGTACAGTAAAAATACTGTAAGTGCGATGGTAGTGTTCAAAAAAACTCTCCGTTGAGGCTTGAATTATGGATCATTTATGGAATGTCTGTGGATTCTTGATCGTAAGGCGTTTATTGCATAAGGGAATTTCTTCCATTTGCTCCTTTTCTAAAGGTGAGATAACATAGTAGCATATGTATAGTAGCATATGTATATATAGATGTACCTGCGAAAATTCATGCTTTTGTATGTGCATGCTTGTAAACCGATTGCTTAGATACTCTTATATATAACTATTTTTAAATATCAAATGATTCATGTTTATCGAACATCATGGTCTTGTGGCCCCAAACACTGAGCAGTTTGTGTTTCCAAGCCAAGAGTACTTCTGGCTTACCTTGACTTATATACTTATTTTATTTGCATAAAAGCATAAGTATAAAAACAAGGAACGAAATATAGCAATCACAGAACTGTGAAACGTTGATAAACGTTGATGAATGGTTTGAGCATTAACGAGCAATATTTGAAATCGTATACTATACCGCGATGTAACATATCCGTGAGGGGATGAATGTGCAATCGATAGTCCAGGAAGCATTAAAACACACTGAAAAGGAAAAAGAGTACCGCCAGACGATCGCAGTGGATGATCAGTTCGACATGTTCGGACAGCCGAGAATCCTTATTGTAGGTTGCGGTGGTGCAGGTAACAACACTATAAACAGACTCTACAACATCGGGATCGAAGGTGCCGAGACAATTGCTATCAACACTGACAAGCAACACCTTGACATCATCCGCGCCGACAAGAAGATACTTGTGGGAAAGACACTGACCCGGGGTCTTGGTGCCGGAGGTTATCCCGAGATAGGTGCCAAGGCAGCAGAACTTGCGCGTGGTACCCTTGAAGAGGTCTTCAAGAATGCTGACCTTGTTTTTATTACAGCCGGCATGGGTGGAGGAACAGGTACAGGTGTTGCCCCCGTCGTTGCTGAGATTGCCAAGGAGCAGGGAGCGATCGTTGTAGGTATGGTCTCCAGCCCTTTCAGGGTCGAGAGGGCAAGGGCTGTCAAGGCCGAAGAGGGTCTTGAGGAATTCCGCCGTGCAGCAGATACAGTTATCGTACTTGACAACAACAGGCTTCTGGAATATGTCCCAAACCTGCCAATAGAACAGGCTTTTTCTGTAATGGACCAGCTGATCTCCGAGACCGTGAAGGGCATAACAGAAACAATCACCAAACCATCACTCATCAACCTTGACTATGCAGATATCAGGGCCATCATGAGCTGTGGCGGAGTTGCAGTCATGCTCGTGGGCGAGAGCAAGAACCAGGACAAGAGTGACGATGTAGTGCGCGCTGCACTGAATCACCCGCTCCTTGATGTTGACTACAGGGGCGCAACAGGAAGCCTTGTACACATAACAGGCGGTCCTGATCTCAGTCTTAAGGAAGCCGAAGAGATCGCTGCATCACTTACCTATGAACTGGCACCCAGTGCAAATGTCATATGGGGCGCCCGTATCAGCAATGATTACGAAGGCAAGGTGCGTGTGATGGCTATCATGACAGGCGTTCAGTCCGCACAGGTGCTTGGTCCGCAGTATGAGGCAAGGGCAGCCAGCATGGTCCCGGAAACTCCCAGATCATACAGGCATGCGACAACTCCTATGAACAAGACCAGGCGCACAGTCGTTGAGCCTGTCAGTTCCAGAAATGCCGGTGGATCAATAATCGATATAATCCACTGATTGTCTGTAACATTTGCAGCCGTGCCATAATGGCACGGCAATGTAACTTTTTTAAAAAAGAAATTCTTATCACGTAGCATTACAATTTTGAGCCATGAAAATACTGGTTGCCACGGGTCATCTGGCAGAGATGGCTGTAAGGAAGTCGGTAGGTGATAATGCTGATATTATTGTCGCTGACACAAAGATAGCGGCTTTTATTACTCCGGGCAAGCTGCTGAATGCCATTGAGAAGCACATTTCCCGGTTCGATTACGATATTATATTTATACCGGGAATCTGTTCCGGAGATTTTTCAAAAGGTGCAGCTCAGCTTAATTGCAGGATCCTTCTTGGTCCCAAGCATGCATACGACCTGGGTTATGTACTTCCCTTTGCCGATAAAATAGAGTTCTCAGATAAAGTTCCAGCCTGTGAGTTGCTTACTGATGTAAGGCGGAAGATGGCCCTGGAAAAAGCCAGGGAACTTGAAGACGGATCAGGACCATCTCTGGTGCTGGGTAACCTGAAGCTGGGCGGGAACAGCCGCATGAAGGTGATGGCAGAGGTGGTCGACGCCACTGGAATGGAGAGCAATGCTCTTGCAGGGAAAATAAGGTCATTTGTCGCAAAAGGCGCTGATATCATCGACCTTGGAGCCTCCCTCCATGCAACACCCAATGATGTTGAGCGCGCCATCAAGGTTGCCAGATCAGTCACAGAGGTCCCTGTCAGCATAGATACGCTTGACCCGGATCTTCTCGCAAAGGCACTTGGGACGGGTGTGGATATGATACTCAGTCTGGACAGCAGCAATATTGGAGTTGTTGGCTCCCTTGTTGCCACATCCGGTGTGCCGGCGGTAGTTATCCCGAATCCGGGCGAAGGTCTTGAAAGCCTTCTAAGGAATATTGATGCAGCACGCTCAGAAGGCATTGAGGAAATAATAGCTGATCCCGTGCTTGACCCGATAGGACACGGATTCACAGATTCTATTGTTCGATACAGTGAATTCCACAGGCTTTTCCCTGATATCCCTGTTTTTTTGGGGGTTGGCAACGTAACAGAACTCCTTGATGCAGACTCTGCAGGCTCCAATGCAACACTTTGTGGCATAGGGGCCGATGTCGGTGCAAGCATACTCTTTACACCTGAGTTCAGCAACAAGACACGGGGTTCTATCAGTGAACTCCGTAAAGCTTCCCTTATGATGTTGCTGGCACGTGAAAGGGACAGTTCTCCCAAGGATCTTGGAATAGACCTCGTGGAAATAAAGGAAAAAAGAAGGCGTAATGATGCCGTTCTGCCTGATGCCTTCATTAAGGCCAAGCCGCACAGGATGTGGAAGCTCGATCCAGCAGGCAGTATAAGGATTGGTATCATCCCCGATGAAGGTGGTAAGGGTGGCTTAATCCTTGCCGAGCATGAGACGGCCTCTGTTGCCGGGAAGACTGCCGGTGAGGTGATGGATACGCTTATTGACCTGAGCCTTGTATCAAGGCTTGAACATGCTGGTTATCTTGGAAGGGAGCTCAAAAAAGCGGAGATAGCCCTTAAATTCAATAGAAGTTATTCACAGGATGATGATTTTTAGGTGTTGCTATGAAACTGGAAAAACAGGATATGGATAAGGTAGTTGTGATCGTCGCTGCAAGGTATTTCTCACAGCAGGGCTGGAAATGGGTGGATGTCAGGAACGAGACATCCGCTATATACAAAGCCTATGATGAGCTCAAGGAGCAGTACGATAAGTATCCTTATATGAGTCGCGACTGGTATGTGAGCAATTCAGCTACCAAGAACATACACATGTGTGAGAAATGGGATGAGCTTGCAGAGCTGATGGGATTCCTGCGTGACTACGGTCAATATTTTGATTTCCTTGTAAAGAACGAAAGGAAATCTTTCTGCATTGCAAGCGCTGACGGCATCCTTGATTCAGAAGAGAGGAATGCAGTGGCTGCTGCAAGGAAACTGAGATACAATGTCTTTGTATTCAGGGTTGACGTGCCGCAGGACATAGGATTTGAGCTTATGCAGATAGGTGGAGGATTGTGACCCTGCCAGTCTCAATCGATAAGTTCATATCAAAGATGTAATAATTCAGCCTATCTTTATATATTATATATCTCTATTATAGCCGGCATTTATTAAAAAATTATGTAACAAGCCGTTCACAAGCGGTTTGTTTTTCCGGTTAACACTTATGAATAAAGAATCAACACATTTACAATTTGTAACAGAAATATATTGAGAGGAGTTCTAAAATGGAATCTTTAATTTATCTTGCCCCTCTTGCTGGTCTGATCAGTTTGTTGTTTGCTGGGATCTTTGCGCGCAGCATTCTCAAGGAAGAGGCTGGCTCAGAAAAGATGCAGGAAATAGCAAGCGCCATCCAGGAGGGTGCGATGGCATACTTGAACCGTCAGTATAAGACTATAGCCGTAGTGGCTGTGATCCTTGCGGCACTTATCTTTGTTCTGCTTGATGATGGAACAAAGATCGCCGTTGGTTTCCTGGTTGGTGCAATAAGCTCGGCAGTGGCCGGATACATCGGAATGAACGTTTCTGTCAGGGCTAATGTCAGGACAGCACACGCTGCATCCAAAGGCCTGCAGAAAGCCATGTCAGTTGCATTCCGCGGAGGAGCTGTCACAGGTCTTGCAGTGGTAGGTCTTGCACTGCTCGGTACCAGTGGCTTTTACATTCTGTACGGTGATGTCGACCTGGTGATTGGTTTCGGTTTCGGTGCAAGTCTGATCAGTCTCTTTGCAAGGGTTGGCGGAGGTATCTTCACAAAGGCTGCCGATGTAGGTGCAGACCTTGTAGGTAAGATCGAAGCCGGTATCCCCGAGGACGATCCGCGTAACGCAGCCGTAATAGCTGACAACGTCGGTGACAACGTCGGTGACTGTGCAGGCATGGGTGCTGACCTCTTTGAAACATATGTGGTCACAGTGCTTGCTTCTATGCTTCTTGGTTCACTCATCATATCTTCATATCCCAACGCAATTCTCTACCCGCTCATACTTGGTGCAGTTGCGATCTTCGCATCCATTATCTCCATATTCTTCGTTAAAGTGGGAAGCAGCGGTAATATCATGAATGCACTGTACAAAGGTGTTGCAGGTTCAGCAATTCTGTCCCTGATAGCATTCTATTTTGTTACGACATCCCTGATGGACGACATGAGATTCTACTATGCAGCCCTTGTCGGTATCGCTATAATGGTGCTCATGGTAGTATTCACTGAATACTACACATCCAAATCCTTCCGTCCGGTAAAGGCAATTGCAAAAGCCTCTGAGACAGGTGCCGGTACAAACGTCATCTCCGGTCTTGCAATGGGCTTTGAGAGCACAGTTTTACCCGTAGTTACTATTGTCATTGGTATCCTCGCATCATTCTACGTTGTGGGTGGAGCGACAGACCCTGCAGTTGGTATCTACGGTGTTGCAATAGCAGCAGCAGCAATGCTTTCCACAACAGGTATGATCGTAGCTCTTGACTCATACGGGCCTATCACTGACAATGCCGGCGGTATTGCGGAAATGGCAGGTCTGCCTTCCAACGTCCGTAAGGTCACAGACTCCCTTGACTCTGTGGGTAATACCACAAAGGCCGTTACAAAGGGATATGCTATAGGCTCTGCAGCACTCGGTGCCCTTGCACTGTTCGCAGACTACGTACACAAGGTGAATCAGGGAGTGGATCCTGTCAACCTGAGCCTTGACCAGCCGGTCGTCCTCGTGGGACTGTTCATAGGCGGATTGCTTCCGTTCATATTCACAGCTGTCACGATGCAGGCTGTTGGCAAAGCAGCCTTCAAGATAGTCAATGAAGTACGCCGCCAGTTCAGGGAGATCCCGGGTATCATGGAAGGAACTGCAAAACCCGAATACGGCAAGTGTGTCGATATTGTAACCGCAGCCGCGATTCGCGAAATGGCAATCCCCGGCATGCTGGCGATCTTTGTACCGGTGATAGTAGGACTTGTACTTGGTCCTGCAGCACTCGGTGGCCTTCTTATAGGTATCATCGTATGTGGTCTTCTGCTTGCCCTTACAATGGACAACGGAGGAGGAGCATGGGACAACGCAAAGAAGCTCATCGAAGATGGAATGTACGGCGGCAAAGGTTCCGATGCTCACAAGGCAGCGGTTGTTGGTGACACAGTAGGCGATCCGTTCAAGGACACCTCCGGACCAGCTCTCAATGCCCTGATCAAGGTAGTGAACATGGTCGCGATCCTGTTCTCCTCTCTCTTCATCGGAGCAGGTATCTTCTAAAACAGGTATGTTTCCGGCTATTAAGCCGGGAATGCTTTCTTTTTTTAGTGTTCTTCTTTGCTATTCAATTCTTTTTAGTGCCTTCAAAAATAATTGCAGGCGGGTTCACAGAAGATTGAAGTACAATCAAATGTATGATATCCGTTTAAAGGCTCTGCCGGTTCATTAACAGTGAAGAAAATCTTCATATAAGCCATAAGCTACGGAATTCCCAATTTCCATTATTGGGAGTTTCTACAGAAACTAAATATGAAAAAGACCTGAATATGACTTGTTAAACTTATACTATATAGAATTGAAGTGAACGTATATCAAACAAGAATAAGAATTTGCGCGGGTTAGGGAGTGGGGGTTTAATGTATTTGGGGAGTGGGGTTTAGTGTATGAAAAAAGCACCCGCGCAAACCCCATAATGACATCATTGTATTTAGGCTTTACCGTCTCTGTAAATAGGGGGCACTGAATGCGCCGTTAATTATATAAATGGATATTAATATTTCCGGCAAGCTCTATTACTTGTGTACTTAATGTGAAGTCAAATATCTATATAAATACCTATCTCCTATTGGCTGTAACCCAGGAGAAAAACCATGACCGAAGATATTACAACTATAGTACACAAAGGTTTTAGCACATGGAAAAGAAACCTTGCTATCTGCGTGCCCTTTATCATGGAGATTCTGACGACATTTGTCCTGTTCATTATATTTACTATGTTCTTTGTAATGCTATTCATACTTCCTGGGATTTCAGCCAACAATGTGGACCTCGAGCAGCTAAGCCCTGAGGAGTTTCTGGCTGTAACTAGCTCCCTGCTTTCTGGAAGTATCTGGCCCCTTGTGGCATTCGGGATTGTTTTTGTCCTTATGTATATGTTCCTGCAGTCTTTCTTTATGGCAGGTGCCATAGGCATGTCAAAAGAAGCTTCACAAAGGGGTGACACGAATTTAGGGGATATGTCAGCATACGGAATGAGGAATGTTGTGAGCCTGTTCCTTGCAAAAATTCTTATGTTGCTGCTCGCCCTGGCAGGAATTGTTTTTATGATACCTGGCATCCTCTCCATAGGGGACCTTGGAACGCTTCTCAGTGATCCGCAGCAGGCTATTGCAGGTACTTCCATGCTGCTTTTCGGGCTTTTGATATGGGGCTTCTATCTTCTGGCGATAAGCATTGTACTGGTATTTGTCCAGTATGCCCTGGTGATTGAAAACCTGGACCCGGTAAGTGCAATTGAAAAAGGAGTGGCGGTTTTTATGTCCAACAAGTCCAGCGCATTGGCACTGTGGCTGTTCTTGATGGTTATTGCTGTAGTTATACAGCTTCTAGGTGAGATTGCAGGATACATTGATGTAGTGGCACAGGTGTGGTCATTGACTAATATTATGCTTACCCTGATAGTGGTACAGCCGCTCACGGCTATCTGGTGGACTCGTCTGTACCTGAACAGGAACGGTAAAAAACTATATTCTCTCGAGGATTATATTTTCGATCACTGATTTCTGCCCAATAGCTTGCAGGCCTGACACACATCTTCCGTACACGCCTGGCTGCAGATACGGCATTTTGAGAGCCCTTCCTGAGGGAACTCCCTTCCCAGAATGCCTGACATCTTGTCAAATCCACTCAGGAGTGCATACTTTGTTCCAGGATGGTTTACCTCAAGGTCGTTAAGCAGCACCCTGATCTCTCCTCTCATAGCTTCATGTGCATACGGACACCCGCCAAACCCCAGAGGCAGGTCATGCAGGTAAGCATACAGGGCAACTTCTTTTTCAGGTATCTGCCGAAGAGGTTTCATGCGCAGTACGAGCCCTTCCAGTTCCTTGGGCGGAGCCAGCCGTACCATTCTTGAAACATCGCCTTTGAGGTGGTTCAAAAGGATAGTTTGCGCCTCATCGTCAAGGTTATGGCCTATTGCAAGCCGTGTGGCACCAAGCTCAAGTGCGGTCTTGTTGAGCAGGGATTTGCGGAGGACCCCGCAATAGCTGCATGTTCCTTTTTCTCTTTTCTGAGGTGCTATCAGGTCCATTGTAGTTCCATATTCTTCCTTAAAGGAGCGTACAATGAGTTCAATTCCAAGTTGTGAGGTCAATTCTTTTGCAGACGCGATGGTATTGGGACGGTAACCTTCTATTCCCTCGTCAATGCAAATGCCAACCAGACGTATGTCCGGCCTTCCTCCGAATATCTTGTGCAGGATGTAAAGCGTTGTACTGCTGTCCTTTCCACCGCTCAGACCCACTGCAATGGTCTCGTTCCTCTTGATACTGTAATGTTTCCTGATGGTCAGCTTTATTTTGCGTTCAACATCCTCGATGAAATGTTTCCTGCATAAGTGCATGCCGGAATATTTCTGGAATATGATCGCATCCCTGTTGCATTTATCGCATCTGAGTGTCGTGGTTTCCATCAGCTTTTGCAATGGAATGCTAGTATAAATACCTGTCTTGTACACAGAACAAAATCAAAAAAATTAAATAAGGCTTTAATATTCTGCTACCCAATGAAAAATTTGAGTTCACAACTGAGGTAACATGCTCACTGATATATCTCCGGTACTGTTCATACTTTGCATTGTTGCCGGATATCTCCTGGGAGTGATATCGGGGCTGATTCCCGGGATACATACCAATAATTTCGCGCTGATACTGCTTGCAATATCCCCCTTATTATCTGATAACGGGGTGCCGGTGTTCTATGTGGCCGTTATCATCCTCTCAAACTCCCTGTCACATACCTTTCACGACATAATCCCGGCAATTTTCCTTGGAGCACCTAACGATGACACCGCGCTGGCAGTCCTCCCCGGACATGCTCTCCTGCTGGAAGGCCGCGGTGCAGAGGCTGTCCGCCTTTCCGCACTTGGCAGCGCAGGTTCCGTTGCTCTTGCGCTATTCATAGCTCTCCCGCTGTCCATGATTATCCTGACAGCATACCCGCTGATACAGGCTTATCTTGCGTGGATACTCATCTTTGTGGTGTTCCTGATGATAATGACCGAGAGAGGCGAATTTGTCAAAGGGCAGGGTTCGCTTTCCCACTGGAGGAGCAGGTTCTACGCCCTGGTGATATTCTTCATGAGCGGGATGCTCGGAGTGTTCGCTTTCAGGATGGAGTATCTGATGAATCCGGTCATATCCTTTGGCGAGCCTTCCATACTGCTCCCCCTGCTCAGTGGCCTTTTCGGTTCATCGCAGCTCATCATCAGCCTTATGTCGGCTCCTGTAATCCCTGCTCAGTTACGTTCCCGGCTTGAGCTGGACAGGAAACGCATATTCAGGGGCATCTTCGTCGGCGGTCTCTCAGGCTCGCTTGTAGCATGGCTGCCAGGAATATCCTCTTCTATCGCCACGGTCTTTGCACGTTTGTTCATCAAGCAGGACTTCTCAAAGGAAGAGAACCAATATACCCGATACTCGGACGAGGAAATGCTCAGCTCTGCAAAAGAGTTCATTGTCTCTGTTTCAGGTGTGAACACCTGCAACGCCATCTTTGCTTTGATAGCACTTGCCGTTATCGGTAAGACAAGGAACGGAGCCATGGTGGTGATCAACGGCCTGCTTGAAGGAGTGAGCCTGGATGCATCCACAATTATCCTTTTCCTGTGTGCCATCGCCCTGACAGCGATAATGTCCTACTTCTCCACCATCTATCTAGGAGACCGGGTCCACCTATGGCTTTTGTCCATAGACTATCCCATCCTGTGCTATTGCGTGATCGCAGTGCTAACCCTGCTGGTCCTGCTCTTCACAGGTCTCTTTGGCCTGGTGGTATTTGCCATCTCCACATCTGTCGGAATGCTCTCCCCCTTCCTGAAAATACGCAAGAGCCACGCCATGGGTGTTATTTTATTGCCGGTAATACTTTACTTTTTGTGAGTGCCTGGAGGTTACGAGTTGGCTGCCATCATGAGAATAAGGAGGTGATGTATGATTAACTCCTGTTTGTTGATGATATGATGGAATAATTGAGGGGTTGGATTCAAATCACTTTCATCGCATATTTATATGTGGTTATAGGTAATGAGAAAAACCGAACTGTGAAAAACTATACTATCTGTTCAATCCCAAAAACACGTCTACAAAATTTGTGCCAGAATGTAATAAAAAATCAATCCTCAAATCTCAGTAATTGGTGTACAGTCTCTCAAATAGTATTCAAATAACTCTTTTGCCCACTCAAGGGCACTTTTTCTCCTGCACAAAACATGTTCAATATCAAATTTTCCCTCATTTGTTATGAAGTCAATCATAAGATTAACATCATCATATACAAAAAATAAGAAACTTGCTTCTTTATTATAAACATGCAAATTGAAAGATTTGTTCTTAAGAAGAGCTGCAAATTTTTCATGTTGCTCTTCTTTTATTTTATCGAGCAGTTCTTTAGAAATAATGTAGTGTATAGTAAAACTATTCTCAAGCAGCTTTGTAAACGTTGAATAGAAATCAGGATAGAGGAAAGCACCAACTAAATGGACTGATTTAGTAGTTGATTTCTCAAGGTTAAATGGTTTGTATAAGCTGTTTATCTCTGTAATTTGAGGTTTGACTATAGTGCATTTTCTAAGCTCGCTAATCCTTTCTAATAGATGAGGCGGAATGGAATCTATATTATGAGTTCCCCAATAGTCAATGTCAACATCAAAAGTCTCAACAGTGTTTATTAAAGAAGCCATTTCATCAACAACTAACTTTCCAATAGTTGTCAATTTATAAGTATCCGCATAGTGATCAACAAGGTAATGCTCTTCAAGTATTCTAATCTGAGGAAGCAATGCCTGCCTAGTAGTACTAAGGGATTCAAGAAGAAAACCCATTTCCTTTGCTCCATCCTGTAGCATCAAGAGAACTCCTTTTCGCTTCTCAGATGCAAATATCACATCAAGTAAGGGCTTCTTCATTTACATTACATCCTGTCTTGAATTATGAAGTATTTACTTAAGAGCTCTAGTATATCTGGTATAACAATATTTAAAGGCAACTTATTGTAATAGAATATGCTTCCGATGTAGCTGTATCACATCAATGATGCTTTATTTTTCTCCCAAGTCTCCAATCTTTCCCTAACATGAGCATTAAGAGTAAATGGCTTGTCAGCTTCAGCATTCTTCTTCATGTAATGCAGAGTAACTTTAGAGAATCCCATACTCTCCCAATCAGTATATGAGATGCTCAATATCTTATGCCTGATACCCTCTGAATCCTGTCTTTAAATAGCATATTCAGGCTTTCAGAAATCAAAGACTTTTTCTTTTCAATAAGTAACTGAGCCAATTCTCTAGTCTTCAACAACAAGGCATAACTCCACATTACTGATTGCTTTTGATAAGGTGTTTTCTTATTCATCCACGTGTTGAACTCCTCAGTAACTTCCTTTGCTTCTGAGAGCTTCAACCTTAAACAATAACTCTCTTACCTGATGAAATCTTTATTATCAATCTTCTCTTATTCAATCAGATAAGAACATTTATAACTATGTAATAATGAACTTATTATTTACTTAGGAATGTGGGATGAAAATATGAACAATAATTTAATTGCAGTGGTTTTGTTAGTAATTATAATGTTGTTGGGCTCACCCATTGTCTCAGCGAGGCCCGCATATCTGGATGCTTTCAACCAGCAATATGACACAGAAGACACAAAGCTTGATGCATGCGCTACCTGTCACATTAGTCCAAACGGCGGAGGCTCTCGGAATCCTTACGGGATGGCATATGCGGCAAGTGGAAGGGACTTTGCATCGATTGAAGCGCTCGATTCTGACGGGGATGGATTCACCAACCTGGAAGAGATCAATACCCTGACATTCCCGGGGGACCCTGCTGATTACCCACAAACTGAATCGGAGACTCCATCGACAGGAGACATACCTGCTCCTGTAAATGAAGGTCAGGAACAGGAAACGAATGAGGAGCCATCTGATGAATCAGCATCTGAGCAACAATCCCCTGGATTTGGTGCTGTTCTTGCCATTGTCGGAATACTATCGGCCATTTACTTTAAGAGAAAAGGATAGACGTAGAATGAGCAGAAAAGGCGGGCTGAAATTATAATGGCATTAAAATAAAGCCTGATGGAAAATTGTCAGCTCGTTCGTATTATTAAGAACGGATTAGGTTATATATAGAAAGTGCCTATTAGACATTGCGGGTAATGTCACTCGCAATGTCCAGGAAGAAATATTGGGGAATATTTCGGATTCGTTAGGAGAGAGGCGCCTTAAAGCGTGGTGGTTTCCAGGCGCCTCATACTACCTCCTTATGCTTAGGTCAACAAGTGACCTTATCCTATAAAAAGCGTTCCCATTAGCGATTTACATGTCCTCCGGGGGTAATTTTCACACTATTATATGAGAACATTTACCTCGCTGGCTTTATAAAATATTTCCGACATTAACCTGTTCTATCTTTACTCCTTACTTTCTATAACTACAGGGGCAGTTCGACTCACTCAAATAACTCGGTATCTTTATGAGAATACGGAGGTGAGCAGCAGCACAGTATCTTCAGGGGCACCTTTTCGGTGTTTCTTATACTATGATATTCTCCAGGCAGGATGCATATACTGTCTCCTTCGTTCACCTGAAAGCCATGTTCTCCGACCGTCATGTATCCTGAGCCTCCGGTGATGTGATATATTTCCTCAGAAAAGGCATGCTTGTGGCGCAGTGTTTCGCAGCCTGGCATCACAATTGCCTCTGCAAGGCTCTGTGTCCGGTTCCCATGCACAAGAGGATGCATCAGTTCCCTGATAGATGATCCGTCTTTTGTTATGTAGGCTTCTGTCTGGTGATATGATGTTTTTAGCGACATAAACGGTCCTGCCGTTAGATTTAGATTTAAAATCATGCTTCCTTTTCAAATGTCGCTATCATGCTCAGCATGTTCTCTTTTATGCTTCTGACAGCATCCACCCATTCACCGCCGACATCGATGGGTGCCAGGCCCATGAGGTCGGCTTCTGCAAGCCCGGTATCGTAAGGTATCTCTCCCAGGACCGGAATGCCGAGCTTCTCAAGATGCGGCCTGATATTGGCGGAATTGCCCTTATTGATCACAGCCGCAAGGTGCCTAATATCTATACCCTCTGACAGTTCCTTGATCCTCTGGGCCGTTTCTATGGACCGCATTCCAGGCTCAACCACCACGATCATCAGGTCTATTCCACGAGTGGTGCCCCTTCCCAGATGCTCGATGCCTGCTTCCATATCCAGGATGACGGCACTGCTCTCCTTCAAGGTCACATGACGCAGGAAAGCACGCAGGAAGGAAGACGCGGGACACATGCAGCCACTACCGCCTCTTTCGATGGTCCCCATCACCAGCATTTTAACATTGTCAGGCCCCACAACGCCAAACATATCAACGATATCGTCCACCTTGGGATTGAACTTGAACATGCCCCCCTTCTCCCCGGCCCTTTCCTCGATAAGCTCCTGGTAATCGGTCAGGGGCTTGGGAGGATTTTTCACACCGATGGCCGACGCAAGGTTCATATCAGCATCCGCATCGATAGCAAGCACCTCATATCCATCCCTTGCAAGCATCCTTGCCAGGGTACCGGAGAGCGTCGTCTTCCCGACACCTCCTTTTCCTGTAACTGCAATCTTAACCATATTCTTCAACTCGGGACTTATAAGAATTATATGTTCCGGTAAAGCAATTGAAGGGAACTTCTAGACTTCCCTGACAAGCCTGAAACCAAGGACGTTGATGCTGCTGTCGGCATCCAGCTGCCCGCGAAAAGCACTCTGGCATATATTGGGTCCGTCCATCCAGCTTCCTCCTCTTCCTACACGGATGATAGAGTCTTCTTCCCATGCACTGCCGTCAGTGGATGCATCTTCATAGGTGTCATGCCAATTGTCCTGGGTCCATTCCCATACGTTGCCATGCATATCATACAGTCCCCATTGATTTGGTTCTTTTTCTCCAACCGGATGGGTGGTCCTGTTCGAATTGATGGCGCACCAGCCGTAAGTATCGGACCAGCCGTACTCATCAAGGTCTGTTGCTTCTTCTGTGAACGAGAACATGCTTGTTGTGCCGGCCCTGCAGGCATATTCCCACTCAGCTTCAGTGGGCAGCCTGTACTTATCTGTATCTTCAAGTTCGTTCAGTTTTTTTACAAACTCCTGAGCATCATTCCATGACACCTGTTCAACCGGCAGATCATCTCCTTCAAAGAATGATGGGTTTTCTCCCATCAGCATGGTCCATTGCTTTTGTGTGACCTCGTATCTGGCCATATAGAAAGGTTTGGGAATCTTTACTTTGTGAGCCGGATTGTCAAATGCGACCAAGGGAGTTGAATCCGAACCCATGTAAAACTCACCTTCAGGAATAAACGCGAATTCCATGCCCAGGGAGTTATTGTACTTCTGTTCGATATCCTTACTTTTGTCCCCCGTACATCCGGAAAACAGGATCATGGATATCAATATCACTATTAACAGGACTTTTTTAATAAAATGCTCTTTCAGTCGAAGGCTCATTTTTGGACACCATAGTGTCCATGCAGGTGTTGATATAAATAGATATTTGGCTATATCTATACTTAATTATGGAAATATAAGAAAAAGAGAAAAATAGATATTATTCTAATGATATTTTTGACCAACTGTCAGTAACTATCACTCAAGGGTTGCTATCAGTTTCAGCATCTCTTCCAGCTCACGCTCACCGTCGATAGTGAAGAGGTTACCGCTGACAGGTCCCATGTTTACGGACATGCTGCCGTTGGGGATTATCCCTGTGATAATGGTGCTGGAATCTTCACCCTCATACGCTGCAACAACTGCAATTACACTCAAGCCCCCGCTTCCGGAGTCCTTGGCTCCGGAGTGTATGTAGACGGGGACCGTAAGTCCGCTTTGTAATGTGATCTGCCTTGTGCTGGTAGCCTTGAGATCCTCGATATTGTTCTCCGAGCTCAGGTCTTTTACACTGCTTTCCACTATTCTGTTTATTATATTATTGGGTAGTTTCACACCTGCCGGGAAAGTGATGCGGCTGGTATGGATCTCGGAAGTGATCGATGGTACTTCGATGTTGACAGGCAGATTATGATCGTTCTTGAAATCGCTTACCTGCTTTTCAATGTCTTCTGCAAGCCTGTCGTTGCGATACTTAACAACCGTGCTGTTAATACTGACACTGGTTGAGTTGGATATCTTCTGTTCAAAGGTCCTGTACTCAACAGCTTGAATCTGCGACCATCCATAACTTTCCAGCGCACTCTCGTCCACAAATGCCGGAAGCGCGTCGGGAGTATCTATACATCCTGTTATTGATAGGGATGACATGATCATAAGAGTTACCAGAATACACGGAGTGTAGAGTTTTTTCAATATATCACCGAGATTTTTCAGAATAGTATTGTTGGCTGATTGATAGTTATTTTTGATACTATTATTTATATATTAAACACTTGGTTTATAAAAACATTGTTGTGGCACCTTCTTTTGTTAGTTATAAAAATAATACATTTTATATCTACCGTGGTAATATCTATTAGCATGGATATCCCGCCATCGAGGTTCAGAAAGATACAAAAGGTGATGTGGTATGTACTTTTCCTGAACCTTGGCGTTGCTGCTGCTAAGATAATCTATGGTATGTACACCAACGTGCTAAGTATGCAGTCTGATGGATATCATTCTCTGTTTGACGGTATATCCAATGTTATAGGGCTCATCGGTATCCAGATAGCTTCAAAGCCGCCTGATGCTGAACATCCTTACGGGCACAGGAAGTTCGAGACCCTTGCTGCTATTTTTATCGCATTCATACTGGGAGTCGTGGCCTTTGAGATAGTTCGCTCCGCTATTGAGCGATTCGGTGATGGTGCCCATCCGGAAGTTACAACATTCAGTTTCATGATAATGCTGGGCACAATGGGTGTGAACTATGCTGTCACTACCTACGAGAGGCGAAAAGGGAAAGAACTGCAGAGTGAGGTCCTGCTGGCAGATGCTGCGCACACAAAAAGCGACATCTACGTTTCACTTTCAGTTCTTCTGGGTATGTTTGCTATCAATGCAGGCTATCCTCTCGTGGATCCCATAATCTCGGTCCTGGTGGCAGTTGTTATCCTGCGGGCGGGAGTCGAGATAATATTCAGCAGCGCTTCGATACTTTGTGATCATTCGTCTATTGACCCGGCGCAGATCGCGGATGTTGTGTGCAGGGTGGAAGGTGTGCAGGGCTGTCATAACATACGCACCCGTGGTCCTCAGGGGAGTGTTTATGTGGATATGCATGTTGAAGTCGACCCGGGGATGCCTACTTATAAATCACACACTGTGGCTCACATAGTCCAGTATCGCATCAAAGAACGATTTGAAGGCATCCAGGAAGTGCTCGTGCATATCGAGCCCGCCGAGAACAGTCATACATAAATAACTTCAGGGATACTATAGCACTATGCCAGGAAACACCTTTGGTCACTCGCTCAGGATTACGACCTGGGGAGAGTCACACGGTAAAGCAGTGGGTGTGGTTGTTGACGGAGTACCTGCAGGGCTTGAACTCTCGGAGGAAGACATACAAAAGGACCTGGATCGCAGGCGACCGGGCCAGAGCGAAGTCTCAACTCCCCGCTTAGAAGCCGATACTGTGGAAATACTTTCCGGTGTTTTCGAAGGTATGACCACAGGATGTCCGGTGTCCATGCTGGTATGGAACAGGAATGCAAATCCAAATGCTTATGATTATATCAGGGATATCCCACGCCCCGGACACGCAGATCTCTTCTACCAGGAAAAGTACGGCATCAGGGACCACAGGGGAGGCGGAAGGTCTTCCGGCAGGGAAACCATCGGCAGGGTGGCTGCAGGTGCTATTGCTAAAAAGTTACTTTCACTTCAAGGTGTTGAGGTCCTTGCCCATGTTATCGAGCTTGGCGGCGTGAAAGCCGGAAGTGTTACTTTTACCGGGATCCGTGAAAATGTCGAAAAGACACCTGTCCGGTGTGCAGACCCGCAAGCGGCCGAAAAAATGCTTGAGCAGGTAAGGCTTGCACGGGATGAAGGTGACAGCATCGGCGGCATTGTGGAAATTATCACAACCGGAGTGCCTGCAGGTATTGGAGAACCGGTATTCAGTAAGCTTGATGCGGATATCGCTGCTGCGCTCATGAGCATAGGTGCTGTCAAAGGCGTGGAAATAGGTTCGGGTTTTGAGTGTGCTCGCATGAAAGGCAGCCAGATGAACGATGCCTTTGTTATCGATGACTCAAGCATAATCCCCGATACAAATAATGCAGGCGGGATCATAGGGGGTCTTTCAACAGGGCTGCCTGTAATATGCCGTATCGCTGTAAAGCCGACACCATCCATTTCAAAGTCCCAGAGAAGTGTCAATATGGCGCAGATGAATGAAGTGGATATCGAGATACATGGGCGCCATGACCCTACCATACCGCCAAGAATGGTGCCGGTGGCCGAAGCCATGATGGCGCTTGTGATCGCGGACCATATGATAAGGTCCGGGCGAATAGGTCCGGAATCCTTAATAAAATAATACCATATTCTGGCTTTCATCTTATTCTGGCTTGTTCTTTTTTAACGGAATGACATTTTACATATATATACTATGTATCATCTATATATTTATGTAGGATACATCTATATTGTTGATGACTGTTCATAATGTGACAGGAGCAGTCAGTGGTTCGAAATGGATACAAGAAAAGTGCAGATCACAGGAAAATCAACATACATTGTCACGCTTCCCAAAAAATGGGCCTCTAAAGAAAAACTGAAGTCGGGATCTCCGTTATCAATTATCTACAACGACGACGGCTCGCTTATAATAAGCCCCCCTCGTCTGGAAAAAGGCAGGGATACCCGGAAAATAAAAGCTAACAAGAACCTGGAACACCTGAAAAGAGACATCATCGGGCTTTACATAGTAGGCGACTATAAGTCTATAGAGGTACACGGAGAGCATTTATCAGGGGAGTTCGGGAATGAGATCAATAATTTATGTAATCGTCTCGTTGGCCTTGAACTTTCCGAAAGCAGCGACAAGTTGCTTGTGATCCAGAACTACCTGGACATCGATGAGTTCACGATCGAGAAAGGCATCAAGCGCATGTCATCGATAATTTACCTCATGTTTGAGGAGCTGTACGATGCATTTGAGAACAACGACCGTTCTGTCTGTAAAGATATAATTAAGAGGGATGATGATATAGACCGTTTGTTCATTCTGGTATCAAAGCAGTTTGTGAGCAGGCTGAGCCTGAGGAAATTCTCAAAGAATGACAGTCTCAGTCTTATAGAGGCTTTTTATTACCGCCTTGCAGGCAACGATATCGAGCGAATAGGAGACCATATATCTAAAATAGTCCTGCATTACGAGCATACTGAGATCATGCCGGATGTATTGAACCAGTTGAAAGAGATATGCATGGATCTGCAGAATCTGTTTATGGATTCTCTTGAGTCTTTACGCAGATCTGATAATCTGCTTGCCAACCAATTGCTTGAAAGGGGAGAGGAAATCAACGGCAGGCTTGTTATTGTCGCCCAGTCGGCAGATGATTCATCAATAAATATGATCATTGACAGTTTTGGCAGGATAAGGGACTATGCATCAAATATCACAGAATATTCGATCGATCTATCGCAATTATAGGGTGATCCCCCTCTTCCTTTCAATATCAGTTGTCATTGATTACGCACTTACTTTCTATTTTGCAGGCAGTATCGAGAACATCCTTGCTTATGAGTTCAGCCCCACCCTGGTCTTTGCTGTCAGGAACGATATAGTACTGCCATATCTGGCATTTACTGTGGTTTTCTATTATGTTATGGGTTATACTGTCCTGAAGCTCCTTACGGGAGAGGAGATATATCCGATAGGTGTTCTCATTATCCTGCTGATGAGCATTACGCATGTCCTGGGCGGCATGTCATGGATAGTGCTGAAAGAGGCGTTTTCAAATATGGTGTTCATGCTGTCAATGACCTCCATAATCATAGCTCTCTCCGTTTTCGGGTATGAGGTTTTCCGGCGGGGATAACTATATAGGCATATATATCTGGCAGGTGCCTAATAAAATCCTTTTTTGCTATTTATTTCGTTTGTGCAAGGGATATAAGAGCACAATCCTAACTAGGAACCATGAAAAGATTGCTGAGTCTGCTGGCGGCGTCAATATTGTCCCTTTACACATTCTATTCTACCTGCTGGTACACTGCATCTTCTTTCTTCAATATGGCTGTTCCTTTTGTTTTTGCTGCTTTGCTGGCTTATGTCCTGTTAATGTATGTTGTTTTCAGGCGCGTTTCAAAAAGATCATGATATGTGGAGTGGAATTGGATGAAAAAAACGTTTTGTGTCAATTTTAGTTTACGCTGCGTCGCAGGTCTTGCCTTTTTGTTATTATTGTTATTATTGCTGGTGCCTGCAGTGTCTGCAGGTACGTTCTGTCCCTGCGATGAGCTTGATACATGTACCGAATGGGTAAGTGAAGGCTCTCTTAGCCTGCAGTGGGGCAGGACAGGGCAAATGGAGGTCGAAGGGGTGAAATACACCTTCAGGGCGGATGATTTTGACCCGAAGACAAAGTCTGCCCTGATCTCGGCTGAAAAGCAGGGTGCTGTCCGCAAGGAGTTCCTGTTTCTGGAATTACAGGACAGTGACAAGTGGTTCCACTGGGACAATGAGATAAAGGTGGAGCTGACAGGCATCAGTGTTGACAGCTATAATACTCCTTCTGCACAGTTGCAGGTATACTCCAGAGGGCGGCCTGAACTTGAGATAAGTTTTGCGGCGAGTTCCGAGAAGGTCAAAGGCGTCGATGTTTCAACGGAACAGTATGCACCCGGACAGGAAAAGAAGGTCGAGGTTACGGTAAAGAACACAGGGGATGCCTGGGTTGAGAATGCGGTCCTTAAGGTGAACCTTGGAGAGTTCAAGCTTAAAGGGAATGGCGATTTTGAGTATCGGGACAACATCATTGTCAGGAACCTGGGCTGCCTTGAGAAAGGGGAACAGCAGAGCATCAATTTCACGGTGATAGCGCCGCAATGGGATGGCAGGACCTCTCCCTATGAACTGAACTATTACATAAATGCCACTGCCGGCGGCACCGATATCAGAAAAGGGTACTATGATACAAGCGCAGCCACGTTTTTCCGCTGCACGGACCCTGAGCTTAAAGTCATCATGGAGGTGGTCGGCGATGAGATCAACATGACCACATGGTCGGTCCGCCAGAACGGGGGCAGTACTGAAGGCAATCGCAATGTCTATTATGAGATATGGGATGCATGGGAGTATTCCTTCCTCAGGACCAACATCTACAATCTCGGTTTTTATTCGGTGGATAATGCTAACGTTACGTTTGCAGACATCCCTGAAGAGCTTATAACCGTGGAAACCTTCGAGCACGGGGACTACAGTTATGTTACTCCCGACGGCCAGTACTACATTGCCCGGAAACTGGTGCCCCTGAGACAGGGCCTATATTCGTTCGGTCCGGTGACGGCAAAGGCTGATTTCTTCGGGAAGGAATTCACCTGGACTTCCGGGACCGGCAGCATTACGGTGCATGGGGCGCATGTGATAATGGAAAAGAAGCTGTCTCCATCGGATAGCGGTTACAGGGTGGACCTCCAAATCAGGAACAGCGGCGACCGTGCTGCCTGGGTTAACCTGAGCGACGTGATACCGGAAAGTGCTAATTATGTAACCGGCAGTGCAGAGGAAAGCCTGGCCGGAAGTGATTTGCCTCTGAGCGAATGGGACATGGACTTCTCGCAGGTGAACGGCTCTCAGATGCTGACAGTTTCCGGTGTGCTCCTGTCCCCAGGGACATCGCTGGAGCTGGGTTACAGCATCGAACCGGCCATTGCTCCTGACCTGCCTGCTGCCAGGGCAGCTTTCAAGGCTATCGATGGACACCGGGGAGAAGCGCAGTCTTCCCTCTTTGTTGCAGGAGTGGAAGTGAAGCAGCGTTGGGATCCCCTCAATGGCGGCTGGGGGGTTGTGACCGATGAAACCCCGGAAAGTCCGGTTGCAGTAGATGCTGACACATTCTATGAGCCTCTGTATTCGACTGAAGATGTGTATGAACTGGAAAGTGGTTATTCCACTGAGGTGCAGCAGGAGGCAGTCAACTCCTCCATGATGGACTGGCTTCCGGATCCCTTTTCAGCGTCCGTGCTGAAGGTGCAGGAGATTATCCACAGGTTGCTTGGAGGTACCATAGAGGGAGTCTCAGCGGCTTTCGGGACGGTCGAAGGTGTGGCAATAGATGCTGTGGAGAACCACCTGTATGCGATTGTTATTCTCATTGCCCTGGGAGTTTTCATGGCTGTGTACGTCCTGATATCCCGCTGACCACGCTGTCAGCTTTTGCAGATTATCCTCCGTTTTTTGCGTGCCCTTTCGGGCGCGTGTATTTTTTATTTTTACAGTGTAAAGAACAAAAATTCATTCTACGTAGCGGTCCTTGTGTCTCTCATACAATACATGGATGATCCCATCAGCAAGGCCCAGCTGAGGGACATTTATTTTTCCCACATTACCCCACCTCATGACAGAGAGATAGATTTTTGAAGCAGGTATTATGACATCCGCCCTGTCAGGTTTAAGCCCGAGCTTCACAACCCTCTCTTCAAGAGTATGAGCCTTCAGGTGGTCATAGACCTTTTTAAGGTCATCGTATGAAAGAGGCGTTCCTTCCTTAGTATTTGCAAGAGAGAATAACTTGCCTATATTGCCGCCGCTCCCTACAGAAGAGCCAGGACTGTATTCTCCGGTAACGGATTTGACCCATTTTTTCATATTGTTCCACTCTTCTTTTGAAACAAGGCCCTCGATCATGCGGATGGCACCAATGTTGAACGACCTGTACGCAAGTACCTTGCTCCTGTCAAAGAGAATAAGTTCAGTGCTCCCTCCGCCAACATCGATGTGAAGGTATGTGGAGGAAGTATCGTTGGCAATTATTTTCTCGATATGGTTTGAGTATATGATCCTGGCTTCCTTCCTTCCGCTGATGACGTCAAGTTCCATCCCGGTCTCATCCTTAATCCTGCGTATAATATCATCAGTGTTCTGAGCCTCCCTCAGCGCCGAGGTTGCACATGCCATGAAATCTATGGGTTCATAGGCATCCAGAAGGTACCGGAATGCTATCATCGTTTTTACAAGCTGGCCGACCTTTTCCTCTGAGATATGGCCATGGACAAAAGCATCGTCCCCCAGGCGTATGGGCATACGCATCATGGAGATACTTTCAAACACCGGGCTGACACCTGTGATATCCACTCTTGAGAGAAGAAGACGGACAGCGTTGGAACCAACATCAATAGCTGCAAACCTCATCTGCTTCCCTCTGCACCCCGGAGTTTCCCTTCAAGGTACCGGTAGATATCCACCTGGGCACGGTGAAGCTCATTTTCATCTCCCTTCCTGTACTTATTATCCTGCGACTCATTGATGATTCTTGCCTTTGTGTTATCCCTGAACTGTATTTCCATATAATCCCTGAGTTCCTGCTGCAGCTCACGATCGTATATGGGTGCTGCGACTTCTATCCGCCTGTCAAGGTTTCGCGCCATCCAGTCTGCAGAGGACAGGTAGTACTTCTCTTCTCCTCCGTTACAGAAGATAAATATCCGTGAGTGCTCAAGGTATTTGTCCACTATGCTTATTACCTCAATGTTCTCGCTCAATCCTTCCACGCTTGGTACAAGAGAGCATATTCCCCGGATGATCAACTTTATTTTTACACCTTCTTTGCTGGCATCATAGAGTTTCCCAATCATCTGGACGTCAACAAGGCTGTTCATTTTTGCATATATGTAAGCCGGCTTTCCTGCCATGGCATTCTTTCGTTCGTTATTGATCATGGCCAGCAGTTTCCTGCGCATATGCATGGGTGAAACCAGCAGGTGCTTATAGAGGAACCTCTTGTAGTTGCACTTGAAAAAGTCGAAAAGATGTTCCACTTCGCTGGTCAGGTCCTCATTAGCGGTCATCAGTGTATGATCACAGTATGTTCTTGCCGAAGCCTCGTTGAAATTACCGGTGCCAATGCATGAATAGTGCACCAGCTCATCGCCTTCCTTTCTTGTGATGTGGCAAAGCTTGGAATGTACTTTGAGGCTGGGCACGCCGTCAATTATCCTTGCTCCCGCCTCTTCAAGCTTCCGTGTCCAGTACATGTTGAGCTCCTCGTCAAAGCGAGCCTGGAGCTCGATGACCACTGTGACCTCCTTTCCGTTCTTCACGGCATTGATCAGCGCATTGCCAACGTTTGAGGATTTTGCCACCCTGTAAAGAGTTGTCTTAATGCTTATCACGTTGGGATCTATTGCTGCTTCACGAAGTAAGTCGATATGATAACCAAAAGACTGGTAGGGATAATGCAGGAGGATATCCTTTTCCTTAATGGCATTTAACATGCTTTTGTGCCTGATGAGATCCCTGTGGGGAAGAGGAGTGTCTTTTTGTGTTCTCAGTGTTTCAGGACCAACAGCAGGGAAATTCATGAAGTCACGTGCGTTGTGGTATCTGCCGCCGGGAACTATATTTTCAAAACCTACCAGGTGAAGTTTATCCAGAATGAAATCAAGCAGATCCTCGGGCATTTCCCGGTCATGGACAAAACGCACAGGTTCCCCTTTCTCCCGGGCTTTGAGGCTTTCTGATACCTTTTCAAAGAAGCTCTTGGTCACATCGTCAGCGAAATCCATCTCTGCATCCCTTGTCAGCTTTATAGTATAGGCTTTAATTGAATCATACTGGAAGGTAGAGAAGATTCCGGACAGACCGAAACGGATGACGTCTTCAAGCATTATGATGCATGTACCTCTATCACAATCCGGAAGGACAATAAAACGAGGAAGCACATCCGTCGGAACCTCTATAAGGGCATAGTTGAATTGCTGTGGCTCAGAGTAACGATACATTGCAACTGCAAGATAAATCGCCTGATTCCTCAGGTATGGGAATTCCGGAAGGTCCTTTATCATAATGGGAACAAGGCGATGCCTTACTTTTTCATTGAAATCCGCCTTCAGAAACGCCTGCTGTTCATCGGTAAGCTCGGTCTCATCGACAATGAACACATTGTAACTTTCAAGCTCCAGGGCTATCTGCCTGAAAACCGTATCGAATTTATCCCTGAGCCGGATTACAGTATCGTGTATTTCCCTCATGACCTTTTTCGGGGAACCACCCACCATTGCCTTTGATTTAACGCCCGCATCCAGCATTCTCTGCAGGGTGCCCACCCTGACGCTGAAAAACTCGTCCTGATTGGACGAGAAGATGCCCAGGAACTTAAGTCTCTCAAGAAGCGGCACCGAAGGGTCCATAGCCTCCTGAAGCACGCGCTCATTAAAGGAAAGCCAGCTTATTTCCCGATTTATATAATCCTTGCTTTTGGCCATTGCAGATCATTTCCCCAAATTCTTTCATCGGATGTGAAATTATAAAGGAAAACCCTATATATAGTTCACATACAAGTATATATAGAAATCTATACAGACAGAACTAAATCCGGTCTTAATATATTTCATAGGTATTCCCATATCTGCATCTTTCTCATTTGCCAGCAGCGGAAGAGGTTTATCATTTTGAATACATGCCTGCGATCGTCCCGGACAAAGTGACACTGAAATCATTATCGATCACTTTTGACCAGGCGGCGGGGAATTCTGCAATCAGCCTTTCAAGTTCCTGTCTGCGATATTCCATATAAGATTCCACACCCAGCTCCTTCAGGGGGGTCCTCAGGGCATGTACATGTTCCTCTTCTGTCACTCCCCAGCGGCCATATCTCTCGAAGTTCTCAAGGAGTTCCAGTGCAACTGCGGCATCATGCATATCCCCCAGGTTATCCTGCAGGTTTTTGAGGTCCTGTATAAGATCTTTTGACTCCGTGCTCAGCACTTCCCTGAAGAACTCAAGCGTATAACGCAGTATCTTGACATCTATGCGGAGCTGATGATACTGTTCAAGGGTCGGCGATGCTTCCGCCGATACAATATGGTCATATGAGCGCACTCTTGCAAACCGGGAGTACAGCAATACCGGCAGCACATCCTTCACGAGACCGGGTATCGGTTCTCCCTTTTTTGTTACCGGCTTCATGGTCCATGATCTTTTATCGAGAAGCACCTTTGTGAAGATGGCTTTGAATTTGCCATATTTGGCACTGTCCAGATATATAAGCATCATGCCTCTGCGTTTTGCCTTCTCTATGTCCAGGGAGTCTGTGAGCTTACTGAGATCAATATTGCTTCCCGGAGGCTGGTTCTCAAGGTAATGGTCTATCTTCTCAAGGAATACGTCCAAGTCGCGTACCTGACCGAGTGCTCTTCTTGTTGACCTCAGGTTATTCAGGTGCTTATCAAGCGCTTTCATGTCAAGGTATTCCTCAAGCACCTGGAACACGGAGCGCATGCGCATTGCTGCAACCCGCATATCATGAAGTTCCTCTATGTCCCTGCCTATTTTGGTGCCCTCTTCATGCTCTATCATCCTGCCAAACTGGAACATCAGCAGCTTGCTCGCAGCCTCGCGCATTGTGTCATTTGCCTTGATTCCGGTCTTTTTCATGGAGATGAACTCATTGAAGGGAGAATCTGCAACTGCAGGTGGCTCTTCCTCCTCTGAAGCGGGCTTAACGGCAGTTGCCTGGCTGCTTGCAGGCTCATCAGGAAGCACTGCTTCCTGAACACCTTCGACCGGCTTTTCCTCAGCAGCCCCGGAACCGACATTGACTGCCTCATGATTCACAATGACCCTGGATATCGCATCAGAATCTGCAATTTCATCCGTTTTACTTTGCAGATCTGATCCAACATGCCTGTTACTTCCATTGTCTTCGTTATCCTGAATGGAACCAGGTTGATTGGGCAGGATGTTGGCCAGAAATATTCCTGCAAACCTGGCCATTACAGAATTGTCCCAGCTACCCGAGCTTTCCTTATTTTCTGGAAGATCTTCATTGCATAGCCCTGTTACGGGACTGGTGCATGAAGGAGAACAATAGGAAAGTGTGAAACAGTTAACGAAAATATTGAGCAGTATCAGGAATATCCCCAGCGAGTAGGAGATGATCGCATATGCCACAATGGGATAGAACCATCCTTCTGGATAATATGTGACAAAAATGAAGATACCGAGAACTGAAAAGAGGATGCCTGCCATAAATGACCTGATGCGGCCAATGCTCTTGTTCATGGCAGCAATGTTGACACCTGCCATGATCAGCACAAGGCCAAGTCCTATAAGACTGCATAGGACAAGTATGACCTGCGGGTCAGAGAACCTCGTCACTTTCCCGACCGAGGCGTACAAAACCCCGGTCATGGAAAACACGAGACCGAACAGGACAGAGAAAACTGCCAGGGTTGGGTTTTTCTTTTGAGGTGCTGTATATGGCATGCTTATCTCTCCTTTGGACTGAAGAATGTGATCAACTATTCGTATGATATTATCTACTAATATTTAAGGTGCTTTATTTAAGGTGCTTTAATTCCTTAAGGGTGCCCTCAATGACTTTTCTTTGCATTCTCAGCTGGATAACCTTACTTCTGACCATCCTTCTTTGTTTTTTCTTATTCCCGGACTTTGCAAGGGACTTTCTTATCTTTTTTATACCGGACTTTATCTCGAAGTCAATGTGCTCCTTATCCTTAAGTATTGCTTCCACGGGGCAGATACGGACACATTTGCCACAGTAGATGCATTCATTGTCATTGATAAGAGCCGTTCCCCTGACCATGGAGATTGCATCCACAGGACATTTCCTGACACATTTCTTGCAGGCAATACATTTCTTTTTATTTATCCATGGCACCAATATCCACTCCTTTTAATACCCAAGTATATATAGGAACACATACAAATGTGTTTCCTGAGTAAATATATCTATAATGTTCAGCATATTTGTTGTTTCATTAATTTCATTGATCGGCGATGTAATGGATATTTATTGGGATGTTGGTGCTGGTCTCATGTTGATCCGGGAGGTGGAACATGCTTGAAAATATTGACCTTTCAAAGAGTATCGGGAAAAAGGAATATGAGGAGCTTATGGATGATTTTGGCATCCGCATGGGTGAGCTCCAGAGAAAAGCATGGAAAATGGGAATACCCGTAATGGTGGTCTTTGAAGGCTGGCATGCTTCAGGCATGGCTGAAATAATTAACAGGTTCCTTATGCCCTTAAACCCCATGGGATTTGAGCTTTACACCACGGGCAAGCCATGTCCCGAAGAGGAAAACAGGCCTCTTTTATGGCGTTTCTGGACAAAGGTCCCGCACAGGGGGAAAATAGCCATTTTTGACAGAAGCTGGTACAAGAGGGCTCTGGCGGAGCATCTCCATGAGGACGCAGCAGACAATGCCATCACAAAGTGCATCAACGGCCTGACCTATTTTGAAAGGCAGCTTGCTGATGGCGGCTACCTGATAATTAAGTTCTTCCTGCACATAAGCAAGGAAAAACAGCAGGAGCGCTATGACGCGATTAAGAAAAAAGGGATACCCCTTTTGCTTGTGAAAGAGGAGGACGGGGAGATTGCCAGCCGATATGAGAAGAATCTGCCGCTTATTGAAAGGATGCTGGAAAAAACCGATATTCCACAAGCACCATGGACCATAGTTGAATCAGACGACCTCAACTTTGGAACCATTAAGGCCATAAAGACCTTCATATGGGCTCTTGAAGAGAAAATAAAGGTGATAGAGAAGGAAAACTCAGGACCGGACATGCAGGGGACAGAATCTGCCGTATCCAGGCCTTTAAGTCCTTCCGTTCTTGAAAAAATAGACCTGGGCAAGTCACTGTCCAATCAAAATTATAAAGAAATGAAAAAAGTGTACCAGAAGGAGCTGGAGGGACTTCAGTTTGACCTGTTCAGGCAGGGCAGGCCCGCAGTGATAGTTTTTGAAGGCTGGGATGCGTCTGGCAAGGGAGGAAACATCCGGAGGCTGGCGCAGATATTCAATCCCCGGCTTTACAAGGTCATTCCCTCAGGGGTACCTTCGGACGTCGAACTCGCGCACCATTACCTCTGGCGTTTCTATCGCCATATACCCGAAGCAGGAAAAATGACCATTTTTGACAGGAGCTGGTATGGCAGGGTGCTTGTGGAGAGAGTGGAAGGTTTTTGCAGTGACCAGGAGTGGAGGCGGGCCTATGGCGAGATCAGGGAGCTTGAGGAAGTTCTGGCAAACAACGGGACCATAATCATAAAGTTCTGGTTGCACATGGACCGGGATGAGCAGCTTCGCAGGTTCAGGGAAAGGGAAAACACACCCTATAAGCAGTGGAAGATCACGCCGGACGACTGGAAGAACAGGGAAAAGTGGGATATGTATGAGGAGGCAGTGGATGAGATGCTGCAGAGGACAAGTACATCATATGCGCCCTGGACCATCGTGGAGTCTAACGACAAGTTCTACTCAAGGGTCAAAGTGCTTGAGACTGTTGCAGAAACCCTTAAGAGGGAACTGAATGCCTGATAAGCCCTCTTAATCCTGCTCCTGCATGGCAGGCCTGAACTGCAGGTCCGTTTTGAACAGTAAACGCCACATATCGCATTTTGTGTCTGCCCTGTCCGCATCTGTCCGGGCGCCGGGTCCCTGCAGTTCGATGACAGCCCTGTCCTGCTGCAGGTCAATGGCTGTTATTCTGCTGTTCATGCGGCTGTAATCCAGGCCGTCTGCAATTCTGAGGATGGCCGCCATCTTAAGGGTATCACGCTGCATCTGCGCAGGCATAGCCGCAAATTCCTTTTTGGTCTGCAGCTTCTCAAGCTTTGCGCCATCGATCCTTTTCTTGTGGAGGAAAGTTGTCCAGGGAAGCATCATGTGCAGGGGGAAAGGAAGCTCTGCGGGCGGGTGGGCCATGAGGATGTTCCTTCCTTCCTTGTGATGGTCCTTCGTGTCGGTCGTAAATCCCACATCATGGACAAGGGCTGCTATTCTCATTACTGTGCGAAGATGGGGGCCAAGGCCGTGTACGGGCACGAGACTGTCAAAGAGCTCCAGGGCGTTCTCTGCGACTTTACGGGCATGGGCTCTTTCAACGTCGTATTCCTCAAACATTTCTTTAAGTGGAAGGGGTTTTGACTCTTTTTTGACGGATATTACTTTGTAATCCGATCCTGCAGCAGCAGCGCGGATATTTTCCTGCAACAGCTCCATTCCATTGTCAAACTTGCAGCTGCCGCCCGGGGTCAGCCCGAAATCCTCCCTCATGACAGAGACCAGTTGGTCAAGCTCTTCTTCCGTACCACCGCGGAGCTCCAGTTCAACTTCAAGGTAACTTTTCCTGTTCCCTTCGCAGGTGATTGTGACATCATCAAGGCTGATTTCGGCAATCTCCCCGGAACTGGCCGTAATCATGGATATTTTCCTTTTGTGGTCTACTTCAAAAAGGGGAAACAGCCTACCAGAGCCGGCAATCCGGGAGAGCATCTGCTTCACTTTGCTGTCCTCCATCTCCTCCACCGCGCTTTTTTCAGGGAAGGATGTCTCTATTTCCTCTCTCCTGCTGACCGGGGAGCAGGTGCTGTCCAGTGACTTGAAAGTGTATGTGACCTTACCGGGCTTTTCCCTGCACCTGAAGGAGTATCCTGCGCAGTATATTGCCATGTCGAGGGTGTCAAGGTAAGTATCTGTGAATACGCTCTCTGAAAAACTTCCTATCCCAAATGAAGCGATCGATGTGAGGCCTGCAAGCCTGCCGAAAACTTCCCTATCCTGCACCAGGAACTTGGCTTCTATCTCCATAGTTATCCTGAGTAAATTAGGTTTGATTGAAGATTAAATCTTTGCCCGGAGAAGAAATTCATGTTTGAGGGTATCTGATCAGTTCCCAAAACTACTCTGACACGGATTTACACAGATTAACATATATTATAGTAAAGCCGGGGAGCTAAACCCCGCAAAAGGTTAATCCGTGTAAATCCGTGTTAATCTGCGTCTGAAAGTACCAACAAAACTTAACAACCATAAGCTGGGGTAATGCGTCAGGCAATAATATCTTAAGACACGGATTTACACAGATTAACACAGATTGTAGTAAAGCCGGGGAGTTAAACCCCGCAAAAGTCCAGATCAGTGTAAATCCGTGTTGATCTGTGTCTGGAAATACCAACAGGGGCAGCCTATTCCCCGCCGTCTGAAACCCCCGTGGTCTCCTCGACGAATTGCTCGATCCTCTTTTTGATAGTGTCCCTCAGATCCCGCACCTGCTGCATTTTCTCTTCATCTGTGCCGGTAAAAGTTTCAGGGTCCGGGAAGGGCCAGTTCATCTGCACAAACGGCCTGGGGAATATGGGGCATTCTTCTTCATTTTTCCTGTCACAGACCGTGATGACGAAACTGTAAAGTTTCCCCTGCCTGAACAGGTCCCATGCTGCCTGGGTTTTCTTTCTCCGGAGGTCGAAACCGTCCTCTTTCATGACATCGATCACAATAGGATTGATGCTGGAAGGTTTGAGCCCTGCACTCTCCACCTCGAACCTGTCCCCTCCGATCCTCCTGAGGTATTCTTCGGCCATCTGGCTTCTTGCGCTGTTGTGTACGCATATGAAAAGCACCTTGATCTTTCTATTATTATAAGCCATACTCCTTCTTACTCATACCACACGGATAAACCTGTCCTGTATAAACAATATATCTCCCATTGATTTTATATGACTCCGATTCTTCATCAGATTTATACATCAATATATAGATATATACTAAATCTATATTGGAGCTGTCTCTATATACATTATTTGTAAAAGTATTATATATCCTAAACACAGTTTAGCACTCAGAGCGATTAAACCCCGCTCAGAAATGACAAAACAAGTAGCATAAAAGGTGTAAAGATATGAATATGAAGAAACTCTTTAACAACGAAGCTGGTGTTTCACCCATCGTTGCAACCCTCGTTCTCGTGGTAGTTGCAATCGCCGGTGCAGCAGCAGTCGGTACAATTTTAGGATCATTCTCAAGCGACGTTTCTCAAGATGCAAGCGCAGACAATGCAGCACTTGGTGCATCCGCCGAGCTCCTGGTTGCAGGCAGCACAACCGTCCAGCCAGTCTCTGAACTCCTTGCAAAGAAATTCATGACAGAGAACCCCGGTATAAAGGTCACTGTTCAGGCAGGCGGCTCAACTGCTGGTATCAACGCTGTAAACATGGGTGTTGTTGACATCGGTGCCTCTTCCGAGGACGTTGACACCACAGTTAAGTTCCCAGCTCTCAAGAAGCACCAGATCGGTGCCAGCGCTGTAGTTCTTATTGGTAAAAATGTAAATGTAAAAGCCAACAACACATTAACAGCTGCCAACGTGCTAGCAATTTACAATGCAGCAAACTCTACTGGGATGGTAAACACCACATTCTTGGGCAATAATAACATCGATGCATCTGCTCCTGCAGTTATCTTCAAGAGATCCGAATCTGGCAGTGGTACTGCAGAAACATTCTCCTACTATCTGACATCTAGCACGACTAAGAGCAAGACCCACATCGATGGTACAAATGCACTCGGTAGAGCAGGAAATGCTTTAGTTCTTAATGCTGTTGAATCATCAACCGTACCAGCAATTGGCTTCGTAGACGTTGGATTTACCGAGAAGGGCACCGTTACGATACTTCCAATGGACAGCATGCCAAAAGCAAAAGCTTCCTACAAAGATGTAAGAGCTGATTCAATTAAGGCCCTCAAGGGAGACAGCACCAGCACATTCCCAACCCTTCTTACCAGGCCACTTATCTACCTGACAAACGGTGAGCCATCTACCCTCGAGAAGTCATTCATTGAATTCGCAACACAGCCAGGTCAGAAGACCCTCTTCAATGATGTTGGCTACTTCTCAATGTACGACATCGTTTAAACCGGGAAAGAATAAGAATACTTGAATGATTTGTGCGAAAGCACAAATCCCTTTTTTTAATGGAATCTGGATAAAAATGAACTTAAAGTCCAAATACTCAATTACTAGCGTTTTCTTTAAAATTGATTCAAGGTCCGAGTATACGATCCCTCATATATTCTTTGGCTTATGTGCCTTGCTTACTACTGTTACAACGATTCTGGTGGTAGGTTTCATTTTCTATACTGCTTACCCTACATTTGTAAATCAGGGTTTTTTCAATTTCATAACCGGCTCCAGATGGGATTTCCATGAGAACATCTACGGTATACGCATCTTCATAGCAGGGACTATTCTGCTTACGCTGGTCACTATGATTCTTGCAGTTCCTCTTGGCGTGTTCACCGCTATTTTCATGTCCGAACTTGCACACCCAAGGATTGCGTCAGTAATGCGTCCCATAATCGAACTTCTGGTAGGCATTCCATCTGTTGTATATGGTATTTTCGGCCTCTTTGTACTGTCCGGTCTTTTCAGGGATTATATCCATCCCTATTCGGAAGCAGCATTTGGCTTCCTCCCTTTCTTCAGGGTATTCTCTGTGGATGGTCTGGGGCTTGCCCTGGCAGCGACAGTGCTTGCAATAATGATCCTGCCGACAATTGTCTCCATTTCGGAGGATTCCATAAGGGCAGTCAAGAAAGAGTACCGTGAAGCCTCTTTTGCTCTGGGAGCCACTAAGTGGGAAACCATCAGCAAGGTAGTGCTGCCTGCAGCATCAAAGGGCATAATGGCTGCCGTCATCCTTGGCATGATGAGGGCTATGGGTGAAACCATGGCTGTGGTAATGCTCTTTGGGAACATGATGGCAGTACCATCTTCTTTCTTCAGTTATGGCTACTCTATGACTTCAAAGATCCTTATCGAGACAGGCATCTATATTGCACACCCGGAGCCAAGAAGTGCCCTCTTTGCAATCGCAGCGGTATTATTTGCTATAGAGATCGTGTTCGTCGCAGTAGCAAGGAAGATAGGAGGTAATTTATGAATCTTCGTTTTATCAAGGGCAAGATATTCATTTCAATTGCATATGCTTGCGCTATAGCATGTGCCTTGATACTGATATTGATCTTAGGCACGATCACAGTAAAAGCAATACCCAGCCTGAGTCTCTATTTCATACTAACCCCTGAATCAAGAGCCCCAAGTCTTGGGGGTGCCATCGGCAACGCTATTGCAGGCACTCTCATCCTTTCGTTCTTTTCAACATTGCTTGCCGCCCCTTTGGGAGTTTGCACTGCGATATATCTTAAGAAGTATGCAAAAGATGGCTTTTTAGTCAGGAGTTTCCGCTTTTTCATTGATGTGCTATCGGGCACCCCTTCAATAGTCCTGGGACTTTTTGCAGTTCTGGTGCTTGTGTTCTACATGAGGACAGTTACTGGTGGATTCTCCTTGATATCAGGCAGTATAGCCCTTGCCATATTGATTCTTCCGGTGATCGAACGTGCAGCAGAGGAGGCGATTGACACAGTACCTACGGATATAGAGGAAGCGAGTTATGCTCTGGGTGCAACTAAATGGGATACTTTAAAACGTGTAACTATCCCCTATGCCCTGTCAGGCATCCTGACAGGTGTGATCCTTGGTGTTGGGCGGGCTGCCGAAGAATCTGCTGTGGTTATCCTAACAGCAGGCTACTCACAGTTCTTCCCGGAGTTCAGGGTGGGAGCCAGTGAAAAGCTGATCTATGGGATTAAGATATATCCTTTCCAGGATTTGGTGGGAACTTTACCTTTAACTATCTATCATGCCTATGAGCATCCTCATCTAATATCTCCTTCTGAGGGTTTCGCAGCAGCTTTGGTCTTGATAGTCATAGTTATGCTTATAAACGCTACCGGACGTCTTATTGTATGGAAGCGCAGGATGGGCTGACCCGCCTGTCCTTCTTTTCTTTTTACTCTCACATAGCTTATTCAAAGCTGCTGCTCCTTTTCATTTCTCTATACTTTACATTCATCTATATACTTCACTTAGATTAAGTATATATCAGCACGTTCTTTTACTAGCATTAGATGGCTGGTATAAACACGGAAACCTATTCTGATAATGAGATTCCATCCGAAGAGGCGGAGCTCTCTTTCCGGGAACCTGAAGTGTCTTATTCTGAGAGTGTCGCCGGGGAGGATGTGCATGTTCAGGAAGTTTCCGGTTACAATGGTGAGGGCAAAAAAGGAAAAAAGGGTATTTTCGGGTTTAGGGGTAAGCAAAAGAAGAGTGAGGTTCACGAGCCTTCGGTAAGGCCAGGCAAGCCTGCCGGGAAAAAGCGCTTTGGATTGAGCCTCAGGAAGAAGAAGGATATTCCCGGCAGCAGGGCGGGCTCTCCGGAGGATGTGGAGGAGGCAGCGGGCAGGCAGGAATGTGGTGAATATGGGGAAGGCTCTGTCGCTGTATCGATGCTTGACGGAGCAGATGCTCCGGACTCAATAAGTGATGTGCCGGAGGAAGGTTCAGGGAAAAGGCGCTTGTTTGGGTTGCGGGGATCCCGGAAGAAAGTGAAAAAGGCAAAAAAGCCTGCCGGGAAGAAAAAATCGGGCCTTGGTCTCAGGAGAAAGAAAAGCCAGCCTGATGATCCCCTGTGCCTGCCTGAGGACAAGAATGAGCTTTCTGAAAGCGAGGGTGACTTTGTCCAGGTTCTGCTGCAGAAGATCGAAAAGATCATCAATCCCAAGCCCGAGGTCATTGATGAGCTGGTCTTTGAGCCGGGCGTGGTTAGCAAACCACTGTATGGGGTGCCTCACAAGGATCTGGATCTCATATACGAAGTAACTCCCAGGTTCCAGTATGTACATGTCTGGTTTGACGGGGAGGAGCTTTCCTACGAATGCATGGAACCGCCTCTCAGTGAGACCGAGGAGCAGACCATGGCAATCGTCCAGAACGCCTTTGACAAGATGGCTCACTCCGAGATACTGCTGGTGGAGGAGGAGAACCGCAAGGATGCTCTCAGGGACCGTTTCTACTTCATCACGGAAATTTATCGCTTTAAGCTGACAGAATCACAGAAAGAGAAGTTCTTCTATTACCTTCATAAAAAATACATGGGATTTGACAGGATCGACCTGCTCATGAACGACCCCTATATCGAGGATGTCACCTGCAACGGTCCTTATTCCAACCTGTATGTCAATCACCGCATGTATGGCTCCCTTAAGACAAATGTCTCCTTCGAGGAGCTTGAGCTCAACAACTTCGTCATGAGGATGGCCCAGGCCGCAGGCAGGCACATCTCAGTGCTCCAGCCAATCAGGGACGCCACACTGACCGATGGCAGCCGTGCCAACCTCACCCTCGGCAAGGAGGTCACCAAGAGAGGCTCCACATTCACCATCAGGCGCTTCAAGTCCAATCCTGTGTCCTGCATCGACCTCATGAACTACGGCACCTATGATGCAAGGGTGCTGGCGTACTTCTGGATCGTGATCGAATACAAGCGCTCCGTACTTGCAGCAGGCGGTACGGCCTCAGGTAAGACCACGACCCTCAATGCCCTGGGCTCTTTCATCCCCCCTGAATACAAGATAGTATCCATCGAAGATACCGCCGAGATGAACCTCATGCACCCCAACTGGACCCAGTCCATCACAAGGGCGGGTTTTGGAGGGGACAGCAGCAGCGGCAAGTCTGCAGGTGACATCGAGCTCTACGACCTGCTCAAGGCCGCACTGAGGCAGAGGCCCGAGTACATAGTGGTAGGTGAGGTTCGAGGCTCCGAAGCCGGCACTTTGTTCCAGGCCATCTCCGTTGGCCACCCCTGTATGGGCACCATCCACGCCGGCTCCATCCAGGAACTGCTCTCCAGGGTTGAATCCGAGCCCATGAACGTGCCCAGGAACCTCTTTGCCAGTGTCGACATGGTCATATTCAACGCCATGGTCAAGGTCGGCGAGCACTTCATCAGGCGCGCCCTCAGGATAGTTGAAATAGTGGAACTGGACCCTGAACGCAAGGACCTGATCACCAACCCTGTTTTCAAATGGGACCCGGTCGAGGACCGCTATGAGTTTAGCGGCAGCAGCTCTCTTTTTGAGGATATCGAAGAGGAATTCGGCATAAAGGTAGAGGAACTTGTCCGGGAGATGGATGAGCGGGCAAAGTATATTGAAAGTCTTTCCAGGCAGGGAATATGCGATTACAAGGATGTTGCCCGGGCTATCAGGAAATATGCGCGCCACAAGGATGAGCTCATGGAGACGATGCAGTAAATGGCAAAGGGCAGCACTGATGGTATCCGCCGGGCATTCAACGACGGTGAGACCAACGAATACCTCGAGAAGTACAAGATGTTCTGCTACTTCCTGGGTAAATACTTTGATAGGAAGCCACAGGAGGATATTTCCAGGTCCCTCTACCAGGCCGACATGATCATGACACCCGGCATGTTCATATCCCTCTCCATAGTCACGGCCATAATTGCAACAGCTATTGTCTTTATTTTTTCAGTGATCCTCTTTCGCAACTCTTCAACGCCTCTCGTTTACATAGGGATGCTGACATTCCTTACATTCGGCCTTACCATAAGCGGCTTTCCTTTTGTGCTGTACAATAAGATATCCGGCAAGAACATGAATATAGAACACGAGCTTCCCTTTGCACTGAGCTACATGTCCATCCTTGCAAGTGCCGGCTCCTCGCCCATGGATGTCGTGAGGACCGTAGCCATAGAGGACTACGGTGAGATATCCACCGAATTCGGTAAGGTCATGTACCGTGTGGACGTTCTGGGCGAGGATGGTGTCACTGCCATGAACCACCTTGTACGCAACACTTCTTCCGAATCCTTCAGGACGATATGCATGGACCTTGCTAATGCCATGCAGGCGGGAGGAGGGCTTCGCACCTATCTCGAGATGAAATCCAAGGAGCTCATGGACCTGCGTGGCAAGCTGCAGAGGGAGTTCGTGGATTCACTTGCAGTCTACGGGGAAGGCTACCTGAGCGGCGTTGTAATGAGCGTTGTGCTTGTGGTCCTCATGATCGTGGTCGGAAGCGCGCTGGGTATCGACCTGGGCCCCCTGACTCCCAGGCAGATGTTCAACCTCTTCGTGTATTTCGCACTGCCATTCATCAACATCGTATTCCTGATACTGCTCTGGATGAAATACTCAAGGAGCATCCTATGAAGATAGACATATATCTCCAGGTGTTGAAACGTTATTCACAGATAGCGCGCATACGTTACAACATCAAACGGGAGTATCTGACCCTTGGGGTCCCCGTATTTGCAGCACTGATGATAGTACTCGTTGCCATACTGGCCGGGCACACACTCTTTCCCCCGGAAGGGCAAAGCAGTGCCGCGGTGAACAGTGAAGCCGCTGCAAAGCAGGCTGCCTATGAGGCCCTTATTGCGGAAATGGAAGCAGCTGAAGCTGCAGAGAGGGGTGAGCTTCCGACATCCCAGGAAAAAGAGCCGGTCACAGAGGAAAAAGATAAGTCAAAGGACGATCTTGACCACATAATCGTGTTTGCTACACTGGTGGCTATCATCCCCTTCTCCATCAATACATTCATCCAGAAAAAGAACCTGAAGAAAAGGGAAGTAGCGTTCGGTGAGTTCCTGTACAAGTTGTCAGAGCTCATGAGGGGAGGTATCGATCCCGTCAAAGGTGTGGTCACACTCTCAAGATCCAATCTGGGGGCCATAAGCAAAAGCGCTAAGGACGCTGCATCTTCAATGGTCCTGGGTCACTCTTTTGAGGATTCCATGCACAGGATGTCAGCTTCTATCGGAAGCAGGCTTGTTAACAAATATATCGATATAGTAGTCATGGCCGCCTACACCGGTGGAAATGTCGCAGACCTGCTTTTCCGTACATCGGAAGACATGAGGGCTGTCATAGGCATCGAAAGGGAAAAAGAGGCCAACCTGAAGCAGTACATTATCATATTCTACCTTGCCCAAGGTATAATTATAATGTTGACCTATATCCTTTCCACTTCCCTGCTACCCCTCATCCAGGGAGTCGGCCTGGAAATGCTGGGTGGTGCCGGCCTTTCAGACATCAATTTCGAGCGCGGCTTCTTCCATATGATCGTTCTCAACGCCTTTTTCGGAGGGCTCATCATCGGCCAGATAACCGAAGGTGAGATAAAGCACGGCTTCAAGCACTCCGCGCTCCTGATCGCCCTGAGCTATGTGGCAGTTGTAACCTTATTGCTCCCGGCCGGCATAGGCGGCACTTATACAATAACCGCTATGTCCGGTGATGCTCAGGAAGTCATTGGAGGCCTTCCTTTACAGGAGCCTATAGTATTCAATGTCACTGACAAGGATGGCAATCCTGTGCCGGGTACCTTTGTTAAGATGACGATAGCGCCCCAGGGTGTGATAACCAGTTCAATGACAAAAGAGGACGGAACTGTGGCTGTAGCGCCGGTCCCCGGGTCAGATAAAGGTACATATACAGTAACAGCAACAGTAGGTGAATCAAGTGGTATTGCCACGATAATAGTAAATGATGAGTTTTAGGTGGAAAAGCTCATTCATTTTGGCTTTGCGCTTTGTTATTGGGATAGTTTTCGAAATCGCCCACATTGCAGAGATCTTCGATATCCGGCAGGTGCTTCAGTTGAACATGTCGCAGGACGTGTCCTCTCCGGATATCAATTGCCGGCATCAGCCACATGATCCCTTCTTGGATGAGATCTTCAAAGTTATGCCCTTTAAAAATTTATTTTTATTTCTATATAGATATATACTCATTAATAGGCCTACTAAAAAGATTTGTATAATCTCTATATATTATTTCTGCAATACTATAGAATAATCACATGGAGGGATAACATGAGAACATTCAAGACCTGGACTAAAAGAAGTGATTTTGGATACATTGGCTCTGCCGTAATTATGAACAGTGACGAAGATGCTGACTATAGGCCCATTCTCCGTGGAGTGATCAATACCCGCTGCAACTATGATGGTTCCAAGATTGAAGGCAGTATGGAAGATTAGATCTCCTGTGCTCGATCGTTTCTCCGGTTAACCGCACTTTAAAAATAATTATAATATGTTATAAGCAACCGTTTAGTAACCCTTTTTTCATTTTTGTACGCTACTTTTGTAAAGTTCTGACTTTGATTATGAAGATTGTTATACCTTTAGGTCAGCCAACCCTTTCCCTGGTATCGACCATAATACCCTGGCCTGTTATGTTGTACGCCATCATCTTTTTTGGCGGGATGGTCGCTTTCATCTTTGGGATATTGATATACCTGCTGATCTTATCGGAAGAGTACTCTATCCTGAACTGGATTATGCCGTCCACCATGGACCTTACGACCTTTTCAGCGCGTTCCGGGAGGATTCCCATGTCAGATGCCAGTACGAATGTGGTATTTGTGTCCCTGCTGATGGTAATAAGGGAATTAAGGGCCTGTGTCATGCTTTGCAGTTCCTCATGGATGAACAGTGATGAGAAACTGTCGATTATGCAGATGTCAGCGTCTGTCATATTGCATAAAGGCATGTTATCCTTTCCGAAAAGAGTGCATAACTTGCGTCTGTTATAGCACAGGTCAAGCAACACAAAAGGGTCTGTGAAGTTACCCATGACAGTCAGGTTTTCCAGGTCAGTTCCCAGACCAAGAAATGATAGCTGTTCTCTTACATCTTTTTCCGAGCTTTTGGTTGATATATAATAAACGGTCTTTCCGGTTTTCAGAGCCTCAGAAGTTATATTTCGGAAGAATATTGTCTTTGCATCCCCAATATCCTCCTCGACCAGCAACACTACATGCTGGGGCACATCCGATAGTCCGAAGTTCGTCAACACCATTGATTCCATTAAAGTAATCATTGTTTAAATCGTTTTGGAACAAACTAAAAAAATAAATAAACTATAGGGTACTATATATATTATGTTAATAAAGTATATCATTTGGTATCTGCTTTTTCTCTTAGATGGCTGGTAAGGATATGAACACTTTCCTGCGGGATACCCGCGGGGTCTCAGTGATATTTGCAACACTACTATTGATATTGATCACTATTATCGCTGCTTCCGGCGTAGCTTTCATGGTATCCACCATGCAAAAGGATGCAATGGACCGCGAGAGCCACCAGGCGGCTGTGAAGAGCGAAGAGCTCAGGATTGTCTCCATCAAGCCTTCCGGAAACGGAACTACGTGGCAGTCCCTCGACATGACCGTGCTCAACCTCAATACCGCTAATTCCTACATTTCTTCCATCAAGCTCAATGACGCTTATTTCCTGAACTTCAAGGCCTATGATGCTTCCGGAAATCACGATGTTTACCGCGATTACCCGGCAGTCTATAATGCAAAGAACAGGGTCATGATACCCGCCACCAAGGCCAAGACCATCCACCTCAACTTTTCCGATATCGTGGTAACAGGCTCAGAGACCATACCCGCCACTACAGGCTGGACCAACAATAGTGAAGATTACACCTATCGCCTGAAAATGCATCCTTGGAAAGCCTATTACGGGGAAATTTTCACCTATGAAGTGGTCGATATAAATAATTCGACTGTATGCCTTCCATTGAGCAACTTCACCATCTTTAACGAAAACCAGACCATCACCTTCTTTGGGAATGAGTCAGGAGGGAGCCTTTCAAACACAACTGATTATGATATATCCTATACTGTTGACTTCAGATCCTATTTTGGGGTGGCGCCCCTGGAAAAAGAGCCTTTGCATGTGGAGATGATAACCTCCTACATCAATATCTTCAAGGGGCTGTTCACTCCTCCCATGCCGGTGGCTAATGTCCAGTTCAGGGTGGAGTATCTTATGGATACGAACGGCACCCAGTATCCGCGCAGTTACATGATACTGGATGCTTCTGACTCCCGGGACAGCGACGGTTTCATCACCAGCTACAAATGGGCCTTGTGGAACGATAATGGAAATGAGGTCCTGTATGACTATAACCTCTCAGGCATGGTTGTCAGGCCGATGACAGATCCCTACTATCACCAGAACGTGGCCATTGACCTTATGGTCACCGACGACAGGGGGATGACTGCAAAGCTCAGCCAGGTCTCGGGCAACCTTACAGTCCTTTCGTAACTATTACTAAAAGAGGTTACAATAAATGTCCGAAAAAAGAAAGATTCAGCTGACAGGTGGGTCTACCTATATCGTGTCGCTCCCTATCATATGGGTCCGGCAGAATGGGCTATCTCCGGGGGACACCGTTTCCCTTTCTGTCAGGTCTGACCGTTCACTTACTGTCACTGCGGATATCCCTCCTGAGGAAAAGATATGTCGCTCGGTCATAGAAATATATCTCTCCGGCGATCAGGAAGATGATTTCAGGATGCTTGTGTCAAATTATCTTGTGGGTTATGACATTATGAAGATTATTTCCCCAAACGGTTTTACGGCATCTGAACGAAAATTCATGAGAGATGCTGCTCGCAAGCGCCTGATAGGTATTGAGATAGTTGAGGAAACGGGGACCGAACTTGTACTGCAGAGCCTTCTGAACTACCAGGAGATCACTATCCTGAAGTCCATGAGCAGCATGGACCGGATAATCTCTTCTATGCTTGAGGATGCGTTGATCTCACTGGAGGAACATGACCTTGAGCTGGCAAATGATGTCATCCGGAGGGATGATGATGTGGACAGGTTCTACCTGCTGACTGTAAGGCAGTTGAGAGCAGCTCTTGATGATCCCTTCATGGCACAGAAGATAGGCATTGTCCGGTCAAAGGACTGTCTGGGTTATCGGATCGTTACAAAAAGCATGGAGAACATAGGTGATCATGTCCAGAGGATCGCCACCAATGTAGTGGAAATGGATTGTCCTGTGGACCGCAATGATGAGATCTTCAGGATTGGCAGGGTGGCACAGGCTTTGTTCAGGGATTCCGTAGAGGCAATGTCAGGAAAGGACTTTCAGTTTGCAAACACGATAATAAAGAACTCAAAGAAATTATCGAATATGGCTGCCCTTATCTGCAGCAGGGAATGCGGCCAGGACAGCAGTACGGGTGAGCATAAGAGGAATATCCTTGAGAGCCTCCAGCGCATCGCGGAATACAGTGCTGATATTGCTGAGATCTCTATCAATATGAGCTCAAAGGAGCTGAAGGATATGTCCTTATAAAAGGCCCTCTTTAAAGCAGCCCTACATATTCAAACAAGCTCACCCTGACCCAGATTACCATCATGTTGTTAATCACCAGCAACAGGCCAAGAAGGCTGATGCCTGTCTTTGAGAATGTCCACAGGAACGGGGAAACTTGACCGCTGGGTGAATTGATAGTACGGTAGGCCCAGAAAACGACTCCCAGTATTGCAATCTTCACAATTACAAGTGACCACATCCCGAATTCTGCCATAAGGCTTGCAAGGAGCCCGTTCTGCTCAAATCCGAACCCGTTCTCTATTGCATGGAAGGTTGTCAGGAAATCACCGACGATGTACAGCAGGATGATGTATCTTATATCGTAGAGGAATTTGCCTATCTCTGATTTATTCAAGTGATTGGGACTAATATTTTCCGAGAGCATAATCAATGGATTGAATGCTCATTTATATCAGTGACATGTATGTAATTTTAAAAATAATGTTCATATAATAAAAATGAAGTATGCAAAACCAGCGTACATCTACTTGTTCAGGATGGAAACTGCAAAAAGGAAATAATTGCAGTTACATATAATCGTAACTGGGAAAAAGAGGTCAAAAGCCCAGATCAGAGTTTCAGCTTTGACATCCTGTCCACTGCTTCGTTCATCCTTGGCACGGTCTGGGTAAGTGCAAAGCGTATATATCCTTCACCATACTGGCCAAAGCCTACTCCCGGGGTTGCTACAATGCCCGCCTTTTCAAGCAGCAGTTTGGAGAATCCCATGGAATCATATCCTTCAGGCACAGGCGCCCACACGTAGAAAGTTGCTTTTGGTGGTTTCACATCAATTCCCATTTCACTGAGCCCTTTGAGCAGCACATCCCTTCTTTCGGTATAGATATCATTCATGTCAGCAACGCACTGCTGGGAGCTCGTGAGTGCGGTGATGCCTGCTCTCTGGATAGCATCAAAAGCACCTGAGTCGATATTTGATTTGACCTTCCCGAAACCGGCTATAAGGTCCTTGTTACCGACGGCAAACCCAAGGCGCCATCCGGTCATGTTGTAGGTCTTTGACATTGAATAGAGCTCGATGCCGATATCCATCGCACCGTCAACGCTCAGGAAGCTCGGGGACTGGTAACCGTCATACACCATCTCAGAGTAAGCGTTGTCATGAACAACCACAATGTTGTGCTCGCGGGCAAACTGTACGACCTCCTCGAAGAATTTCAGGTCAGCAGTTGCAGACGTAGGGTTGTTCGGGTAATTGATGAACATCAGTTTTGCCTTGCTGAGGGCATCTTTGGGCATTGCCTCAAGGTCCGGCAGGAAGTCATTTTCATCAAGGAGAGGCATTATGTGCTCTTTTCCGCCAGCAAACTGTGTGCCTATCTTATATACCGGGTATCCAGGGTCCGGGCAGAGCACTACATCCCCCGGATTAATAAAAGCAAGTGGGACATGCGCCACCCCTTCCTTTGAGCCTATGAGTGTAAGCGTTTCGGTAGCCGGGTCGATATCAAGTTTCCTGCTCTGTTTGCACCAGTCTGCTGCAGCTTTCCTGAATTCTATCATTCCTGAATAGGACGGGTACTGGTGTGTGGAAGGGTCACGTACAGCTTCGCACATGGATTCCACAATGTGTGCAGGGGTTGGCTGGTCAGGGTCACCCACACCGAGATCGATCACATCCACGCCTTTTGCTCTTACCTTTGCCTTTGCTTCATCGATGGCTGCGAACAAGTAGGGGGGCAGTCTGTTGATCCTGTCAGAATACATTTACTCACCTGGTTTTGGACTTTTTAAGAAATAATACAATAAACACCTTCCCTATTGCTGACTACATATTTAAAAACATGCTCATGGATTGATTGGACCACAATATTCATGATTTTAACGAAATCTATTAATAAAGATAATATAAATATAGAGCATATAAAATTGGCATGGGTGTCTTCCATATATTCTGAAGAACTGGCTTCACTTAGAAAAAGGGAAAAAGAACTGGAGTGCATATACAATATCTCTTCCCTTTTTGATCTGCATATTCCTCTGCAGTCCCTGCTCAAAGGCATTGCACAGCGTATGCCATCAGCCTGCCAGTTCCCGGATATCGCCGCAGCCCGAATTACGATGGATAGCGACACCTACCAGACAGATAATTTCAAGGAAACCCCCTGGAAGATGTCAGAGAATATAATGGTCCATGGAGTAGCAAAAGGAAGCTTGCTGGTGGTCTATCTTGAGGAGCGACCTATCCTTGATGTCGGGCCGTTCCTGAAAGAAGAGAAAAGATTGATGGATGCTATCATTGCCCGTCTTGGTAAGGTTATTGAGAGAAAGGTTCTTGAAGAAGCTTTACTGGAATCTGAGAAAAGGCACAGGGTAATATTTGAATCATCTCCTCTTGGCATCTTCCTTGATCACAAAGGTATCATTACTCACTGTAACAGGAGCTTTTTAAAGATATTCCAGGTCCCGCGGGATAAGACTATAGGAGCTGCAATAACTGATTTTGTGAACGATGAGCAGCTTGAGGAAGTGCTTGCGAGGTCTAATAAAGATATACTTCCATATTATGAGAGCGAATACCCTGTGCAGATAGCAGGTGACCAGTTGTACCTGAGATCATACTACGTTCCGCACCGGCTTCTTGGCAATGCAATTGACAGCGGGGTTTGCCTGATCGCCGATGTCACTAAGAATAAGCAGTCTGAAGATGCACTGCAGCAGCAGAAGGAATTGCTTACCAGCACATTCAATGCTCTCCAGGACCTTATTGTTGTGGTCGATCGTGACCTGCGGGTTGTTACAAGTAACTGGAAGAGCGAAAATATAGGATGTCCACAGGAAAATGAGGAACATCCGCATTGCTATAATTGTTTTATGCACCGGGATGCCCCGTGTGATCCGTGCTACGTTAAAGAGGTGTTCTCCTCAGGGAATGTTGCCGAGATTGAACAAACGGATGAGGTCGACGGGAAAGTCAGGGAATACCGTGCATTTCCTGTTTTCGATAAGAATAACAACATTATCATGGCAGTGGAGCACATCCGTGATATTACAGAGCGCAAAAGGACTGAAAAAGCCCTGCAAATGTCAACGGAAGAGCTTGAAAAAGCCTATGAAGAACTTAAGTCCCTTGACAAGCTCAAGGATGAGTTCCTTTCCAATCTCAGGCATGAGCTCAACACTCCCCTCACCACGATCAAAGGGTTTAGTGAATTGCTCCATGAAGGTACATTCGGTCCTTTGAACCAGGAGCAATCGCGTGCTATGGAAAAGGTTGTCAATAAGTCAAAGCGCCTCCAGAACCTGATCGACTCCCTCCTCTTTGCCAGCTCTTCTCAGGTAGGCAGGGTACGGTATAACTTTGAAAAGATCCTCTTATCAGATTCCCTGTTATCTGCAGTAGGTGAGTTTACAGAGCAGGCTAAGGAAAAGAATATCCTGATAGAGGATGATTTCTCTTCCAACAAACTGTTCACTTACGGGGATGCGGATTATCTCCCAAGGGCCTTTGCCAACATTGTGGACAATGCTATAAAGTTCACTCACAAGCAGGGAAAGATAAGCCTGTCAGCATATCGTGAAAATGGCGATGTCCATGTCGTGCTGAAAGATACGGGCATCGGAATCTCAGAAGAGGATATGCCAAAGCTTTTCCAGAAATTCCACCAGATAGACAGTTCCTCCACAAGGAGTTACGGAGGTAACGGCCTTGGATTATATGTCACCAAGGTTATCGTTGAGGACCATGGCGGTAAAATCTGGCTTGAAAGTGAAGAGGGAGCCGGGACAAAAGTGCATATTACTCTCCCGGCCGCCGATTATAGTCAATAACTTAACTTTTATAACTTATTTTTAGAGCTTAAAAAGGCTTATTACCCATTTGATACAATGTTCCTTTATGAAAAAGAATGCTGAGATCATAGGTATTGCCAGTGATACCCTTGATTTTATACTTGAAGCCAGCAAGTCGACATATCCGGACGAGTTTGCGGGATTGCTTGAAGCAAAGGATGGCATAATTACTGATATCCTCCTTCTCCCCGGCACGGAATCAAGCGAATCCAATGCGGTACTGAAACTGTTCATGATGCCAAATATCTCGGCAGTAGGCTCCGTACATAGCCATCCAAGCTCTGCCGTGCGTCCATCGCAGGCTGATTTGCACATGTTCAGCAAGACCGGTACACGCCACATCATAGTGGGCCACCCTTACGGCCGTAACAACTGGAAATGTTACGACGGCAGTGGGCAGCCTGTTAAGCTGGAAGTGCTGGATGTGGAGCTTGAGGATGAGGAATTGCTCTAGTGGCGGAAATGAATGAATTTCGCTGTTTCAGGAAACAACTATTCTCTCAATCAATTTGACCTGCAATATCTTCTAATCCTTTTATTTTTTGACTCCATAGCCATTGAGAGCTGACAAAAAGTATATCCTCAAAAAGTATATCCTATTAGTACAGATTTAGAAAGGGGTTTGGATATATGGGAAAGGTAAGGGACATTGTCACAGGGACTTTGCATAAATGGAGCAATGACGACGGTATCACAGACAGTGCAGCGCTTTCATTTATAATGTTGATGAGTCTGCCGGCACTACTGTTGTTCCTGTTATCCGTCAGCAGTTTTTTTCTAAGGGAGGAAACGATACAGGAATCGATTTTGGAATACGTTTCCGCTGTTGCAACTGAAGCAACCATCGAAATATTAAATACGCTTTTCCAGCAGATTCCGGAGACCAGTACTCTTACCTTGGGCTTGCTCATAAGTTTCGCTCTTTTTTTATGGACCTCAGGCAATCTTTTCCTGCAACTCGAGAAAACCATTAACAGGATGTGGAAGGTCTCATATGAGAACAGTACTTGGTATGAGGAACTCATCAAGAAGAGAATCTCGGCTTTTGTTGCGGTGTTCATCTTTGTGCTGCTGGTCGTCCTGATCACTGTTTTTGAAGTGATATTCTTCAGTGTTTCTCAGCAACTTGACCAGTTTCTCCCGATACCTGCCTGGGCCATACAATCAATCAGTTCAATAGCCAACTTCATGATCCTTGTGCTTCTTTTCATTTACCTTTACAGGGTACTTCCCGATACAAAAATGGATTACAAGTATGTTGTGACAGGATCTTTTCTCACAGTTGCTTTTGTAACATTGGGAAAGTATGTGTTCAGCCTGTACCTGAGGTACACCGATCCTACGGGAATGTATGGCAGTGTAGGTTCAGTACTTGCTATCTTCCTCTGGATATACCTGTCAGCCATCATTGTCACGGTTATGGTGGAATTCACAAAAGTATATGCAGACTATGAGACGAGCCAGAGAAGAGAACAGATCCAAAGGTCTGCGAACGATTAAACTTAAAGTATGGCAGCTAATAATATCATAAGGGCCAAGAGGCCAGGGGGCTTAAATGACAGAAGAGACAAAGCAGAAAATAATTAATTATCTTTCCAGCCACCAGTGGCTGAATCTGGGCACAGCCGACAGGAGTGGGAAGCCAATGGTGCATACAATGGCTTTCGCTTCTGACGGGGCAACAGTATACTTTGTAACCGACAAGAACACTCACAAAGTCACAGACATGATGGATAATCCCAATGTTGCGTTCACTGTGGATGAAGATGATGCAGAGGTCATGCAGATAACAGGTGTCCAGATGCAGGGGAAAGCATCCCTTGTCACGGATGGGGTAGAGACAAATAAAGCATTCAAGCTAATGGCTAAAAAGTATCCATTCCTGGCTGATATGCCATCAAACCCTGACAATGTTTTCTTTAAAGTAGAACCTGCGGAAGCTTATTATCTGGATTATTCAAAGGGATTCAATCACAGGGATTTCGTGACCTTTTGAATATGTATCAGGTGTGTATCCACCCGTCAGAAAGGGTGGACACAATTTTTGTAAAATTAAGTTTGTTATCGCAGCAATTATTCTTTATCCAGGACATCCGCGAGGACATCCATATCTTCCTTGCTTCCCTTGCCGATGACTGAAAGGTTGCCGTTGGTTTCCATGACCACAGCTCCCACATTACCTGTACTTGATTGTCCTGTACTGCGTATGGCCTGTTCTATTTCCTCTTTTACTATGCGGGTTTTTTTCATGTTTTTTGTCAGGTACTCTCCGTTATAGTACAACAATCGGGGTTCGTTCTTGACTGCCTTTTTTATAAGGTCAGATCTTGCAGTCAGCCATGTAACCGTAAACTGCAGGCCTACCAATGCTGCAAAGACCGTTATGCCATCAATTAGTGCGACATTGCCTGCAAGAAGAAGTGTAGCGAAGGTAGATCCAATGGTCACTGTGATGATGAAGTCAAACGCATTCAGTTTTGATAAGGTGCGCTGACCAGTGGTTCTCAGGAGAAACACAAGTGCAGTATACCCGCAAAGAGCGAAGATGAGTATCCTCAGTATGTTTTCCCAGCTGCTGAAGATGAGACTAATGAATACGGCCCTCCTGGATCTCATTGAAATGTCACGATGTGAGCACAGTAACCCCTTGATATGTTCTCACTATTATATACAGGGTTATGATAGTATATAGGCGTCTGCTTATTCCGGAGGATAAAAGAACAAATGGGTGGCAGGCCATTTGTTCTTTTGTTGAAAATCTCCCGCACTGTTTAAACCCGTTTTTTGTGGTACATAGTTAATCTTCATGGACTAACCGTGTGTTCGGTAGTCATTCCGATGTTCTATCATGTTTAAACATGATACTAGATGCGAAGATGCATTTAAGCGTTTCTAAATTCATAATTATTAATCATTTTAGTTATTATATTCCTCTTTTGCGGGCAGAGGAACTTATAAGGAGTAGCCTGTAATAAGAAAGTCAGATAGATATGGACAGATTATACAAGTATTTTGAGCAGGAGAATTTCGCGACAATTTCTGGCATGCATTTAACAGAGGTTTCTGCAGGCTATGCAAAGGCAGAGATGAGGATAGAAAAAAGACATCTCAATGTGCTTGGCAGTGTACATGGTGGAACGATATTCACACTTGCTGATATGGCATTTGCAGCAGCTTCCAATTCCCATGGCACGGCTGCTGTGGCTATCAATGCAGATATCTCTTTTGTCAAGGCAGTCGGCGAAGGCCACCTGTATGCAGAAGCAAAGGAAACCTCGATAAATCCAAAGATAGCAACCTATACTGTCGATGTTACAAACGAAAACGGTGATACCATCGCAATCTTCACCGGTATGGCTTACAGGAAAAAGGACCCGCTCAGGATTCCTGAGTGAGTGCACATCTACCTTAAAGCAGTTCAGACCAGTTCCCTGGGCTGCTTGTGCTCCGGCAGTGCCGGAAGGGACATCGTATTGATGAGTATTGGTGATTCGACCTCTTTTGCCCTTTCAAGGAGCAACTCCTTTCCTTTCTGGGTTATGGCAAACAGTGGCACTGCTGTGCCAACCTGGGCAAGAGGTTTGACAATCTCTCGTATGTTCCTGGAAGCGCAGCTTGTCACAATGTCGAGGTGTTTCACCAGTTCAATGGCAAACTCCTTATCGATGCCCGTAACGTGAGCGCCTATTATAGTAAGGTCAAGGTCCATTTCAGACTCTAGCTTCCGCAGTTCCTTTGCGGTTTCCGGGAAAACAACTGTCACGGCTATCTTCCTGTAACCTAACCCTGCTGCTTTTTTTACTCCGCCTGCTGGGTCGATTCTGGCACCTGAAGGGTCAAGGACGATACCTCCTCTCTGCGCAATACCATTGATGGTAGCTTCTATCGGCTCGGTCTCAACGAGGCCGGATATGCGTGCTCCCATACCCTGTACCAGGGAAGGATTATTTGTTATGACAGTGCCTGCACCGTCGCAAACAGTAACTGTGGTGTCGATCAGGCCCCTGTTAAGACCGGTCATCATAACCTCGGATGCACCGAAACCAACGAAAACATCCATCTCAAGTTTCCTTTTGTCAGTGAAGAGCCCAAAATCCCTTATGCGGAACTCCATGTTCTTCCTGATCTCTTCCTTGTTGATCTCTTTGATTCCTCTTGCCTTCTCAAAGATCGGACACCACTCTATCTGTGGATCACCCACTTCAACAACCTTTCCATCTTTTACAACGACCCGGGCCTTTCCCAGAATTTCCATCACATGAGGCATTTTATCACCGGTCTATTCTAATAAGATATCCTTAAAGTGCGTTCCTTCTGTCAATGACCTTCTTGGACTTGCCTTCAGAGCGGGGTATAGTGCCTTTCTCGACAAGCTCCACAGCCGTCCTGATGTTAAGTACGCTCTTGAGTTCGTTCTCTACATGTCTCTTCACAGCTGCCAGGTCTTTGAGCTCGCCTGTGAATGCGTTCTCTTCGAGCTCCACCCTTACTGTGAGCTCGTCAAGCATCTTCTGATTCCTGTCAAGTATGACCTGGAAGTGCTCTGTGACCTCGGGTACTTTGGCGATGATATTCTCTATCTGGGAGGGGAATACGTTGATGCCCCTGACAATGAGCATATCGTCAGCCCTTCCAAGCAGCCTGGATATACGGGTAGTGGTTCGTCCGCAGCAGCACTCACTCTCAAGCAGCCTTGTGATGTCACCTGTCCTGTACCTTATGATAGGAAGTGCTTCTTTTGTAAGGGATGTAAGGACCAGTTCCCCTTTTTCTCCTTCAGCCACCTGTTCTCCTTCCTCATCAAGCACTTCTACAAGGAAGTGATCGTTCCACAGGTGCAATCCGTTCTGCTCCTGGCACTCAAATGCAACTCCGGGTCCCATAAGTTCGGAAAGGCCGTAGGAGTCATAGGCTTTAATGTTAAGGCTATTTTCCAGTTGTTTGCGGGTGTTGGATGACCATGGCTCAGCCCCGAAACATCCTACCCTCAAGGAGAGTTCGTCCACAAGGTCCATTTCGCGTGCTGTCTCAGCCAGGTAGAGGGCGTAAGAGGGAGTGCAGTGGAGGGCAGTAACGCCGAAGTCTATCATCATTTCCAATTGGCGGGCCGTGTTACCTGTACCGCTTGGCACAGCCATTGCTCCGATCTTTTCAATACCATAGTGGAAACCCAGGCCGCCAGTAAACAGTCCGTAATTGACGGCATTCTGGAAAACATCGTTCTCATCCAGTCCTACCATTGTGAAGTTTCTTGCCATAAGGTCTGACCACGTTTCCAGATCATTCCGTGTGTATCCGACAACTGTCGCTTTCCCACTTGTTCCTGAGGATGCGTGGATTCGGACTATGTTTTTTTTAGGAACAGCAAAAAGACCAAAAGGGTAATTATCGCGAAGATCGGTCTTCTTTGTCACTGGCAGCTTTCTGATATCATCGGCCGACCTGATATCCTCCGGCCTGATGCCAAGCTGTCTGAACTTTTCCCTGTAAAAAGACACATTTTCATAAACAGCTGCAGCCGTCTTTTTCAAACGTTTTGATTGCAATGCTGCAAGTTCTTCCTTTTTCATTGTTTCATACTTGGGCTGCCAGTATTTCATGAGAACATCTCCGCTCCCTTTCACATAGAACTCCCTGTTTAAATTATTTGCTATCAGCACCGAGTACCATATTGTTGCTGCCTGCCCAGCGTGGCCATTGAGAGGAATTATTTAGACATAATATTATAAATCATGTATTAAATAAGTCTTTTTATGTGCATACTTAGTCGAATTATGGTCACAGATTATTTTCCAATGCCATAATATATAAAAGTCACTACATTAAATCTTTCTTTTGCTGGTGAAGTGAAAGAGATGGAGCTGCAGTTTAATGAAAAATATCTGATACTTGCATTAATAATCTCTCTAGCCTGCATGCCAATTGCGACTGCCGATTATAGTGATGTTACCGTAGAGGTCAGTTCTGCCTATCAGGTGATACCTGAAAGTAAGAACGTACACGTCATAAAGCAGATCATGTTCACCAACACCGATCCCAGTACCACATACAAGCGTGGATATTATTCTACTTTTAACCATTACCTGCCAGAGAATGCAAAGAACATTAAAGCCTATGATGTCGGAAAAAGAGTAGTGTTCCAGAAAGCAGGGGAAGGTTATCATGTCTTCCAGTACAACCGGAGGGTGTGGTATGGGGAGAGCTACACATTCTATATCGAGTACGAGCTGGATATTAACAGAAATAGTGCTGTGTTCTATATCCTTGAAAATGGAGAAAACACGGAAGTAACACTGGAAGTCCCAGCCGGCTTTGATACACACCTGGCAAGAAACGGCTATGAACTGGAAGAAATGGAAAATTCCAGCATCTACAGGTTCCAGAGAGGGCTAGACTGGAGCAGGTCGTGCCTTGTCAATACCGTCAGGCACACTGAATACCTTGTCCTGAGTGATGTGGCCCACCTGCAGGAACGAGATGTCCAGATAGAGATCAGATATTGGGAGGGTGAAGAAGTATGGGCGCAACAAATGCTCGATACTGCCCTGATAAGCCTGCCGATATTAGAAGAGACCTGGGGCATGCCTTATCCGGCATCTTATGACATTACAATAACACAGGCAAATCTGACTGAAACAGGTGGTTATGGCGGGTTCAACAAGGGCAGGGCAGGTATCTGGATGCTGCATACCTCGAGCAGTGAGATATTGATCCATGAACTGGCGCACTACTGGACACGTGCCTGCAATTTTGATCAGCTATGGATGGATGAAGGATATGCTGACCTATACACATACATAGTGCTAAACGAGGCCAGTCCTGAGAGAGCAGTTGAGAGAAGGGATCGCTTCCTGCAGAAATATGAGGACTTTAAGGATGAGTATGACTTCCCTCTTTCAGACTGGAACATACCCGAAAGCTTGGATGCCTCTAGCGGAGTCAGGGTAGATTTTGGTTACAAGAAGGCTTTTGCACTGGCCTATGAGTTGTATGTGGACGTAGGACTTGAAAATATGAAATATAGTAATCAGGCATTTGCGGCATCAGGGACGGCCATTAGTGAAGATGTTTTCATGGATATCATCAGCACATCATCAGGCAGCGACATCACCAGTATAAAATCCTATATTTATTGATAGGTGTGAGCTCTTTAAGACCTGCTGCATTCTGTTTTGATTAATTGACGGTTATATATTTGCATAGATTTATAAAACTTACATATATTAGTCTAATAGGTATATTTATTAATCTTAAAGATGTATTGAATTCTGGGAAGTTAATGGTTGACAGTGCATATCGACCAGACTATTTGGTTAATGGGAGTGCAGGAGCATGCAAAAGGAATATGAACAGGAGCACATAAACTCACTGGAGTTGTGTAACTCTATCCCGGGTTTTGGGGCAGTCAGTAACCCGGAGACGATAGTAAGTGACAGGCCGGACAAGGGCCTTAAACTCATTTTTGATAGTATGGAAGATCAGGTATTCATAAGCGAGCTTTTAGGAAAACTGATCTATGTCAACAGGGCTGCTACTATTCATCTTGGATATAGCGAGGATGAACTTCTTGACATGTCGCCTGTAAGCCTGACAGCCGGCAGCAACACCGAACTGCTGTCCGCTATAGCAGAACAAATGGCTAAGAATGAAAAGGCGGTTTTTGAAACTACTCTTCGGGGGAAGAGTGGTACAGAAATGCCTGTTGAGATTAGTGCCAAATTAATTGCGTATCAAGGCCGTGAGGTCCTGCTCTGCGTTGCACGGGATATCAGCAGGAGGAAAACTGCAGAAAACGAGCTTCAAAGATGTGTGGAGGATCTGAAAGAATCCAATGACCTCAAAGAACTTTTCACGGATATCATCCGTCATGACCTGCTGACCCCTGCAGGCATTGTCCTGGGCTTCACAGAAGAGCTCCAGAGAAGGTCCAATGATGAGGACACGACCTTTGCCCTCAGGAGGATACATGAGAATACCAGGAAACTTATAGGTCTGCTTGATTCGGCCACTAAGTTAAGTAAGTTGCAGAAGGTCGATGAAATAGTCTTTGAGAAAATAGACATCGTGTCGCTTTTCCGCTCGTCTGTAGAGAACTTCAGGACAGATATAGAAGAGAAGGACCACAGAGTCGAGATCGATACAAGTGCCAGGTGTGTTGCAATCGCCAACCCTATCCTTGAAGAAGTGTTCGCAAACCTCCTCTCAAACGCGATAAAATACAGCCCGCAGGGAAGCAGGATAGTGATAGATTTCCTTGACCGCAATGATGCGTGGAAGGTTACGGTCAAGGACTACGGTCACGGTGTCCCGGACAGTGATAAACCATGCATCTTTGAGCGTTTCCAGCGCGCCGATAAGAAAGGCATCAGAGGTACCGGTCTTGGCCTTGCCATCGTTAAGAGGATCATCGAACTGCATGGCGGCATGTATGGAGTGGATGATAATCCGGACGGCAAAGGAAGTATTTTCTGGGTTGTTGTAGGAAAGGCATAGACAGTTTCTTGCCTGGCCTTCCTATGCCCTGCCAATCCCAATGAATCATGAAGGTGCTGCAACCTGGTCAATTGCAAAGGTCAAAATATTTGCATCGTAATTAAGGTGTGTGCAGTTGGGAGTGGGGGTTGGTGGTAAAAGAAGGCACACACCTCATACAATTTACTCCGTTACACTATATAAGGCTACTTCTTTTGATGCTGGTTATTGTAAAAATATCCAGATGTATGCAAGTGAATGAGTAACAACAATTCATTTGTAGGCAATTGCTCCCTGCAGCAGGAGAGAATGAAGTTTTACCTGCCACAGGGGAATCTGACATCAATGGGTTTCTTAATATGATGAATGAATCTGCTGGAATATTATACAGAATGAAATGGTTTGAAACTTAATCTTATGACGACTGCTGTGGATATGGAAGAAGATAAGACTTGTGTCAGTTATTAAAAAGACATCATATGTATTAAAAAAGAACTGAGGGCTTAAAGCCCCCCGCTATCTTTCTGTTTTTTTACAATTACGATTCCAAGGGCCAGAACAATTACTATGCCGATAATCCAATAAAGATGGCTAAAACCATTTTTATCTTTAACCGGTGTTTCTTCTGCACTCTCGGTGAAAGTTCCAGCAACTGCTTCCTGCACTTCAACTACTATCTCCTGTGTTTCTTCCGAATCGGTCCCAAACAGTGCATAGAGAGAGAAGTGGCTTATCATTGCCGTTGCTCTGCCATTTTCCCAGTCTACGGTTGTTTCCAGGGCGATCCAGCCATCTTCAGATGTGTATGTGTAGATCACAGGAGTCCTGCCTTCAAAGTCTGCAGGGTCGAAGTCCATTGTGATCATCACATCCTGGCTGAACGTGGTTCCTGACGGACCGAACCTGAAATAGAGACCAGATTCGATCACCTCTCTTGGAGTGTCTGAAGGCAGGGAGGATGGAGTAGTTACTATGATACTGTTCACAGGGTTGCTTAATGGATCAAGGGCCTTTGTTCCCGTGAATAGTGTCAGGGTGGTGGTTGAATCTGAGGATTTAACAACAGTATCTTTGGTCAGTCCTCCATCATTCCCCCGGGGCAGATCAGTTATGGTTCCTTCTCTTCTTTCTCTTTGAGCTGCAGAACCACTGTTAGAGCGGGGAGTTTCCCCATCTTTGAAAAGTGCCAATGTAACTGTATATTCACTAAGAGCGGGACTTAAAGTTCCAGCAGGAGTGCCATCTATGGTTTCAGCAATGATTGCAGAAACATAGTTGCCGCTGGTGTTGAGTGTGGCATTAGGAACTTCGACCCATTCATTGCCATTCAGCCTGAACAAAGCGATTGAAGATTCATCCTCATTGCTCATGCCAGAGTCTTCATAGTGGAACTTGATGTCCGTGCCTATGTAGTCGACAGATACAAGGGCAATGCTACTCAGGTAATCGGGTGAGCGGGTAAGGTCTACATAGCCATTGACGTTGGTTTTACCGGATAAAGATGCGGAGTTTGAATCGTATCCTCTTAGATAGTTCTTGCCATAATCAGTTACAAAAGACATCTGTGCCAGGTCTTCGGTCAATATGAGATTGTTTACGGTAGTGTTCAGTGACCTCAATGCATAAAAAGCATAATAATTGCCTGTTGAATAAGTACCTGATAATGTATTGTTGGAACAATCCTCAATATAGATTCCATATGACACTGGTGGAGTATCATGAATGTATATAGAGTTAATCATATTTGCAGAACTGGATACAAAACTACTGTTGAACTTATCAATAATATTATATTCGTTAAATGGATCGTTGCTTAAATATCCACTATTCATACTTCCCAAACCAAAGACAGAATCACCTGTACTATCCTTGACGATGTTATTGGTCAATACATTATCACTTGAATCCTCAAGAATAATACCAACTAGTGAATTACTATTAGCGGTGTTATCTATCAGTTCATTGTCGTTTGATTCGTAAAGTTCGATACCGGCAATATAGTTTGAATTGGCAGTATTGCATGTCACGTCATTACTGTCTGATCCTTGAAGTACGATACCGATCCAATTGCCATTGGCTGTATTGGTGTCTAAAGTGTTCCTGTCAGCAGAATTGATAAGAGCGATACCGACTAAATTGCCATTGGCTGTATTACTGACTAAACTGTTATTAGCAGAAGATTCATAATAAATACCGACAAAATTGTTATTAGCAGTATTGCATGTCATGTCATTATTGTCTGATCCTTGAAGTAAGATACCTAAGTAATTGCCATTGGCAGTATTACTGTTCAGGGTATTGTAGTTACTTGAAGTGTGAATATAAATGCCCTCAAAAGTGCTGGAATTGACATTACTGTCGGATAATGTATTATTATTTGATGCATCAATAATAATGCCATAATCGTTGTTATTTGCGCTGATGTTATTAAGGATATTAAAATCAGATTTAAATAAGTATAAGCCATATTCGCATTCTGAAGTAGTGACATTCTCTATTTTTGAATTGTCAGTATATGCAAATGTCACACCATCAAAACAATTGGATATTGTAATGTCCTTAACAGTGACATTGGTGGAGTTAACGACATAGACCTGTCCTGCATCGGATGGTACATGCATATCTGCCTGATCGATCAAATACCAGATCGGTTTTTCATTGACCAGATTATCAGGGTTTATATCATGGATAAAATGTTCCATGCTTGTTCCATAAACACCAAAATTGTAACCATTTGATGTCATTGTGTTATCGATAAGGGTATTGTCAGTTGAATCATAAAGGAAAATACCATATTCGTTGGAATTGATTGTATTGTTGGTTAAAGTACTATCAGTTGAAGAACTCATATGAATGCCAAAGGAGTTGTTTACTAAGACATTGTCTGAAATATTACAGTTTGAAACTGAGTGCAGGTAAATGCCACTATATTCTGCAGCGTCTGTTATGTTAAATCCGTGGATTGTGACGTTGTTGGCCGTGATATTGAATACATGGTCAGGTGACGCTGCATGCACGACAGTGTTTGCAGAGCCGTTCTCAGCACGGATTGTAACTTCCTTGTTGACTATTATGTTCTCAATGTAAGTTCCATCACTTACGATAATTATGTCACCGTCAGTTGCATTAGTAATTGCAGCGGTAATAATATTGTTCCCCAGGCTTTCTCCTACAACGATATTAGCTGCATGTGCTGTTCCTATGCATGAAAGTAAAACTAACAATATTATCGTATACTTCAATATTCCTGATTTTGTCCTTCCCATTAAAACACCTTTTGTTATTAGAAACTTGATGTTTAAATAACACCTGCATAATATAAAAAAGAGTTGATATAATATCCCTGGTTCTCTTAATTTTCTTTCTCCCTGCTGCAACTGGCCGACTTTTAAATCTTAAACACTCACGAGCTTTACCTGGGTAAGCCTTACATAGGGATACCAAAACGCATGTTTAAAGAATAAGGCGAAAACCAGAGAAGTACAGCATTTGCTACCTTCAAGAAAAATCACACTTCTCAATAATCATATTTATATATTTAATCCCCTTTTTTTAAAATGATTAGTCACCATCGAATTACTACGGGATCTGATATGGCAGGTATACTGGAAAACTATTTTCACCTGAAAAAACACGGGACCGATGTAAAGACCGAAATTATGGCCGGAATTGTTACTTTCATGACAGTTGCATACATAATTGTTGTGAACCCTGCAATACTTCAGGCAGCCGGGATACCGTTTGGTCCATCCATGGTGGCTACAATATTATCTGCAGTTTTCGGAACTCTTCTCATGGGGGTATATGCAAAAAAACCAATTGCAATAGCTCCATATATGGGTGAGAATGCTTTTGTGGCATATACTGTTGTAGGAGTGCTGGGTTATTCATGGCAGACGGCACTGGGTGCTGTATTCATAAGTGGTGTCCTTTTTACAATACTGACGATTTCAGGCCTCCGGAACAAGACCATAGATGCCGTTCCTGATAATCTCAAATATAGTTTTGCCGCCGGGCTTGGTCTGTTCATAACCTTTATCGGACTTGTTAATGCAGGTGTTGTTTCACTTGGAGTGGAAGGTGCTCCTTTGCATGTGGGAGCTCTCAACACCATCCCTGTAGCGCTCACATTGTTTGGTTTCCTGGTGATAAGCACATTGATGATAAAGAAAGTAAAAGGTTCTATACTGATCGGTATCATTATAACGGCAATCCTGGGTTTTGCAACAGGTGTCTCCCAGACACCCGACAGGATAGTGAGCATGCCACCAAGTATTGCCCCTATCCTATTCCAGCTTGATATTGCCGGAGCACTTACATGGGGTTTCTTCGCAGTGATCCTTACTATGTTCACAATGGACCTGATGGATACAATGGGCACTCTTGTAGGTGTTTCCTTAAAAGCAGGTTATATGGATGAGCAAGGCAGGCTTGATGATATGGAAAAGCCCTTCCTTGCAGATGCACTTGCCACAATGTTTGGTGCACTTGCCGGTACTACTACCACAGGCGCTTACATCGAATCAGCAACCGGCATTGAAGAAGGTGGAAGGACCGGGTTTACTGCAGTTGTGATCGCCTTCCTTTTCACGTTAGGCTTGTTCTTTTATCCTGTCTTCTCAGCAATACCGCCGGCTGCTACCTCTCCTGCTTTGATAGTCGTTGGTCTTCTTATGATGGGCTCATTAAAGAAGATAGATATGGAAGATCTCACAGAGATGATACCGGCCATGGCAGTGATAATCCTTATGAGCTTTACCTATAATCTCGGAGTTGGCCTTTGTGCCGGTTTTGTCCTCTTCCCTCTCCTTAAACTGGTCAGCGGTAAAAGAAGTGAGGTTAAGCCGATCGCATGGGCGTTGTTTGTCCTGTGCTCTATGTTCTTCATATTCTATCCATACTGAGCTGGATGGTTACTCCTGCCACTAAAGCAGTAGCCATCTGACCCAGCAAAGAATAAGTCACAAAGAACAGGGATGAAATATGAATTCAAGAGGAGGCTCCCATTCCTCCTCTCACAAACTCACGCCGGAACCTCCATCTTCTTTTCACGGTCCCAGTGGCGGTGCTCTTTCATTGCAGCTATAAAGGACTCATTAAATGCGTTACTCCCGCTGGAGTTGCGGACTGTTACAACGCCCTTGTCTGTCACAACAGCAGAGCCGGGATCTGCAAGGTCAACTCCCATTATGCTGGAAGCTGCGAGCAGGTCCACGCCGTCGCCTGTCGCTCCGATAGGCTTGCAGTGCTTGAAAGCTTCATTGATGAAGTGGATAGCATCTCCCTGCATCTTGAGGGTATTTACGCTCTCCTGACCTCCGGGAACATAGACAGCGTCGTACATTACGGAAGCTGCACCTTCATAATTCTTGTCGACCTCCATTTCCTTCCCATCGGAACTTTTAAGCATCTTCCTGAACTTTGAAATGAGATCAGCCTGTGCTCCTGCATCCATCAGGCCCTTCTTGACGCTCTCTATCTCTGCATAGTTATATCCTTCAGCAGCAAGAATCGCGATCTTTCTGCTTTTGATCGAGTCCTTGCGTGTATGCTCGCTCAGCTCCTGGCTGACGTTCCTTGACTTCTTTGTCACAGGAGAGCCTCCCTTCATTTGAGGCGCATCCGCAGCAACACCTTTTGCTATCTCAACAGCAAGGTCCCCATCCACATTATTGAACATGTCCACGATACCCTGCCTGATACTTCGGTCCTTGACCTTTCCCACCTCGAAATGGAAGGCCTTTATGATGTGCATCTTCTCAGGCTCTGACATGCTGTTCCAGAACAGCTTGGCCTGGCTGTAGAAGTCCTTGAACTTCTCGCTCCTGGCACGGATCTTCCGGCCTTCCACCTTCTCTGCATAGTGCACGAATGCTCCTTCCTCTGCAGATGCAGGCCTTGGCAGGCCTTCAGCAACTGTGTTTGGGAAGTAGCTTCCTTTGCCTTTGTTGATGGTCATGCGGTTGTAGCCTTCTCGCTGGTTATTACTGATGGGTGCAAGAGGCCTGTTGATAGGTATCTCGTGGAAATTAGGACCACCGAGACGTATCAGCTGCGTATCAAGGTAGGAAAACAGCCTGCCCTGCAATAGGGGGTCGTTGGAGAAATCTATACCCGGAACTATGTTCGCCGGACAGAACGCAACCTGTTCCGTTTCCGCAAAGAAGTTGTCCGGATTGCGGTTAAGTGTCATCTTACCGATCCACTTGACAGGCACATCCTCTTCCGGCCAGATCTTTGTCGGGTCAAGGATATCGAAGTCAAAGTTGAATTCATCTTCCTCTTCAAGGAGCTGCACGCCCAGCTCATATTCAGGATAGTGGCCCATCTCAATAGCTTCCCACAGGTCACGCCTGTGGAAGTCCGGATCCTTCCCTCCCGCTTTCTGTGCTTCGTCCCACACCATCGAATGAATACCAAGCATTGGCCTCCAGTGGAACTTAATGAACCTGCCCTTACCCTGCGCATTGACAAAACGGAATGTATTTACACCAAATCCCTGCATCATCCTGTAACTTCTCGGGATACCGCGGTCTGAGAGCAGCCACATTATCATATGAGCATTCTCCGGATGCTGCGCCACGAAATCCCAGAACGTATCGTGAGCCGCTGCGGCCTGCGGTATCTGATTATCCTGTTCAGGCTTGATGGAGTGAACAAGGTCCGGGAACTTCATGGCATCCTGGATGAAAAAGACCGGGATATTGTTACCCACAATGTCGTAATTGCCTTCTTCAGTATAGAACTTTGTTGCAAAGCCGCGCACATCTCTTACAGTATCGGCTGAACCCCTGAAACCAACGACCGTAGAGAACCTGACAAATACAGGCGTCTTCTTAGAAGGGTCCTGCAGGAACTTTGCGTAAGTATACTCTGTCAGGGGTTCATACACCTGGAAAAACCCATGCGCTGCAGAACCCCTTGCATGAACTACCCTCTCAGGTATACGCTCATGATCAAAATGGGTCAGCTTTTCTCTGAAGTGAAAATCTTCAAGCAGAGTTGGTCCCCTTTCTCCGGCTTTGAGCGATATATCTGTATTTTCGACCCTGAGTCCCTGATTGGTAGTCAGGAATTCTCGTTCCTTATCCTCACTGAACTGTTCAAGTTGCTCGTTTTTGCTATTTTCATTTACTTTCCTTTTATCCATGATCTTGTCCTCTTCAGTTGTCTGATGGAACGTATCAAATCCCCCGTGTTGCCACTTAGATCGAATACGATAGCACGAGCAATCTTCTGATCGCACATAACGGAAAGAGGCAGACAAGCAGTGTTGCTCTGCGGAATCATCCTGCCTTATTTTTTTGGCATACTATGATGGAAGTTCCAGATGACTATACAATAAGCTTCAGATCCGGTTCTAATGGAATGACTGGCTGCTCAAATATAAGCCAAGCTACTTTCTGCTACCTACTCCCCTTTAAATATAGGTGTTCATCATTATTTGAACGTTTTTATATCTCTTAGGGCATATATTTTCAATCCAAATGTTTACAAAAAAAATAATTACGTGCATAATATCTAATTTTTCTGTTGCTCATATGGGATTGGGAATATTACCGCGACCACATAAGAACAGGATGGCTTCTCAGAGCACACCCTCAAAGTAATGTCCCTGTGTGATGTACTCGCTCCCGGGAAGTGGCCTGCAGCTCTTGCCCTCCAGCCCGCTCCTGTAAGCCCGTATTGTTTCCCTTATCTCTTTTTTGCTATTCATGGACAGGTCAAGTCTAAGCACGTCTACGCCGCTGTCTCTCAGGCTCTCCAGGTGCTCACGCATATCAAGCACTTTTGAATGATAGATCAAAGTGCGTTTACCCATGCGCTTTACAGGGAAATTCTCTCCCTTGTTATCTTCAAGTGATACGTTGCTGTCCTGGTCAAGGATCTTTTTGTCAACAAGAGGCTTCAACAGATCGTTCTCTGTTATAAGAAGCAATTCCCTGCCATATGCAAGCAATTCTAACTGATGTTGCTCTCTTTCCTCTCCGGCCGCTGAGGAAATGTCCTTTATCTCCTCCAGGTTCAGTTCAGTGGAAAGTGTGACCCTTCGGGCCCCCGATTCAAAATAAGCAGAAGCTGTCGCATTATTGAATATATTCAGCTCCCTCTGGGCCACAAACGGTATTCCCATCTGCGCTGCAACTCTTACGGTGCCAGGATTTGAACATGCTATCGTGAATTTTGCCCGGTGCACATCTTCCATCAGCTTTTTCAGGGCCTCAAGCTCATGGTCGAAAGCCACCTGGGGAGTGACAAGGACTATCTCTGTTCCCTTTGCCCGTATCTCACCGGTATGCAGGCTGTTCTGGGCCTCTGTCAGTTCACTGAACATCTCAATAGGGATGTAAATGATATCAGCATCGGCATTCGCAGCAGCAAACAGTGATTCAGTGCTGCTGACATCAGCGCTCAAAAGGAGTCGTTTTCTGGTTTTTGCAAACGCGATGTCTGCAGGCTTTCTGTCTTGCTTCCCAGGTTCCTGAATCGCATATGCATCTGCAGTAGGCTGTTTATGCTCTCTCTTATATGATATCAGAACCGCTTCCTGGAGAAGTGACACTGCCTGCCTCCTTGCATTAGTAAGGACACCAACAGGTATGAAGATGTTCTCATCTGATACAACTTCAACAGAGCCTGCATGATAGGGTGTGTCTCCAAGCTTTTCCATGGCCAGCGATATCTGTTCTGCAGTAGTGGGAGAGCTTATCGCCTCCGGGACAACAAAATCATCTGTGAAGGATACAGATTTTCTGTTCTCTTCCATTTCTATCCTGAGCTTTTCTCCAAGGCGGGCAAATACCCTGATGTCGGCCGGAATCGTTCGTAGCTTCTTTTTCCGGAGGGCATCGATGAGCTTGTTATCGGTTGAAAGGAATACTTCATCTTGTGGTCGCACAGCTTTGCCAGTCTTGGGGCTGATCTCAAGAATAACCTCTTCACCTTTTGAGGCTTTTTCAACCCTTTCCCCCCCGGAAGTGATGAAATCGACCCTGCAACCGAGCATTCTCATGCTGGTGAGTATTCCGATCCCGTCCTTGTCGTTGATGTCTTGCAGGAGTTTTATTTTCAGGCCTGCATGGTGTTTTGACCGGGATATCTCCTTTACCCTGCCAAGAAGAAGACCATAACTTGAACTGTATTTCTGGTGTGTGACATCCTTCTGTCCTGAAACAAATCCTTTTGTAAAGCCTCTGTAAAACAGTTTTGCAAGATCCGTCTCATAAGCCTCAATTTCCTGGAAACTGAGATTACTGCCGGTTCTGCATATCCTCTCGACTGCCGTCTTATACGCTTCAGAACTTGCGGTCACATACTCCGGTTTTTTCATCCGCCCTTCTATTTTCAGGCTTTTTATGCCGGTCCTGACTATACTGTCAAGCTCGGGAAGAGTGCAAAGTTCGGCACAGCTTATGGGATATTCACCTATCAGTCCCCTGCCTGCCTCCTCCCCGTCGACCATCAGATGGTACTGCCTGCGGCACGGTTGTGTACAGGCTCCCCTGTTTGCACTTCGGTCGCTAAGGAAACTGCTGAAGAGGCATCTGCCTGAGTAGGAATAGCACAGGGCCCCGTGGACGAAGAGTTCAATATCAATGTTGCTCCTGTCGACGATATCTTTGACCTGTTCCACAGTGAGCTCTCTTGAGAGTATGACTCTAGATGCACCTGCCTCTTCAACAAAGGTCACTCCCTGCAGGTTATGGATGGTCATCTGGGTGCTGGCATGTAATGGAAGGTCGGGATAGGTGCTGCTTAGCATCTTCATCAGCCCCATATCCTCAATTATGATCGCATCGATCCCATAGGAATATGCCTTATCGACAACATTAAGTGCATCCTGTAATTCTTTCTGCTTGACAGGTATGTTCAGCGCCAGGAAAACCTTAACGCCTCTGGAATGCGCAAGGTCTATTGCTTCTTCCAGTTCATCCAGCCTGAAGTTCTTTGCCCCTTTTCTTGCATTGAAATCCTCTACCCCAAGGTAGACAGCATCAGCTGCTCCTTTTATTGCACCCAGCAAAGCTTCTGTATCGCCTGCAGGAGCTAGTATTTCCGGCGGCTGGCAGTATTTGTAAATATTATCACTAGTGGTCATTTTCACAAGGTATGATGTTTATCTATAGTGTTATGATAGTACCTAACAAGTATATTATTTAAAACGGTTTCTCAGAACATTCTTTAATGTGAGGTGCTCATTTCTTGTAGAAACTTCATATTTTTCAGACGACACTAATAAATATGATAATTCTTCTCCTTAAATTGAAGAGCATAGAATGAGAATTAAATATTCCGGAAAGAGAGGGATTATTTATGGCTATAAGTAAAGTTTATTTTCAAATCATATGTTTTTTCGTTTTCTCACTCTCATACTTGATTATAATCAATCTGTATTTTATGTATAGAGGAACTACCACCTGGGTTTTTGCTCCGGGCACCCTGCTGGTCGGTCTGGTAGGATATTGGATAGCCGGCTATCTCTATGTTCGCTATTTTAAATAACAACATCATTAAATACCAACACAAAAATAAAATATGACCTCACCAAAAGAAATATATACATATGAATATTATCAGATTTAATATATAATAAGAGGTTGTTATAATATGCAAACTTCACAATTGACCGGCCAGGACATTATCAATATGGCAAAACATGCCATATTAAACCTTGACAAGAGAGAAGCTGAATGTGCTGCAAGAGAAGCACTGGAAGCAGGTCTTGATCCTGTAGTGCTCATCGAGAAGGGGTTCGTAGCCGGCATGAAGGAAATAGGGGACATGTTCGAGGAAGACAAAATCACCATGACGCAAATATTTGCAGCCTCAAAAATAATGGATGCCGGTATGAATATTCTCAAACCCTGGATGGACAGCCCCGAACACAAATTCTGTCTTTTCGGCAATATAGCCATGAACGTTTGACAGGTCTTGGGCTTTAGCCCTCTTCAACCTCAGGTCATCAGGGGCTTCACAGCCTCTTTGTCCTTTAAGTGGTATTTTATGAGATCTAATCCTATATAGGTTCTGTTCCCCTTTTTCAGTTCAGTATGTTCATCCATCCCTGTACAAGTATGACCAGAACAATTAAAGGCAGTAAATATCGTGCATAGGGGCTGACCCACCCGGTAATTTTCCCTCCTATTCCTGTATTTGCTTCATCTAAAAACCTGTTCCATCCCCAGCCTCCTTTTAATGTACAGAACATCACGATCGAGATCGCACCTATGGGGAGGATGTTGTTGCTGAAAATGAAATCCTCCAGGTCTAATATCCCACTGCCGGGGCCAAATGGCTGTATACCGCTCAAAGGACCAAAGCTCAGTGCACACGGGAGCGAAAGGATGAATATGGCGATGGCATTAATTATAGATGCCTTCCTGCGGTCCCATTTCCACTCATCGATGGTGAAGGCCATTATATTCTCAAATATTGCAATAACCGTTGACATCGCAGCAAAAGAGAGGAATGCGAAGAATAGGAAACCCCACGCTTGTCCTCCGGCCATCTGGTTAAATACATTGGGGAGGGTCACAAAAAGAAGCTGAGGTCCTGATCCGGGTTCAATCCCTAAGGCAAAAGCTGCAGGAAATATAGCAAGTCCTGCAAGCAAGGCAACAGAAGTATCAAGCGCAACCACATTAATGGCTTCGCCGGGGAGGGACCTCTCTTTCCCTGTATAGCTGCCAAATATAGCCATTCCTCCGGCACCTGCACTTAGGGTGAAGAAAGCCTGTCCCATGGCTGCGGAGATTGCGTCCCTGTCAATAAGACTGAAATCGGGTTCCAGATAAAAACTAATTCCTGCGGAAGCTCCAGGAAGGGTCACAGATTTAAAGACCAGCATCAACAAAATCACAAAAAGCCCTGTTATAAGGTACTTGCTTACCTTCTCGGCTCCTTTGCGAAGTCCTTTTGAGCATACCCAGAACCCGGTAAACACGACAAAGGCCATCCAGAAAACAATTTCTATGGTGTTACTGAGGAAAGCCCCGAAAAAAGAAGCGATCTCCTGAGGTCCAAGCCCGTTAAAGCTTCCTGCCATAGAATAATACATATATGCAAGTCCCCAGCCCGCCACAGTAGTGTAGAACATAACGAGCAGGACGTTCCCTATGATCCCCATGTATCCGAAAACATGCCATTTACTGCCTGCAGGCTCCAGTTCTCTCATGGCTCCGGCAATGTTCAGCTTCCCTGCTCTACCTATTGAATATTCCATGATGAGGATTGGCAGCCCAAGTAATACGAGAAATGCGAGATAGATCAGGACAAAAGCCGCCCCTCCGTATTGGCCGGTAACATAAGGGAAGCGCCATATATTACCAAGGCCTATGGCGCATCCGGCTGATAATAATATAAAGCCGGTCCTGCTTGCCAGTTGTTCCCTTTCTATATTGAAATGTTCTTTGTCTGTCATTTTTTTTCTTATCCCTTTCTTTTAAAAGTAAATGAAAGGTCTTAGAGTCCTTCTTTGTGTTTTTGTCAATATATGGATAATAAATATACTTATATTCTACTCATGTTTCTTAAAATAATCAGTTACACATAGATCCTAGTGAACCTGACATGACAGGAATACTTCAGGCAGCCCGGATACCTTTTGGTCCGTCTATAATAGCTACGATATTATCTGCAATCTTCAGGACCCTCATTATGGGGCTCTATGCAAATAAACCACTTGCAATAGCTCCATATATGGGTGAGAACGCCTTTGTGGCATATACCGTTGTGGGAGTGCTGGCTATTCATGGCAGACGGCGCTGGGTACAGTATTCATAAGCGGTGTCCTTTTCACAATACTGACTCTTTCAGTAAGCCGCTCGCATGGGCATGTTCGCTCTGTGCTCAATGTTCTGTATATTTTATCCATATTGAATCATTAAGCGTAGGAAATATGTCTGCACTCGGGGTCTTCGTTTTTGTAGAATACACATGACAGATTATTTAAAGTGAAGCGCTATATTAGTTTTTATGAGTTGGTATGTATTAGATGTGTTGGACAGGACTGTCGAAAGGACACGGAAATGCCTGTTCGAGCCCTTTGATTTCTGGAAATGGATGAAGCTTGCTATAATAGTCCTGCTCATAGGTGGATTCGGTTTCAATGGAGGAAGCGGTAGCAACTATTCCTATGACGCTTCAGATAGAGGTCCGTTCCAGGGAATACCCGCAGGTGTAACGGGTCCCTTCCAGGGTATCTATGATGTATTCTCAGCCAACGCCCTTGCGATAATCGCAGGGTTTGTACTACTGTTCATACTGCTCATAATACTGTTTTCCTACATATCGAGCGTAATGGAATTTGTCTTTGTGGAATCCCTTGTAAAGAACGATGTAAGGTTCTGGGAGTATTCGCGCAGATATCTTGGCAAAGGATTCGGTCTTTTCCTGTTCCGCTTACTGATAGGTCTCTTTATGCTGGCCATCGTTGCTGTCGTAGCTCTCCTGTTCCTGTACCCTTACATCACCGGCTATAATGTATCAAATTTCCCGGCGTCAAATATATTTCTTATATTGATGCTGATATTTGCTATCGGCCTCGTGTTTTTAGTCTTTGGCGGTTTAGTAAATTCCTTCATCAGCCTGTCCATCCCGGTTGCCCTGTACACGAATAACAATATCTTCCGGGCATTTTCCATGGTCCTCAGGAAGTTCAGGCAGGATGCGGGACAGATAGTTCTCTACTGGGTCGGCAGGATAATGCTGGGTATTGCAGCAGCTATTATAGTGGGTATCCTGGCGCTGATAGTCATCGTTGCGGCCGTGCTTATCGTACTGGTGGTGGACGGGCTGATCTATCTCTTGATCACAAGCCTTCTACCGGGTTCGCCATTGGTGTGGATAGTCCTGGCGCCTTTGATCTTTGTCCAATTCATTCTCTTCATACTCGCGCTGGCCTTTGTCAGTGTGCCGGCCCAGGTTTTCCTCAGGTATCACCTGATAACCTTCCTGCAGGCATGGTATCCTGAGATAACGATACCTGTCTTTGATAGACTGGAGGGCACTGGTAAGGAGGATGCGTTGTAGTCAATATCCTGATGACCGGGATCCATCAGGGATATATCCTTTATATCCTGAATTAAGCACATGAGAAAAGTGATACTTGCCTCGGCTTCCCCGCGAAGAAAAGAATTACTAGAACAGCTGATAGGGGACAGATTTGAGATATGCGCCAGCTCTTATGGAGAAGAGTTGCTGGAAGGCTTAAGCCCTGAGGGGCTTGCCGTTCATCATTCCCGTGAGAAGGCCAGGGGTGTCGCACTTAGGTTCCCTGAAGCGCTTATCATATCCGCTGATACTTTTGTTATATGTGATGGCGAGATACTTGGCAAACCTTCTTCGGAGAGCAATGCAAAGGAGACGCTCAGGAAAATAAGCGGCCGGGTAATCGAGGTTGTCACCGGGGTCACACTGCTGGATACCCGCAGGGGTATGGAGATAAGCGAGTATGAGACCACCAAGGTGTTCATGAAGAGCCTGCGCCAAGAAGAGATAGATTCCTATGTCAGGACTGGAGAGCCTTTCGGCAAGGCAGGGGCATTCGCTATCCAGTGTAAGGGCGCGCTTTTTACGGAGAGGATTGAAGGAGATTATTTTAATGTAGTCGGTTTGCCGCTTTTCAGGTTAGGGAAAATGCTGGAGAAGATACATGCAGACGATATTCTCTGGAATTGGGAATGAATACAAGCCTGGATAGTATCCTGAATTCGCATGTACCTGAAAAAGTCATTTCTCATCGCAAGTTTAATGTAGCAGCCCGAAAACATAATTCCTGCAAATATGGAGGATGGCATCTTGGACGATATGACATTGAAAGAGCGTTTTGAGCGCTCTGTAAAAAGGGAGGAAGTTGACAAAGTGCCTGTGTGTTCCGTCACCCAGACAGGCACCGTTGACCTTATGGAACTATCCGGTGCCAGCTGGCCGCAGGCTAACTATGACCCAGGACAGATGGCGACACTTGCTATAGCTGGCCATGAGATAGCTGGTTTTGAATCTGTACGCTATCCTTTCTGTACCACTGTCATTGCTGAGACCCTTGGATGCACTATAGCTGAGGGGTCCTTTGATACGCAACCATACCAGCTGGATTTTCCCTGCAAGAACAAAGGTGATATCAAGAAAGTTAATATCCCTGAAGACCTTCTGGGAAACCGAAATATCAGAACAGCGCTTGAATCCCGTAGCAACTGCATTGGAAGGATATCTGCCAGCGATCATGGAATGCGAAGGATCAGGACAATGCTGGAAGCCACTGACATCATCAAGCAGAGGATAGGGGATGATGTTCCATTGATAGCAGGGATGATCGGGCCGGCTGCCACAGCCTTCTATCTTGCCGGTGCGAATAACTACCTGAGATGGTGTATAACAGACCCCGATGCTCTTCTGCAACTGATGGATCTTGGAGAAAAGGTGTGCGCCGAATATGCCAATGCCCTCTATGATCATGGCGCAGATGCCGTCATAGTAATTGATTCCGAAGCCGGTCCCGACCTGTTCCCTCCTCCGCTGTTTGAATCACTGGTACTTCCGGTTTATCGGTCGCTTACAAGTAAAATGAAGGGGATGAAACTGCTTCACATGTGTGGGGATGCCACTGCCATCCTTGAGCCGCTGGCAGACTCCGGTTTTCAGGGACTCAGCATCGAAGAGAAGGTAGATGTAGCCTACGCCAGTCAGATAGTGGGCGATGAGGTATGCCTGATAGGTAATGTCTCCCCCGCGGAAACACTGCTTTACAAATCCAGGGACGTCATCAAGAAAGAAGCGAAACAATGTATCGAGTATGGCATAGGTATCCTTGCTCCGGGGTGTGGTATTGCCCCCAGGACGCCTCTTGAGCACCTGAAGGCCTTTGTGGCCGCAAGGGACGAGTATTACCAGGAAAAAGGCAGATATGATCCCTGATAGGGTCATGGGAGAAGCAGTCTTGCCTCTTGATGGCCTTTATTCCTCATTATCTGCAAAGATACTTTCGTATACATCTGTCCAGTGAAGCGTGGATCCTGCAGATATGAACATGGCAACTGCTATAGCTTCTGCAAGCTCGTCCTTTGTAGCCCCGCTGGCTATAGCTCTTTGGGAGTGTATCTCAGCGCAGCGCTCACATTTGAGCAGTACGGAAGCAGCCACAGCTATTATCTCCTTTGTCTTAATATCAAGAGCACTGTCCTTGAAGATGGTTGAACGCATCTGTACAAAGGAGGCAGCAGTTTCGGGTAGTCTGTCTATCATAAATTGCATGATGTTTCCTTATCCAACCCATTGGAGCGAACACATAAAAAGATATAGCAGAAAATGACCTTTTCTTTACGATCAATCCTTTTCTTGTGCATGTACTGTCGCATCCTCTTCCGGGACTTCCTGATCGCCATGTGAAAATAGCCATTGTGTCGATCCCCGATGGTTTGCAATCCTATTTTTCCGTCTTTTCTGTATAAAGTCCCCTGTTGCAGTAACAAAGCCGACCAATATCCCTAAGCCTATGAATACGTACACGATGGTGAATATCTTTCCGATGTCTGTCGTGGGGCTAAGATCGCCATAACCAATGGTCGTCAGGGTAATCACGGAGAAATATAACGAATCAAGCCACCCCCAGCCTTCTATGTTATGATAGACAAGAGTTCCGAAGGCAAGAACAATTCCCACAAGTATGAAAAGACTTCTGAAATCCTCCTCTTTGAACATCTGTATCAGTGTTCTCACAAAGACAACAAATGCTATTATAACCGGGATTATAGATTATGTCCCCCCTGAACTTAATCCGTAATACCTATTTGTACGTCCTGAATATAAAACCGCTTACACCCCAAATAAAAAGCTTTGCTTCGTAACAATGTTTCTCAAGCTTTAAGCTGCTCTGGTTCCTATTACTACAGGGAGAGGTATGTTTGGGTCAGTTTCCAGGGTTTGAGGCGGCTTACTGTAAAGTGTGTCTGTCGCATGCACAGGTAAGTATTAAGGAGTTTTGTAGCGATATCAGGTACATATTCCTTTTTTACGTGATAGGCGATATATCAACGACTGTCTTTGCCCTTGAGAACGAACTTGGCTACGAGGCAAATTTCATCATCTCAGGTTTTCTTGATAATTATGGTTACTATAGTCTTGTAGTGATCAAACTATTGTTCCTTTGCATCTGTTTCCTGGACTACCTGTATCTTAAAAAGCGGGGCCATCCTTCTACCTGGAACATCACGAGGCATTCTATATCCATTCTGGGAATACTGGTCGTTACAAATAACCTGCTTGTCATTGGCGGTGCAGGCAGTCCGCTGGATAAACTATTATACAGCTTATGATTTTTTTTAAAAAAGTGTCAGATCCTTTTGAGGATCTATTAATAATACATCAAAATATATATGAAGATCATGGCCTATGAGGATGCGAAGAGGATAAATAGCAGCTTTCTTCCTACCTTAAAGCTATGGAAATAAAAGGTTACTCTTTAAACAGGTCTTCTTTTGTTTACCTGAACCAAAAAGGTCTTTTAAGATAAGATAGAATCCCATGGTATGCCAGGTAAAAAACTAGCTTCAGACCCTGTTTCTCTTATACATCCCCGTTCTTTGAAGAATCTCAGCCACCATCTGCAGTCCCTCGTAAGAGGCAGGTTGTGGCTGAAGATATTGATAGGGATGATGCTTGGCATTGTCACGGGACTTGTGCTTGGTCCCTCTGCAGGCTTTGTGGACAGGGAAATCTCATACATCATAGGTGAATGGCTGGCCCTTCCAGGCTACATTTTCCTTGCACTGCTGCAGATGATCGTAATCCCTCTTGTCTTTGCATCTATTATCCGCGGGATAGCTGCAGGTGAGGATATGGAACAGCTCAGGCAGGTAGGCATAAAGACAGTGGGGTATTTCCTTGCAACAACAGCATTTGCTATCATTGTCGGACTCGGCCTGGCCCTCCTGATAAGCCCGGGCAGTTATATCAGCAGTGAAATGGTCCAACAGACGCTGGGAACAGGAGCAACTCCAGTCCAAAACAGCAATGTGAGTGTGCCTGTAAACGCATTTGATATAGCAGAAGTCCCAGGGATGATCACCACAATACTTCCTACTAATCCTCTGGGGGCGCTTGCTACAGGACAAATGCTCCAGGTTGTCATTTTCTCTATAATCATAGGCGTGGCACTTGTCTCCATGGCTCCTGTGCAGTCCAAGCCGCTGCTTGAGTTGCTGGGCTCATTGCAGGAGGTCAGCATGACAGTCGTTCGCTGGAGCATGCTGCTTGCGCCTCTTGCTGTATTTGAATTGATAAGCAAGTTTACCATCAACCTTGGCATCGATGCTCTCCTGGGCATGCTGGTTTATGTAGGAACTGTGCTGCTTGGGCTTCTGGTACTGCTGCTGACCTATATGGTGATAGTGTATGCAGTTTCGCGAAGAGGGCCGATCGGCTTCATCAAGTCAATCCGGGATGTGATGCTGCTCGCGTTTTCGACATCCAGCTCTGCTGCAGTGATGCCGCTGTCCATCAGGACCGCTGAGGAGAAAATAGGTGTAAGGCCGTCCATTTCCCAGTTCGTCATCCCGCTGGGAGCGACCATCAATATGAACGGCACTGCCCTCTACCAGAGTGTCGCAGCGGTCTTCCTTGCCCAGGTGTTCGGTGTCGAGCTTGGTTTTGGCGCCTTGGTACTGCTGATGATAACAGTTGTGGGGGCTTCTATCGGAACTCCGTCTACCCCGGGCGTGGGTATTGTTATCCTTGCGCTCATACTGGCCAGTGTAGGCATACCCACTGCGGGCATTGCTCTTATAATAGGAGTGGACAGGATACTTGATATGAGCCGCACGGCCGTCAATGTCACAGGGGACCTTGTCGCCTGCGTGGTCATGGATAAATGGGTCGGCGGCAAAAAGACTGCAAGGGAGGAATCAGTGAAAGCCGAGATTGATGAAAGGCAGAGAAGAAAGCTGGGAGAAGATGTGATCGTCAATTAACTTAACTATACATCCCTGGATTTCAACGTCATGAAAATTAAAGGCAGCAGCTTTTGGTTAATTAACGGTTATGTTAAGTAGGATGGAAATCTATTGTTAATTGCAGTTTCATTCAAATTCCATTCGAATGGGGCTGTCGGGATATCGATTCTATCCTGACATGAAAGATAGGACCCTATCTCGAAAGTGAGAGGCAGAGTTGATTAAGGTCAACACAGGAAGCAGGTGAAACTTAAGTCTTCCACTGCCTTTCACAAATGCTTTCTGAATATCTTCGTATAATCTCATAATCTCATTCTTTTTCTTAAAATTTTTATAATCGATTAAATCCCTTGTGGAAACCAAATAGTGACATAAAAGTCCTTAGCTATGCTCTTGTACTTTTAAATCTATTATAGGGGATAAACACATGGAGCTATATTGAGCACCCACAGGAAACACTTTTTAAATACAATCATATCCCTTATGTTACATTCACAAGATCATAACTCATGCGAGATGTAAAAATGATAAGCATAGCTCTTCCCAAAGGCAGTTTAGAGGAACAGACCTACCTCCTTTTCAAGCAGGCGGACCTGGAGATAAAGAAGACCGACAGGGACTACAATCCCACCATCAAGGACCCGAGGATAGGAAAGATCAAGATCCTGCGGCCCCAGGAGATCCCTGGCTACGTGTCCGACGGTTACTTTGACCTTGGCATCTCAGGGCTTGACTGGGTCAGGGAATCCAATGCCGATATTATGGAGGTTGCAGACCTGCCCTATAGCAAGCAGGGAGCAGGCAATGTGAAGATAGTCATCGCAGTGCCCAAGGACAGCGATATTGAAAGCGCAAAGGATGTTAAGCCGGGCAGCAGGGTGGCTTCCGAATACCCGAACCTGACAAAGAAGTTCTTTGAAGACCGCGGAGTCCCTGTGGATGTTCACTTCTCCTACGGCGCTACCGAAGCGAAGGTTCCCGACCTCATGGATGTCGTTGTGGACCTGACCGAGACCGGCTCCACGCTACGCAAGAATGGCCTCAAGATAGTGGATATCATCATGGAATCCTCCTCCAAGCTCATAGCCAACAAGAAGAGCTGGGAAGACCCCGTGAAGAGGCAGGAGATAGAGGAGATCAAGACCCTGCTGCTTTCTGTCATCGAAGCAAGGGGTAAAGTGCTCCTGGACATGAACGTCCCGGCTGACAAGCTGGATGCTGTCATAGAGTCCCTGCCATCCATGAAGCGTCCGACCGTATCCCAGTTGTACAAATCTGATTACTATGCTGTGGAGACCGTTGTCAACAAGAGCGAGGTAAATCTTCTGATACCCAAACTTAAGGCACTGGGTGCTGAAGATATCCTTGAGATGGACATCTCAAAGATAGTCTACTGATATTGAGATACAATGAAACAGAGGTTCTGGGAGATTTCCTGACTGCAGGCCTATCGAGTCCTTTTTTTATCACAGGCGCAGGATAGAGCAAATGCTCATTTTCTTCGCAGGGCTCCTCATAAAATAGTATGACTATATACTTTCTGTATCCAGATTGTAATTTTAGTTAGGCTGATGCATGTTTCTATATTTCCTTATAATGAATTGGTTATATATCGGGGATATTATATAATACACTGACTTTCTATGCTAATTGATATAATAACTCTGGTCCAGGCTTTCATTCTTGGTTTCACTATCGGTGTCTCCGCTGCACTTATACCTGGTCCTATGATGCTTGCGACCATCGGCATATCCATTAAGAAAGGATGGAAGACTGGGCTTTATGTCTTTGGTGGTCACTCTCTGGTAGAAATATCTATAATCCTGCTTATTCTGGCAGGTGCCTCATCTTTTATAATGAAGGATATGCTATCTCACATCGCTATAGTAGGTGGCCTTTCGATGATACTTTTCGGGGCGATTATCATCCGCAAAGCAAAAGAGGTGTTGACAATGAACATCACCGCCTCGGCCGGTAAACTCGATATTTCCTCCGGTCCCGTATCCGCAGGCATTCTCACATCAGCATTGAATCCGACTTATCTTTTCTGGTGGCTGACAGCCGGAAGCGCTATAATCATGCAGCAGTACCTGGCAGGCGTACTCGCAGTGGTTGCATTTATCATTGGCCACTGGCTGGCAGATCTTGGGTTCCTTGTATCAGTATCCTCATCATTTTCTAAAGGCAAGGAATTCCTGTCACGCCGCACCCACCAGAGACTGCTTTACACATGCGGAGTATTCCTCATAGCCATAGGGTTCTTTTTCATCATCAGCCATAATAACGTTGCTGCAATGATATGAAAGCCCTTATCTCAATACAGAAATAAGGCAGGCTGCCTGCCCTTACACTTAACCCATTTTTCTTTTAAGGTACCCCTTGAACTGCTCGTAGTCAGTGGTCAGGTGCTCCATATGCTCGGGTCTGGCCTCTATCTCCTTAAGATGCTGTGGAGGTTCAGGCTCTATCCCTATCACCGCTTTTACCTCTGCAGGGAATTTGGCAGGGTCTGCGGTTTCCAGGGTCACAGCAAGGGTCTGGTCCTTTGTGGCTTTCCTATATTCCATGAGGCCCTTTATGCCGACGGCCCCATGCGGCTCTATCATAATGTTGTGCCTTTCATAGAACTCTCTCATAGTTGCCTTTGTGTCCTCATCGGTTACCGGAATTGAATATATGTCCTGCTTCAGTTTTTCCATATCCGGCATTCTATGAACGTTGCCTTTTTCATCCATTTCCCCGCCGTATATGGTTATCAGCCTTGCCAGGTTGCTCGGGTGGCCCACGTTCATGGCATTGGAAAGACAGTTCCTTGAAGGTTCGATCTTGCCGTACCTGCCTGTATCCAGGAAGGAAGGCACTTCATCGTTCTCGTTAACAGCAGCCACGATTTTCCGGACAGGCAGACCCATGGTCTTTGCAAGCACACAGCCCATCATGTTCCCGAAGTTTCCGGAGGGTATCGAGAACACAATCTCCTCCGGGTAATCCCTCAGTTTCAGGTATGAATAGAAATAGTAGATGGACTGGGGTATGAGGCGGCCTATATTGATGGAGTTGGCCGACGAGAGATTCATGTGTTTCAGCCCATCATCTGCAAATGCCTGCTTCACCATCGCCTGACAGTCATCGAACTTGCCTTCTACTGACAGGGCGGTTATATTTTTCCCCAGGGTTGTCATCTGTTTGCGCTGGCGGTCAGATACTTCGGTCCGCGGGAAGAGCACAATGACGTCTATATTGTCCAGGCCATAGAATGCATGGGCAACAGCACTTCCGGTATCCCCGGAAGTCGCTGTGAGTATTGTCAGCTTCGTGTTCTCCTTCTTAAGGTAATACTGCATGAGCCTTGCCATCATACGAGCTGCAAAATCCTTGAAAGAGGATGTCGGGCCGCGGTCAAGACGCATGATATATGTGGTCTCGTCTACTTTCTCAAGAGGGACGTCGTAGTTATAGGCGTCATATACTATTGCCCTGAGGGATGCTTCATCAACCTCGCCCTCCAGTATCCTCCCAAGTAACCTGAAAGCTATCTCCGGGTAGGTTTCATCCTTGAGGGACATGAGTTCTTCCTTTGAGAATAAAGGAAGCTGTTTTGGCATGTACAGGCCTTTGTCGGGTGCAAGGCCGGTTATCAGGGCAGTTTCAAAAGAAACTTCCTCTGCCTTGAGATTAGTGCTATAGAGTCTCATTGGTATCAGGGCTCGATAAGGGTCAGTTGATATTTATAACAAAGAATGAAACAGCTCCTATAGCTCGTTTTCAATAATCTTTGTCTCTTTTCGTATCAAGAAGCATGGCTTATTTATGAGCTTTTCCATCCTGTGCAGGACACCAGGCAGCATGTCAGGCTTTCCTCTCCAGGGAAAGCGTATACACCTCTATGCCCGCACCTTTACAGGCCATCAGCCTGCTTTCCGCAATCCTGGCGCACACAATTCCAAGCCTTATCCTGTCAGTCGGGATATTGTGTTTTTCCGAATAGGGCATCCTGAATCTCTGGACCTGCCCAATTGCATTATCCCGGGCTTCGATCTCGATCTCCACAAGAAGATGGTCTTCAGTTTCACTCAGGAAGACAACATCTATCCTCCCGCCAATAAGTTCGACCTCCGTGTCCACAAATTTGAGCCCATTCTCTATAAGCTCAGGGAAAGTCGATATCATCCTGGAGATATCCTGCTCGGAAATTGACTCCTGGCCGAATGCATCAGTCAGGTTGTCGGCTCTCATAAGGGCGTTAAGGTGGGAGGCGATATCCATTCTTTTCTTATTAACCTCATGTGGATACACGTTCCTGATACGTCCGTCCTCAAGCTGGACAAGAATGCCCTGCTTACCTACCTTCTTGTTGCGCGATATCGGAAGAGCTCCGCTGCCCTTGCTGACAACCCCAATGGCATTCCTTCTGCTGACCAGACGGATAGATTCGGCAAGTTCCTCCTTCTCCGCATCATCCAGCGTGGCGACATCTATCATCTGATAAGGAGCATTGTGCTTTTCCCTGACTTCCTCAAGCAAGGCTCTATAGATTTCGATGTTTGACGCATCAGTTTCATCAGTCACATATAACTTGTATTCGAGCAACGATTATCCTTCCTCATCAATGGAACATATTAATGCCATTTAATGACTTCTATTTAATCCCGGTTTGGCAACAATCAGATACGCGGCAACTCCAGGTTATCATCTGTATTAATAGTCATTTCAATCCTATCAGACACTATGAATGTTCTTCTTGTACTTTAAATCATAATTTAAAGGATAAAAGTGGCCTTCCTTCAAGTAGGTGTTTCCATTGAAGGATTGAAGCGCCCAGTTTAAAAAATGAGAGTCATTTTAATAGCACAAATACATCTAGAACACCAAAGCACCATTTTTGATACAAATAGAGGCGAATTGAGCTCTTTATTCACTAAAGCAATTTAAAGCAATTATTAGTAGCTATTATGGCATTTTGAACCTTATTATATACCGGTAAATATCAGGAATTAGTTTTAAATACTCGAAATCCAATTTAGACAAATTCACTCACGTGTTATCAAAATAATGGATTAGAACGTCTTAGAAATCTATTTGAGCACAGTGATACCCGTGTTACCAAAATATGCGGCTATGAAGTTCCCAAACTCAAGCCGGATAGGTTATGTGCTAAAATCATTAGCAGCCTTACAGGCAAAAAGGAGTAGATATGAGAAAAGAGTTATATGAATTTCCTCTGGCAGATTTCATTTCCGAAAAAGATTTCAGATCTATTAAAAAGTTCTCCCAGGATAAAGAAACCCCTTTTTTAATCGTTGATTTGAAAAAGATCGAGAAAATGTACGATCTGATCATTGACAACATGCCTTTTGTGAAAGTCCATTACGCGGTCAAGGCAAACCCTATGGATGAGGTCATTGTTGCTCTCAAGAACAAAGGCTCTAATTTTGATGCTGCAACGGTCTATGAGATCGACCAGCTTCTAAGGCTCGGGATAGAGCCGGAGCGCATTAGTTATGGGAACACCATCAAAAAAGAAAAGGATATCGCCTATGCATATGAAAAAGGAATAAGGCTTTTTGTCACTGATTCAGAGAACGACCTCCGGAAACTGTCAAAGAATGCACCGGGTTCAAGGGTCTTTTTCCGTGTGCTCACCGAAAGTGACGGAGCAGACTGGCCGCTCTCCCGCAAATTCGGTGCTCACCCGGATATAATATACAAGCTTATCCTCAAAGCTAAAAAAATGAATCTGGAACCTTATGGCCTTTCTTTCCACGTGGGCTCACAGCAGCGTGACATAGGACAGTGGGACAGCGCCATTTCTATGTGCAAATATCTTTTCGTGGCTGCGGCTGAAAAGGGTGTCCAGCTGAAGATGATCAACCTTGGTGGCGGCTTCCCTGCAAAGTATATATCTCCGGCACATGAACTTGAAACCTACGCCGATGAGATACGCCGCTTCCTGCACGAGGATTTCGGCGATGAACTGCCCGAGATCATCATTGAGCCCGGCAGGTCACTCACAGCAGATGCGGGCATCATCGTAACCGAGGTTGTCATGATTTCACAGAAAGCCAGGTATAATCAGTACAGCTGGGTGTATCTTGACATAGGGAAGTTCGGAGGACTTATTGAAACACTTGAGGAGTCCATCAAGTACCCTATATATTGTGAAAAGAAAGGTTACGCTGAAGAAGTGATCCTTGCAGGTCCGACCTGCGATAGTATGGACATCCTTTACGAGCACCATAAATACGCTTTCCCCCATACTCTCAAAGAAGGTAACCGACTCTATATTTTCACTACTGGCGCCTACACACAGAGTTATAGCTCCATAGCTTTCAACGGTTTCCCGCCGCTTAAAGCCTATATCCTCTGAAGGGGAGGACATCCCCTTGATTTATTTTTAAGTATATTGCATGCAGAAGCCTATTTTATGACTTCGTATCCTGCACTCTTCCAGGCGCTCATGCTTCCAAGTACATTGAAGACTTTCATGTAACCGTTCTTTTTCAGAATGGAAGCCGCAATATTAGAGCGCCGTCCCGAGCCGCAGTAAACTAACACCTGGCAGTTTTTTGGTACTTTATCGAGATTCTCTTCCACATGCCCTACATATATGTGCCTTGCACCTTCGATATGTCCGCTCTCCCATTCCCCGTCACCTCTCACATCCAGGATGAATAGCTCCTCATCGGCATCGAGTTTACTTTTCAGGTCATGGACCGACAGGAGATTAAAACCTTCCACAGGTAAAGCTTCGATATACCATGCTGCAATCCCGCTATTGAGGAAACCTGCGATATTGTCATACCTGAGCCTGATCAGGTATTTTACCGCTGTTTCCAGTTGCTCCTTATCTTCCAGCACCAGAAGAATAGGCGCATTGTAAGGGAGCACCCAGCCTGCAAAAGAAGGCAAGCCTCCAAGCCAGATGCTGTAGGTGTCCTTTATATAAGCGCCTCCAAACGAGTGTGGCATACGTGTATCTACAACCACAGCTCCGTTTTTCATTTTCTCCCTGAACTCATGAGGTGAGAGAAGTTCCGGGTTCGGTCCGTCCTGCAAAAGAGGCGGCCCCTCCAGATTGTATTTTTCCATCTGCCGGAAGTAAGGTGGAAACTCCAGACGCTCCTGAAGTTTGTATTTTACAAAATCCTCTTTATTTGTGTTCCTGAGGGCAGGATTCTGAATGCGCTCAAGTCCAAGTGTGCTATGCTCCCGTGTCCCGATAGCACTTCCGCACATCGAGCCGGCACCGTGCGCAGGACACAGTATCACTTCATCTCCCAGAGGGAGTATTTTGTTGAAAATGCTGTCATACAGGTTGGACGCCATCCTCGGTGCCTCGTCCGGACCATAGAGGTCGGTCCTTCCTACATCGCCAATGAACAGCGCATCCCCGGTAAAGACCATTACCGGCTCTTCACCTGCTTCAATGTCAGTCAGGACATAGGACATACTCTCATCAGTATGACCCGGAGTGTGCAGGGCTGTCAGGCCAAGCGAGCCAAAACGAAAATCCTGGCCTTCATCCACATAGTTCCCGTATTTGAAATCCACGCCTCTGCCATGATAGATCTTTGCGCCGGTAAGACGTTCCAGTTCAAGGGAACCAATCACATAATCTTCATTGCGATGGGTCTCGAAGATGAATTTTATCTTCATGCCTTCATTCCTGGCAGTGTCGGCATATATCCTGCAATCTCTCCTGGGGTCGATGACAACTGCCTCATCTCCCGAGCCGATGAAATAGGACAGATGAGCCAGGCCATCTGATTTAATCCGCTTGAATATCATTTCGATTTTCCCTCATGAGCTTCATTCCTATAATGACATACCTATACAGCAAGACAGCTCGCATAAATTCAAGTTACTTTATGCTAACCACTTTGATTTCCCAGTTAGTTGTATAATTGCATGCTTCATATCTTTTTCTTTACTCTTCTGTTGCGTTATATTCAAGACTGAGATCATTACCGGGTAGCCATCAAAGAAGCGTTTGAAGATTTAACCTCGCTAGAAAACATTGCTTACATGAAGATAGCATTTAATATCATCTTCAGCCTCAGTGTCAGATTAATCAAGGTTCAGGTTAAATAAAAAAGGTGACTTACTATGCGTTGCGGGCTGTGGGGTGCCCGCAAACGCGGGAGTGGATCACTTAAGAGATGTCGGGGAACATCCCGGATTCGTAAGATTGAGGCGCCTTAAAGCGTGGTAGTTTCCAGGCGTCCCAATCTACCTTGAAGCTATCTTGTCAGTATTATATAATTTGTTTTAAGTAGCATAATGTCAGATAAATAGGTATAAAGACATTCTATTAAGGTTAGTTATGGTCACATATTAATATTGGTCATATGTGAGATGGAATGTCGGGTTAGAGGATATTTATGAAGAAACCGCTACTTGATGTCATCTTTGCGTCTGAGAAACGGAAAAGCTCATTGCTTTTGCTGCAGGAAGGGCCTAAAGAGATAACAACGCTGCTGCAATCCATGAATACCACCCGGCAGGCATTACTTCCACAATTGAAGATACTGGAAGAGAACTATCTGATCAGTCGCCGCGGCGATAAATATGAATTAACTTCTATATCAAAGATCATTGTCGATGAAATGGCGCCTTTTGTAGCCACATTAAATGTACTGGATCATAACATTGATTTCTGGGGAGAGCGAGAGCTGGGTTTTCTCCCTCCTGAAATGCTGAACAGGATTCGGGAGCTAGAGCCGTATACAATAAATGAGCCATCGATATCCAACATCCATGAACTGAACAAGGAGTTCACTGAAACGACATCATCATCAGAAAGGATGTGCGCTGTTACTACAATATTTCATCCCAATTTTATGGATCTGTTTGATCAATGGACGCGAAATGGCGCAAAGATTACAATGATCCTCTCGGAAGAACTCTTCGAGAAACTGAGGACGCATAATCCCAGTGACTTCCAGCATTTACTGGAGAACAGTAACATTGAGTTCCGCCTCTATTGCAAACCTTTTCGCTTTGTGTTCTTTTCATTGAATGACTATTGTCTTTTAGTGACCATGTTGAAAAAGGATGGATGGTATGATAACAAAGAACTGATCTCTTATAGCAGGAGTGCACTTGAATGGGGAAAAGACCTCTTTGAATACTATAAAATGGATTCGACATTGATAACTACCATTTAGGTGACATGTCTGTTCTCAATCAGATACACGAATATTTGTTCGTAAAATGACGATTGAATTTTCAATTACATTGAAATATATAGTTTAGTATCAAATTGCAACGGGTTTAGGTTAAATAAAAAAAGTACTTATTATCTGTTGCGGGTTGGGGAATAACTCGCGGATCTTAAGTGACTTATCCGGTCAGCGGGGATTATTCTGGATATACAAGGACAGAGGTGCCTTAAAGCGTGGTGGTTTCCAGGTGCCTCACCTTTCCTTGCGAAATGCTGTTCTAATTGCTTTTCTAATGCTTGAATTATTAGGTACTGCTCTTTAAAGGTACTGTTCTTTCCCGATAAATGAGATACTGTTCTTTCTGGATAATGAACAGAACACTTAATTTATTCTTTTTCAGCAGACTTCTATCTGTAGCTGCTGTATGTTTGCAGCCATATTTTTCCATTTCCGGTGATTCCAAAAACTGAAATAGATTGCAGACTGTTATCACTGTTATGAGCCTGACTGAAGAGCAATTGGTACAATCGCTGAATCCCAAACAACAGGGCTATGTGGATCTTAAGCTGGCCGACCCCAGGAATGGGGAATATCTACTTGGGGTCTTTCATTTAGTTCCGGAAGGAAGGTTAAATATGCTTCAGACTGCTGCGGAAGTTGCAGCAGAATCATCTACGGGGACAAATTTCAAAGTAAACACCGAGACCCCTTTTTCAAAAGTGATGAATGCCCTTGTTTACCAGCTTGATCTGGAAAGGGACCTGGTATGGATAGCCTATCCATGGAGACTCTTTGACAGAGGCGGTAATGTCCAGAACATCCTGACTTATATAGTAGGGAATATCCTGGGAATGAAGGAAGTTAAGGCCCTGAAATTAATGGATGTATGGTTCCCGCCATCAATGCTTGAGCAGTATGACGGTCCCAGTTATACTGTTGATGATATGCGCAAATATCTTGGAGTATATAACAGGCCCATTCTTGGAACTATCGTGAAACCAAAGATGGGACTCACTTCTGCGGAATACGCTGAGGTCTGTTATGATTTCTGGGTTGGAGGGGGAGATTTCGTCAAGAACGACGAGCCTCAGGCAAACCAGGATTTCTGCCCATATGACAAGATGGTGAAACATGTCAAGGAAGCTATGGACAAGGCAGTAAAGGAAACCGGGAAAAAGAAAGTCCACTCTTTCAATGTCTCAGCTGCTGATTTTGACACCATGATAAAAAGATGTGAGATGATCGTCAATGCAGGCTTTGAACCCGGCAGCTATGCATTCCTGATAGACGGGATAACTGCCGGCTGGATGGCTGTCCAGACTCTCAGGCGAAGATATCCGGGTGTTTTCATCCATTTCCACAGGGCAGGCCACGGGGCTTTCACAAGACCTGAGAACCCGCTCGGATTCTCCGTACTGGTACTGTCCAAATTCGCACGTCTTGCAGGTGCCTCCGGAATCCATACCGGTACGGCAGGAGTTGGCAAGATGAAAGGCACCCCTCAAGAGGATGTTGTTGCCGCGAACGGTATCCTGTACCTGAGGTCCAAAGGGCACTTCTTTGATCAGTCCTGGTCAAAGATACCGGATCTCGATAAAGATGTCATAGCTCTTGTGAACGAGGATACAGCTCACCATGCCATCCTGGAGGATGACAGCTGGAGAGCTATGAAGAAATGCTGCCCGATCGTTTCCGGCGGGCTTAATCCCATCAGGCTGAAACCCTTTATCGATGTCATGGGAAACGTGGATTTCATTACCACTATGGGATCAGGCGTGCATGCCCATCCTGGTGGAACTCAAGGGGGAGCAAAAGCCCTGGTGCAGGCATGTGAAGCTTATCTTAAGAACATGGATATTGAGCAATATGCCAAAGATCATGAGGAACTGGCGCAGGCCATCGAATATTTCTCCAAGGCCTCAAAAGATGCGATGTGATTACCTGTAATACAGTATTGACTTTGACGGACGCTATAAGAAGTTCGTCAAGGTCTTTTTTGATAAAACATAAATACGATTACTCCCTTTCTTGCACTTTGTTTTCCTTCCGGGAAAGTCGTTTTGATATCCTCGGAAATCTTGCAGGTGTAACCAGACCATGACCCATGAGAGTGAAAAACTCTTCCTGAGCGCACTCAGGACAACGCTCCCGGTTTTCTTTGGCTATATCCCCCTGGGAATATTTATAACTTTGGGTATATCCCATTATCTTTATATGCTCATGTCAATGTTGAACATTCGATTAAGAATAAATACTATTACTTCTAATATTAAGATTAATATTAGATTTAAGGGTGTGATATTATAGCAGTTTTACAAGAGAATAAGAACGGACAATTTACGCTTACGATCTCAAAAGATATCTGCACTTTAAAGGGATGGAAAAAAGGAAAAGAGCTTAAACTTGTTGAAAGAAACGGGTATGTTTGCATTGTAGAAGGATAACATGGATTGGGGTGTATGCTGTCCTAACTTGTCTTCAATAGTTCAATATGGGTGTTTTACGAAGCTTCTTGCGCTGAATCCTGTTGAGTAAACGAGTTTAAAATCACTCCTTCGTATATTAAGTTGTTAGTCTACTTTTAGGGATCAAACATTTGTAAGAGTTTATTTCTTTGAAGAAATATCATAACGTGATGTCGTGGTTTTTGAGTATATAAAGGAAAGTTGAAACCTTAACATTCGGATTTGATAATTATTAAGTTATATTAGTGAGTGAAAATAATTTAGAAACATTAATAAGCAAGTAAGATAGTTTCCATTTTATTGGAATTGCAGGATAGTCCTGCATAGATTAGGAAGGTTGGTTGAAAATGAAAATATATATGATTGTAATAGCTGTGCTCATCTCGCTATGTGGGATGGTAAGTGCAGCCGAATTGACAAATCCGGGTACAATTGCTGACGGGGAAACCTTTGTGGTAGGAGACGGAGATATCCTATATATTGATCACGGCCCATTCATAATCCAGCCGGGTGGGAAACTAATAGTGGAGCCCGGTGGGGCCCTACAAGGGATGAATCAGCCCGAGATCGTAATTGACAATGGCGGTTCACTTGAGTTGGGTGGAACCTTTTATGGAGATTCACTCTTTGTTAGAAACTATGGTAACATGCAGGTAACTGGAATTTTCGGGGGAGCACCCACCAGTTTTCTGAATTACAATAACCTTAGTGTGTTACCAGGTGGCGCAGTTGGCATATGGTACCTTACAAACAATGGCACCATTGATAACGCTGGGCACATGGCCATTTATGAAAGGTTAACAAACAACGGAATGCTGAATAACCTCAACACGTTTTCTACGCACTTTGATGTGGGAAATGAAGGAACAATTAACAACACCGGGGTGTTTAATTCGAGCTACACAGTGGAGGGAAGTGGAGAAATATATAACCACGGTATGTTCAACGGCAAGATTCAAAATACGGGGACCATTTGCAACACTGGAACGCTGGCATGGGGTTTAGATAACCACGGAATTGTCTACAATTATGGAACGGTAGAAATGTATGTAAGTAACACCGGCACTTTCCACAACGAACATATTATAGGCGAAGTAATGAACAGTGGCAATTTTTATAACAACGGTACGGTAGACGGATACAGCATTAGCAATAGTGGCACACTGTTCAATCGAGGGACGTTGTCTTTTTACGTCTACAATCACAATACCATTCACAATTACGGCGGTTTGTTGGGGCCTGTCTATAATAATGGAATAATCTATTCTTATCCGGGAAGCTTCATATTTGAATTGAATGGAAATCCTGCACAAGTGGTGAGTGTATCCCCAATAACAACCTGTTACCTGACAGAGAAAAATACAAACGAATATTACAATGGTAACATCAACATTTCTGTTAAAACATTTACAAACTCAATTGAGATTGAGCTACTTGAACCAATCGGATCTGGAAACATCAAGACAATATTGCTAAATATCGATCCCGATTGTATTTTAGGTGTTGAGTCTGATAATACAAATGTTGAATGGGAATGGGAGGAAGATAAAGGTGAGGGCAATGCGGGTTTTGGTGCAATGCTAACCCAGGTCGACAGGGCACCCGGTAATCAGCAGACAGTGCAATATGTAAAAATTATCGTTGATTGTGAATGGGATGGTGTGCTACCGAAGAATGATAATGGATATTCTGTTGTTCTCCACGTTACAAGATTGCCAGGAGCACCTGAAAGCATATGGATGGCTTGCAGCGATGGCAGCAGCAACAATGGAGGAAATGGTGGTTCTCAAGAAATCCCAGAGTTCCCCACAATTGCACTCCCCATGATAGCAATTCTAGGACTAGCTCTGTTCTTTAAGAGAAGGCAATAAACCTTCTCTCTTTTTTTGCTTCCAATATAGGAGCATGAGATAATCATAGAGGTTTGGGAATGTCTTTAGTAGATAGAGATTACACTAATCCAAACATAAATCATTATGTTAATATACAGTACACACAAAATGTGTCGAATATAACCCAGAAATCTAGTATGTAAAAAAGTAGGGTGATATTGTGGGGAAAAATAATGATAAGTGGTTTGATGAAAAACTTTCAAGAAAGATGTTACGGGAAAATTCTGATTTTAGAAAAATAACTGATTTATTTATTTGCGAAAGATGCAAAGAAGAATTATAGTCCCTAACTCAACAAATCACACTTTTTATTTGTGCATTAAATGTTTCTATCCATTTTTTTGCAAACGATAATGAGCTCTCTATCCTCATAAATTCCATTTTGATAATATTCCTCAAATGTTCTTTTGATTTGACAAATTTGACTGACACTTCTCTTTTGATTGTTTTCCAGACAAATTCTACTGGATTTAGATCAGGTGAATAAGGTGGTAGGAACACAAGTGTTATTTTTAAATCTCTCGCTTTACTTATCGTTTTCTTTGCATGATGCGATCTTGCATTATCGAGAACAAGAATTATTCTTTTCCCTGGGTTTTGCTCTACAATTTTTTCCAGGAATTCACACACATCTTCTGTTTTTGAGCTTTTCATAAAATCAATGATACTGTTCCCGTTGATCGAATAAAACGCAAATGCATTTGCTTTAACGTAATCCGTATTTTTTATTATCAACGGTTTTTTAAATGACCATAATCTTTGCGTGTTTGCTTTTGTTTGTGGTGAAGATTCATCCAGAAAACCTATGATATACTGCTCATCTTGACCAATATTTTTTGGAATTGCTTCGGTTAGTTTTTTTTAAGATCTCTTCAGCGTTTTTAGGTCTTCTGTAGTCAAGGGGATATGGCTTTGAGTGATACATGTTAAAACTGTGAAGTATAACTCCTACTTGTTTCTCTGAATATTCTACGCCATATTTTTCCTTTATTAACTTCCAGACTTCTCTTGTAGTCCAGTAATCCTTATTTTCCAACAAAGCTCTTAATTCCTTTTTTTGTTCATCAGTAAGTTTGGATTTCCTACCTCCGCCAAAATTTGGCATTAAGGCGGCATAGCCGCCTTTATTCCAACTTTCTTGCCAGCAATATCCTGTTTTCTTAGTCACTCCTACTTTAATAGCAGCTTCTTCTACAGAATCCCCTAAATATCTAAATTTAACAAAATAGAGCCTTTTCAACACTCTTGAATTGTTCTCGTGTGTGATCAAATCGTTAATCTCGTCGAGAATTACCTTTCGGTCAATCAGAATTTGTTCTTTCCCCGCCATAAGATAAGATAAACATTAATACGTGTAGTAAGTTGCGTTGAACACTATAATTAAAATACCCTATGATCATAATCACAATTATTTAATATGTAAAAAATGCAATTATAAAAAATTATACAATAAACATACATATTTAGAAATAAACAATAATTATCAATCAGGAATAAATGGAAATGGTATTAATTCTGAAAATGAAAACCATAATAAACCAATTACATTATTACTAATATTGATTTTTATATTTATATTGAGTCTGTTTTTTAGTATTGTGCAGAAATAGAAAGGTAACTATTCGACATTGTAGAATCACTATCTATAGCCCTTATGTTAAAATGGTATGGTCATGTATTTACCCTGTATCCGGTGTCTTGAAGGGATGGAAAAAGGCACGGAGTTAAAACTTGTAGAGAAAAACGGGCACGTCTGCATAATTGATTAAAAAATGAACTTGTTAAATTCATAGCTGAATTAATCAGTTATTTAGCTTACAGGATTCACGCTGGCCGCGCGTATCGCGTTAATTTGTGTTCGCGCGGGTGTTTATGCGCATGAGCTCATTTAAAGCGATTGTAGCGCGTTTAAATCATTATCTTAAAAGATAACATAAACCCTTAATCCCTTTTTCTATTTTCCGTTTATATCTTCCTGCTTTGTTATCAAATACCCCTATATCCGCGTATACAGGCAATCGAAGGACACTACATATCAAATATATGTATACAGTTATAACGTGTATGTGCGTGTAATTATTACGCGGGTTTATACTGGTTTCCTGCACTACTTCGTAAACTCGTTTTGAGTGAAGAAACATTATTCTTTTTGTATCAATATGTATGAAAAACCAGTGGCGCGCTGCAATCGGGTATTTTCTTTGTAAATTTATTTAAATGTGCAGTAAATTGTACATTTTTGGTCATTAATGCTCTTTCAGTTAAGCATATGTGCAAGGATGGCATATTATGTACATATGTGTGACTTTACCGGGTTCATATTGATCACAATTGTTCTATGGGTGCTTTTGTGGTCTATGATACTGGTCAACCGAAGGAACAATTAGTATGACAGACACGGACGAACGGCGACAGCGTATTAAAACCGCGATAGTAACAGGGAATAGTAACCTTGATGTCTGCGTGTTGCCCGCAATGCCTGGGCCTGTCACCGTGACACTATGCAAGAAAGGGAAATCAAGGAGACGGTAAGAAATGAGTTTGGCAGTATTGCGTAATGATGGACTGGTGGACGTTGGGTATACTCGGCAGGATGGAAGAACGGACGTGATCACATTACCGATAGATGACTTCAACACGATACGTGCTTCGTTCGCGGGTGACAATTGTCTACTACGTGAGAACATTAGTCTTGACATGACGGCACAATGTGATTACATCGAAGAGACTAACCCGTACTTCGTGCAGGGTCAGGTAACTATAGAAAAGGAAAAGATAAGACGCGCGTTAGGGATGGACGGATGGAAGTCCTTAATGATGCCTATGCTTGTAATTGCAGGTATCGTCCTTATTGTATGGTTGATCTTCGGTGGTGGCGGTGGTGGCGGTCAGGGAGTGTCCGAAGTCATCATGAAATAACCCATAACAAATATATTATATATATTAATATATTTTTAATGTTCCATAGCGACGTTTTATCGCGTCCTGAGTTCATGTAGGAATATAATATATTCTTTTATTATTATAATATTTAAAAACCAATTCTATATTTTTCTACATAAGTTTAATTCTGCCTATTATATACTCTTTAGGGCACTATGCCCGGCTGCCCTATTGCCCTATTGCCCGACTGCCCTAATGATATCAGGCGATTCATATAAAAATAAGTTATACATTTATGAATAGGATAATAAAATACATAATGTTAATTGTTCTATTATTATATATCGCATTATTATAACATTAAATCGGTCAGTGGACTAATGCCCGACTGTATAATTGCCCGAATGGACTATTGTCTTATTGGACTAATGCCCGGTTGTCCTAATGTCTTAATGCCCTAATGCCCGGATGTCCTATTAAAAAAGTAATGAGAGTTAAGAACATCTTATTTGATTAGGCGTGTATGATGTCCTTGATACCATCCATTACGCTATCTACAATTCTCTTTATTCTATCCTGCGCTCCTATTTCTTTTGCATAGGTCGTGCCCTCGATAGCACACAATACAAGGAACTCAATACCCTTACTTGCATCAAGTCCGATAGCATCAAGTATTTTGAGGACTTCTTTTATGTCTTCGATTTCGTGATAATGCACCTTCTTATTTCTATTGCTTTTTCCAATTCTTGAAACTCCCTCCTGATATCTTAATCCTGGTGTCTTTATATTGATATCAGCATCTACAGATTCATTGATACTAACACGGTCATAACATGCGGCTACATCGCTTTTTCTAAACATGCGTATGCGTTGCCTTAGTTCATCCATTTCCATGTCGTCAAGACGCTTAAGAAATGCGCGACGGCCACGTAATAATAAAGCGTCCGTTGTCTTTGCGGTACTGTCTATTTCATATTCCGCGTCGTGATCGTATATGATTTTACGGATAAACTCCGCGGGTCGTTGACTGTTGTCCTTTATCGGCGGTTTATCTTTATCCCATTTCAATGCATCCGCAACGCGGTAAAAGTCCCGCTTGAAGTCCTCGCCGTATTCGTCAACGGGTTCTAATTGTTCGTTCGTCAGGCTGTGCCAGTTGTCGTGTTCGTTGTCGTTTATCATTCTCATTTCTCCGGTCTTGTAAAAATATTGTTGCGCGGTACGTTGGTATACGTCCGCTGCGCGCGTATGTCCTGCAATTCTTTAACTCTGGATTTGTGGACAGTCAGGTTTATAACTCTGAAGGTCATAGTAATGTACGGGTTTACTCTTCCCCGGTCTTTATCTCGCCGGGCCCATATCTGCCCGCGCGCTTCGTCCCTGTCGGCTGTCACCTGTGCGCGGGCCCGCCTCATGCGTCTAATCATCGTCATCAAATACTGACCCCCTTGCTTCCGATTCTTCCAATTCTTCCGGGTCCTCTTCATACTCTTCAATATATACGCTTCTCAGCTTCCCGCCGCTTATATTCGGGTTAGGGTCGGTTCCGTTTCTGTATGGGTGCAGGCTACAATCAAAAACTTTACATTTTAGAACGTCCCGGCGACTATTGCCGCAACATGCAAGACATGTACGATGTACGGCCCTCAGGATAGTTTGCTTTGAAGTCATACGTCTATACCCTGCGCTCGTGCGATTTCTAAAGGGTCGCGTCCCGTGTCCTTCGATTCTTCTAAAATTGCATTATAGCGTTTCTGCGCTTCGAGTTCTATAAATTCATTAATTGACATTTTCCAATATCCCGGAAATAGTCAGGTAAACCAAAAAAGCAATATACCACGAAAAACATATGTTTTCATGGCAAACGAGGTTAAACGCGCCGCTTTTAGGTTTCCCGTCATTGAAATGCGCTAACATTCAGTGACGGGTGACTTATTCCCTTATGATTATGATTTGTTTTCAACAACGGTCTTGATCAACATTCTGTTAATAAATGTGCTTCTAGGTGTGTTATTCCTAATCAAATCCATATCGTTTATAACGTTTTCATCTAGTGTAATGCTAATTTTTTGTTTCATCGGGTCACTTCCTATAATCGTGCGATAATCGCATGATAAATATAATGTGACGTGTCCAATTAATAAAGGTTTGCATTCGCAACGTCGCCTATATGCGGTTTAATCATATATCGCATACTACATAAGGACTTTATACTATACAGTCAATGCATAACGATTTTAATATAATATCCCTCATATGAGGGTAATTTAATATAATATATGCAAAAAATGTATAAAATGGATATTTATAAAAATAGCAATGTCAGTATATCACGATTAAATTAAATTTGAAATAGAAACGTAAATGTAAAATTTTTAAATATGCGGTGTGGTGTAGGTGTCACCGCATGGGAAAAAAGTTTATTGCTTTTTCAGCATTTCGGCAACCTTCGCCGCGATTGCTTCATTTATCATATTTTTCATATCATCTAACTTATTTTTCATATCCTCGTTTTCCTTGCGTATTTCTGACAATTCCGAACGTTCCACAACATGCCGGGCTGTCTCTGCCTGCAATATGACGTTTTCCTTCTTTATGCTCTGATATTCAGGAGATTCAGAAACATCTAAATCTTTCCTAATCGTTATGTAGGGAATGAACTTTTTATAAATCTCGCGGAGCTTTACGGGATCGCCTTCATAATATGTACCCTTGCTTCCGTCCAAAGTGTGACCCATGAAATACTCCACTAAATCACCATCACATCCCGCATTCTTAAGATTGCTGTTAAAGAATTTGCGCATATTGTGTGATCTTACCGGGTGGAAATGTCCCGGTGTCCGTTCGAATCCTGCATTCGCTCTTATCCTCTGATATATCCTAACAATAGAATGCGCGGTGCATTGTCGCTTTTCTTCATTGCGTGTAAGTAAATAGTCCTTGCCAACCTTCGCGGATACAAAGAGATAACTCCCTGGTGTGGTCCTGCGCTTCTCATACTCTAAAATGTCGCCTTGTCTGCCTGTAGTGGCTGGCCTGTCACGCCATTCAATATATTTAAGAACTGCCTGCGATGCCTCCGGGCTTATGAAAGTGATAAAATCTACTCCTACCTTACGCCTTCGCATATCAAAGGTAGTTATCCCCGTTGCAGGATCGTATCCTTCCTTAAAGGCTTGAAGTGTAAGGCTTGCTATCTCTGCCGCTCCCATACCGGAGGAAACACCACATAGCATAATTGCATTGTCTCTTAAGCTGGTTACATCCTGCAATGCCTGTATATCTTCCTTGTCAGCTCTCTTAAGATTCTCTTTTAATGGCTTGGTCCGGTTCCTTCCGCGTGGCATCTTTGGGATATCAACATAAAACGCTTGATAAAAAGAAGATATGCAATTGACGTATTTGTGAACTGTCGCGGGTGCTCTTGGCCTGCCTGTTAAGCTGGTTGATTCAAGGTGCATCCTAAAGTTTGGTATCCTTGTAAATACGCCGCGTTCAATCATTAACTTGCCTGCGCGTATGTCTGCGTTGGCTTCATCTATTAACTGCGTTGGTGTAAGCCCGGTGAAATCGGTATAATGCATCAATGATGAAAGGTAGTTATCGCGGGTCCTGTCCGCAGGGGATATCAAGGCAAAAAGCTTCTTTACAGTTGGCTCATTAGCAAGGTCGTTTCTATTCATTTCTTTGGCTTCCTTTGTTATATTGGGATATGACTAATAAATAGTTAATTCCCAGGGGAATGGCTTTTGGATTCCTGCTTGCAGGCGCCGGTTATCACTGGATATATGCGCTTGTGATGAGTATATTCGTCTATACCGGAGCGGGACAGTTCATCGCTGTGGCGCTGCTGGCAGCGGGTGCGCAGCTTATGGAATTTGTCACGGTCACACTCCTGATAAACCTGAGACACTCTTTTTACGGCCTGTCTCTGCTGGACAAGTTCTCCGGCGTGGGTAAGGTCAAGCCCTACCTCATATTCGCGCTCACCGACGAAACTTATGCGCTGCTCACTACCACCAGGGTCCCGGAAGGAGCTTCAAAGGCCAGGTTCTATTTTTACATATCTGCGCTGGACCACCTGTACTGGATAGTGGGTTCAGTCCTTGGAGCTGTACTGGGTTCTATGCTCAGGCTTAATCTTGAAGGGCTCACTTTTGTGCTGACCGCACTCTTTATGGTACTGACCATTGAGCAGTATTATGCTTCAAAGACACGTTTCCCCTTCATGGCGGCAATTGGTGCCGGTGTCATATCTCTTATGCTCTTCAGCCCGGAAAACATGCTGCTGTTTTCTATCATTATCGGCACCTTTATTTTGATGATATATGAGAGGACTATGAGAAGTAAACATGCAGATCGGTCAGTTGCTGAAACTGCTCCAAAGGAGGAGAGATGATGAACGAAACTGCCTATATGCTGGTGGTTATAGCAGCTGTATCCTTGGCTACATTTGCCACGAGAGCCCTGCCTTTTGTATTCTTCAGCTCAAGAGAACCGCCGGAACTCCTATCGACCATCGAAAACAATCTCCCACCAATGATTCTCCTGTTGTTGCTTATCTATTGCCTCAAGGATGTACAATGGTCCCAGGCTCCTTACGGAGCACCGGAACTCTTCACGATAGTCTCAGTCACAGCGCTGCACGTGTGGAAACGCAACGTTATGGTTAGCATTTTCGCAGGTACCGGGCTGTACATGCTGCTGGTTCAGTTTAATGTATTCTCATATATTCTCATTTCTTTTTGGTTGAGTTTGGTGGTTACCTCATGAGCCATGAGCAGGCTGGAGGTGAGCGAGTGTGAGAATGCACAGGATGTCATTCCCGCATACAATCATTATCAGGATACGAAGATTATAATAATGATCGCAACATTGAATATTTCAATTCATAATGAGGGGACCGATAAACAATGCCGGACGGAAAAACGCATGAAATGATTAATGCTGTAGTACTGATGGCCTCAATAGCAGGCTTGTATTACCTTTCAACAGAATATGGAAATGCTGTAATTGGCAGCTACCTTAACACTTACACTATACTCATCTTTTCTGTCGCCTACCTTTTCGCAACATTCTTCCTCAGCCCGGACCTGGACATCGACAGCAATTCCTACAGAAGATGGAAGATGTTCAGGATACTCTGGTGGCCCTACAAGGTCATATTCAAACACAGGGGCTTCTCTCATAACCCGATTCTCGGACCCCTGTCCATCGTGGCAAATCTTGCACTGATAGTGGTTCCTTTACTTCTGCTTGCAGGTGTCGATCTGCAGAATATGCCTCCAAACTTTATTGCAGCAGCCATAGCAGGCATAGTCCTCTCAATAGAGGTCCACATAATTTCGGATAGTATGATCTCAAAAATGAAAGGTGTCCTCTGAGAACACTTAATGTCGGCTTTATAACGCAGTTACCAATATCGAATCCTTCAGGTAATATTCAAAAAGATCTTTACTCCATTGGTATGCTTCAGGATTGCAGCAGAATAATTGCCTGTTGCTGAATTCATTATTTTTAGAGAATAGTCGTAAAACGAAGCAATAATCACTTAAAGATAAAGATAGCAATCGAATGTCCTTTTGGCATAAGTAGAATTTAACTTTCCCGGATGAAACGAACCTATAAAATTCATCCTGCCACTCATCTTTTATTTTTGCAAGCACTTCCCTGGACATTACTATTGAAACATTTATGTTGTTCCGGATAAATTGCTCCATTATCGTAGGGAAAGTAGGGTGCATAAAAGTAAATATAAAGAATAGTGAGCTTGATCCCTTCGACATCTCAACAAAATCCATGTTTATCTCATATATATTCACCAGACTCGGCTCGATGACTTCGCAACCTCTGACCTCTTTAATTCTTTTTATAATATGAGGGGGGATGAAATCAATATCATGAGTTCCCCAGTAAGAAATGTAGCTATCAATGGTCTCAAGAGTATCTAAAAAAGGTTTCATTTTATCAACTATCAGTTTTCCAACAACTGTCAGTTCGTAAGTATCTCTGTAATGATCAACAAGATAATGATCTTCCAGTATCCTTATCTGTGGAAGCAGTGCCTGTCTGTTGGTACCAAGAGACTTAAGGATCTCTTCCATTTCCTGCGGTCCTTCCTGCAGTAGCAAAAGCACTTGTTTTCGTTTCTCTGACATGAACAGCACATCAAGCAAAGGCTTTTTCATCTACGGTATCTCCTCTCAAGTAATTGCATTTGCACATAGCACCACTTCAACAGTTTACTTATGAGGCTATTAGTATTTATAACAAATGAATTACTCTACCTTTCAAAGAGAGATGACTTTGCTTAGCAGGTGTGTAATGGTAAAGAAAACAAGCAGCTCGGTCCCATCTGCTGGAAATGCCGGATCAGGTTCTGCATCTTTGGGGATATGCCATACCCCTGATGTTATTCCCAGTTCCGAAAAACGAATTGTGCTCTTTATTGCTGTACTTGCAGGATTCATAACTCCTTTTGATGGCTCAGCGGTAAATATCGCGCTGCCGACATTGGGGGCAGAATTCCACATGGATGCTATTGCCCTTTCATGGGTTGCGACCGCATATCTGCTCTCTTCAGCTGTGTTCCTTGTTCCATTTGGGAAGATAGCCGATATCTACGGGAGAAAAAAGATATTTCTTTACGGCATAGCGGTCTTCAGCCTCGCATCCCTGGTGATGGTCATGGTTTCTTCAACAGAGATGTTGATCGTAATTCGTGTTATCCAGGGTATGGGAAGTGCAATGATCTTCGGTACGGGGGCTGCTATTGTTACTTCTGCCTTCCCCCCGGGAGAGAGGGGAACGGCTCTGGGCATTTATATCACTGCGGTCTATATCGGACTTTCCAGCGGCCCCTTTATTGGAGGAATAATGACCCAGCACCTTGGATGGAGGAGTATTTTCTTGGTAAATGTACCCATAGGCATCATAACGATCCTTCTTATCAAATGGAGGCTTAGAGGGGAATGGACCGAATGCAAAGGAGAAAAGTTCGACGTAATTGGTTCGGTCATCTATGGCTCAGCGGTGGTTGCCGTTATGTACGGCTTCTCGATCCTCCCTGACATGGAAGGCGCTTTCCTCATAGTAACAGGAATTATCGGGGTAATCATCTTTGTCCTGTACGAGATGAGAATACCTTATCCTGTCCTTGACATCAGACTCCTTACTAAAAACCGGGTCTTTGCCCTGTCAAACCTTTCTGCACTGATCAGTTACAGTGCAACATTTGCAGTTACTTTCCTACTGAGCCTTGACCTGCAGTACACAAAAGGCTTCACTCCCCAGCAGGCCGGATTTATCCTTATAGCACAGCCTGTTGTCCAGGCTATAATCTCACCCATTGCCGGCCGGCTCTCTGATAGAGTTGAGCCTCGATTCATTGCATCTCTGGGAATGGCCATCATTACGGTTGGGCTCTTCCTATTGACATTCATTGCAGAGACGACGCCTATATGGTACATGGTAGTCGCTCTCCTGATACTTGGCACAGGTTTCGGGCTATTTTCATCTCCTAACACCAATGTAATCATGAGCTCGGTCGATAAAAGATTCTACGGCGTTGCATCCGGCATGAGTGGGACCATGCGGCTTCTTGGCCAGATGCTTTCAATGGGAATTGCAATGATGATCCTTGCAGTTGTTACCGGCCCTGTAGTGATCACGCCTGAATATTACCCGCAGTTTGTTACAAGCCTGCACTATGTATTTGTCTTGTTCACAATATTCTGTCTTGTGGGGGTGTTTGCTTCTCTTGTGAGGGGAAAGACAAAACCAGCGGCTCGCCCTTAGGGAATATCGGGGTTCATACAAGGGTTTTACGGGGCTTCATTCGATTTGCTATAAATAGCCTTATTTACATAGTGATATTGTAGGGGTTAGTTGGCTTTAATGGATAGTGCCAAAATACAGAGTGAGCCGGAACTCCAAGGGTTATGATACTTATGAAGAAACCACTACTTGATGTTATATTTGCTTCAGAGAAGAGAATGAACGTCCTTTTATTGTTGCATGACGGTCCTAAGGAAATGGAGTTCATTCTCAAATCATTAAAAGCAACAAGGCAGGCGTTACTTCCACAGGTAAGGATACTGGAAGACCATCATCTGGTCACCGGTGCAAAAGATGCTTATGAATTAACAACTCTTGGAAAACTGATTGTGGATAAGATGGGTCCTTTATTGGGTATTCTTGAGGTTTTCAATGATGGCACTGAGTACTGGGGAACGCATAATCTTGATTTCATCCCGCCTCGCCTTTTTGAGAGACTAAGGAAACTTGGAAAATGCAAGGAAGTAAATCTCACGATCACAGAATCATACCAGCTTAACCAGGAAGTTGTCAGAACAACCTTCATGTCTGAAGCTTTCTATGTAATTACTTCTTTTTTCCACCCCGATTATCCGGCAGTATTCACTGACATGATCCGGAAGAACGTCAAGCTGTATATTATTACTACTAAAGAAGTGCTTGAGACAATGCGAACATATCACTATGAAGTCTTTGACAGGCTTCTTGGAAGTAAATCATTCAACCTCTTTGTGCACTCTAAGGAAATGGGCATTCAAGTCGTTGCCCATAACGATTATTATCTTCTCCTGCGCCTGTTGACAAGCCAAAAGAATATTGATATAAATCATATTCTATGTTCCAGTCAGGAATCTCTTGAATGGGGAAAAGAACTCTTCCAGCATTATCTGGAGAATTCTCAACCAGTGACTGAATTGTAAGTGAGGAATTATTTCATTAAAGTTAATCCTTTTAAGGTTCTGTCGTTCTTTAGCATCTTTTATAGCCGACAACTATATAATTAGTTAGCACCTAACTAACTTTCAGATAGAAGCATGATGGAGAAAAAAGAGCACTTGTTCACAGTTTTTGAAGGCTTGTTCAAGATCAAAAGCGAGTGCTCTTGTG